>CAZDYD010000031.1:0-28803 GCA_964509715.1 uncultured Chitinophagales bacterium
TTTGTAATCAAAATTTTTGGGTCATTAATCTTAGAAGTCCATTTTCACACCAAAAGAAAATGACCTTGGTGTAGGTATGATTTGACTATCCGGATCTATCCCATATTCATTTGCAGTCCAAATTAACCCAAGGTTATTTGCATGAGCATACACTTGTAATCGATTAATAGGAGTGATAGATCTAATTTGGCTAGTTAAATCATATGTCAATCTGAAATCCTGTAATCTAATGTGATCACCTTTTTGGACATGTATTTCAGATCTTAGATAAAAGTTATCTCTGTTTGTAACCATAGGAAGTTGCGGCCTTGATGGTACATTTGTTTTCGATTCGTCTCCAGGCTGACGCCAACGGTTTGAATAATCCCCATGTTGATTACTCCAGAATGTCGCGCCACTGTAGTTGATTGATTGTCTTCTAAAGAAATAACCTAATTTATATGTAATGTTTGCGGAAATTGAAAGTGATTTCCAGCTAACTGAATTCCGTATTGAACCAAAAATTGTCGGACTTGCTGATCCATGATATATTAGGTCATCGATGGTTGAATTATTTATTATTGAAGTATAATCAGAACTCACTTCACCATTTATATACCCTTGTGGATCACCATTTAGTGGATTTAGACCTGCCCATGGATAGCTAAAAATTGTAAAAACAGGTTTCCCTACAACTGGATAGAATAATCCTACAGTCCAATTACCAGGTTGATTGCTTCCAACCAGGGCTGCTGCAGAAGATGGCACATCATATTTAGTAACTTTATCACTAACAGTACTAAATAGAAATGTTGAAGTCCACTTCACCTGGCGATCAACATTTATAGTGTTTAGTGTTACATCAAATCCAGATCCTTTAGTTTCAGCCACATTTCGTTGTACTGAACCAGTGCCTATTGTTGCACTTGGCGCAACTAAATATGCTCCAATGATATCTTCCCCTCGTTTAGTATAATATTCAATACTACCAGATATTCTGTTGTTAATTGATCCAAATTCTACTGCATAATTGGTCAGTTTAACTCTTTCCCATCTTAAGTCCGGATAAGGTGGATTTTGGATAAGAGCCCCTCGTAAACCAGAAAGAGCTGATGTTAAAAAGAACGTAGATAGATAAGCCGATATATCGTTATATGTATTCCCATTATAACCATACGTTGTTCGAACCTTCAAATAGGGAATTAGATCAAAGCTATAGAACTCTTCTTGGCTTATATCCCAACTTAAACCTGCTGACCAAAGTGGAACTCCTTTTTGATTTGTTCGTACACCAAAAAGATTTGAGGCGTCTTTTCTTGCACTTATCGAAAGGACATACTTGTTATCGCGGGCATAAGATACATTAGAATAATATGACACAAACCTATTGGTAGTTTCAGACAGTCCTTGTGTATTGGTAATTCTTCCACTTCCGGTTGGATATCGAGGATGGAATGTTACAAAATCAATAGCTGCAACACTTGTTCCATAATCGTCATTATAGCCATATAGAATATTTGATCGAAAATCTGAAACAACATCTCTTACTTCGAAACCTGCTATTCCATTGATTCTATCATTTTCATAAAGTTCTTTATTAACTCTAAGATTACTTCTAAACGTGTTTGAAGTCAAAATTCTATCCGTGTTTAATAATGATCCACCAAGCGGCAGGGGTCGTGTTAAAGATCCATCTGAATTAAGTCTGGTATATGCATTAATCATATCCCTCATTTCAAAAGTTTCAACACTTTTATGATTTCTCTGATAGCTTGAAGACTTTTGGAATTGTTGACTTACATCAACCTCAATCCAATCTGCAAATTTATAATTCGCAGAGGTTTGTATTCTTGTGTCAAAAACGTTTGTGACATCATCTGCTAAATAAAGCTCATCTATTGGACGATATTGCCAATCTAATAAATGGTCATTTTGAGGTGAAATTATCCAATCATAACTATAATTCTTAACAATTGGTAAGGAGTTACCATTGTCATCAACTAATCTTGCATATGGATAAATCTGATTCCCAGGCCTCGAAAAAATTCCAGAATGACCTGGATTATTATTACTAGTCGCCGTTTGAGTGTAAATAAAATTCGCCGATAGTGTTAAGTTATTAATTGGCGAAAAGGTATTTCTCGAGTTGAGCGAAATGCGTTGATAATCATTTCTAACTAAATTAGATTTATTATCGTCAATACCAGCCGATAAGTAGTATGTATAATTTGAACCACCACCGCCAACATTCATGGATACTTGCTGAAATACACTATTTTGATACAAATATTTTGTGAAATCATCACGAATATCAAAACCTCGTAACTCATTTAATTGCTGCTCGGCCACTTCATTTGATATTATTCCGTCTCGTCGTTTCCGCATGATTTCAACCGCAGGGGTTAGTGGTGTCCGAGCAACAGAACTAATTGCGGTGTTGTAATATCCACCATCAAATAACCACTGTTCTATTTCGATGTATTCAGCTGAGGAAACTCTAGGATTAAAATATAAATCAGGTTTTTCACCATATGTAGTATTACTACTAACTGATATTTTTAAAGGTTGATTAAATCCACTTTTTTTCGTTTCAATTACAATTACACCATTCGAAGCTCGTGCTCCCCATATTGAGGCTGCAGCTGCATCTTTTAAAACTGTAACGTTTAATACATCATTCGGATTAATGTTATTAATATCACCGTCATATGGAAATCCGTCGACAACTATTAAAGGGTTTGAGTTAGCAAAGATTGTGTTTCGACCTCGAATTTGAATTGCATCCCTCGTTCCAGCATGATTAGAAAATACCATACCACTTACATTACCAACTAATCTTTCAAGTATACCAGTACTTACTTGATTTTCAACAATTTCACTTGAAACAACGGCAAAAGAACCAGTTGCACGTTCCCTTGGTATCTGCTGATACCCAGTCGAGACCACCTCAACTTCTTGTAGTGAGGTTGATGCGGGCTGCATACGGACCTCTATTTCTGTTGTCTGACTTGTGGTCACACGTATTTCAACTTCCTGTCTTCGGTATCCTATGAATGAGACGGTCATGGTGTGGTTGCCTACCGGGACTGATGCGATTTCAAATTCACCTTCCACGTTTGCAACAGCACCACGATTTAATGACTGGATGAACACAGATGCTCCTGCCAATGCATCATCATTCCTGGCATCTACTACTCGACCACGAATCGTACCTACTTGATTGGTTTGAGGTATATCTCGCACCCGAAGATTTGATCCGTCTATCATATTTCTTGTTTGCTGTTCAGCAATGGTACCATCAACGGATGCAAATACTACCGGTAATGCTTTAAGTGTTTGTTTAATTGGTGTGACAGCAATCATGCCATCAACTTGAATGAAATCCACTTGAAGTTCATTTTGGATCTGTTCAAGTATTTTTGCCAATTCCGCATTTTTATAGTTCAAGTTACTGACGGGCAAAACTCGTAATGCCGTTGCATATGAAAATGTTATCAGGGTCTGTTGTTCGATCAAGTCAAGAACTTCACCTAATGTTGAGTTTTGAAATCCAACACTTACGGAAAATTCACCAATGGAAGTAAAATCAAGTTTGCTTACCGATTGTGAATTCACTTTGTCAGCAATTAACACTCCCGAGAGCATGAATGTGGTGAGAAGTAAAAGAAAAGTAACTCTCATAATTAAGCGCAATTTTCTATTGAGCCAAGATTGACTTATATTTATCATGGTTTAATAACACTTTGGTTCGTATTTCAATTTGTCTATTAGGCCATATAAAGCGAAAGTATGCCAGTACTTTCGCTTTTTTTATGTTGGTTAGTTATTTCATACTAACCCGGTTCCCATCTATTTCGAATTCAAGTCCGACAACCAGACTAAGAATTTTTAAAACATCTTCTAAAACGTCTCCATTTTGCTTGAACGTGATGCGTTGTGTGTACACCGTTTGATCAGCCACATCAATTTTCACATTATACCTGCGTTCAACTGCCCGGATGACATCCCCAAATGGTTCATCATGGAACACCAGTCTTCCATCCTTCCATGCATTCGTATCTTCCCTAGCTACCCTATTGAATCGAAAAGTCCTGGTATCCCTATCAACGGTGATCTGTTCATCGGGAGATAACTTCTCAATTTCCGTGGCATCGGTAGAATTCTCAACTATACTAACACTCCCACGTTCAACTACTACTGCGATTTCATTGTCATCATTATAAGCCCTAACACCAAATGCCGTACCTAACACTTTGACTTCGATTTCATTGGCAAATACTGAGAATGGCCGACTAAGATCAGACTCGATTTCAAAAAAAGCCTTGCCTTCCAATGTTACAACTCGAGCCGTTTCCGAAAACTCTATCGGATAACTGATTTTACTCAAATCATCCAATCTCACCGTTGATCCATCAGGTAACGTGACCATTTTACGTTCACCAACCTCTGTTATTACTTCAACAAATTCAGAAACTTCGGCTGAAGACCAATTCATTGTAGCATAATAGGATGCAAATGCTACTATCAATGCAATCGCTGCTGCACTAATCCAATTCCACATAAGTTTACTTTCTTTTCGATTATCGGACTCAAAAGCAACATCCCGATTACTTTCAAGAATTCTTTCAAATAATTCCTTCGATTTTGAATCACTAATGATTGTGTTATTTAGTGATCCAGAGATGATATTGAATTCCGCCTGACCAATAACATGATTCCACTCATTGATATAGTTTCCACTTTCGAGAATCTGTTTGATGTCCTTCAGCTCTGTGCCGGAACATTCATCATTGACGAATCTTGTTAATAATGTTATGATTTGATTGTCCATTGTATTTTTTGAATTTCAAGTATTACAATTAATGGAGACGTGACATTTACTCTGTTACGATTAATATGAGTTTCAAAGTCAGATTGAGTATGCGTTACAACTAAAACAGGAACATGGTGGCGATTGCCACAGCAATACGATTTTTTTGTTCCACATATGATTTAATGAATCGCAACGCTTTTACCATCTGACTATTCACCGTACTCTCTGTGATTCCCAAAAGATCGGCCGCTTCTTGATAACTAAAATCATGGTATTTGCACAACACAAAGATATGACGACGTTTGTTGGGCAACTTAGTAATAGCCTCATGCAGGAGGATTTCGGTCTCGTTCAATTGATGCATTTCGTTCGTATGATCTGAGATCGGAATGGTCTGTGCTAAAATCTCAGCCAAAATCCGCTTCTCTGTAGACGATCGTTTGATGGTATTCAACAATTGATTTCGCGTAATCGTGAAAATCCATGATTGAAACGATTGAGACGGATCAATATCTGCAGATTTTTCCCACACCTTAACGAAAACATCGTGAACAACATCTTCTGCCAACTCAGGAGATTTCACAATAGTGAGTGCAAATCCGTAAAGCCGGTTCACATAGCGATTATAAAGCTCGTTATAAGCAGCATTATCACTAAATCGTAGTCGTTCGACAAGTTCTTGATCAGATAACATGTTACCAGACTCCTTGTCTCGAACATGAAATCACACAAGAAATCGTAAATGAATACATCCTCCGTTTATAATCATCCATCATCATATACACCTCGATAGTTAACCCGATCCATACTCAAACAATGCAAAAACCATAACACTGTCTGAATTATAAGTAAATCAGCTCAAAACTTCAGCTAATTATCAGGTAATACAATTAAACGTGGATGTACATTTATCCGGTGGATGAAAAAAATTTCGGGGATGGTGATTCTAATTGAAATGAATCAATTTTGATATACATTCCCCATAAGGATGTGCTATAATTATTCGACGACGCCCGGAATTATTGTCGTCTACGCCTGGTAATGACAACCGTAGCAAAAACAATCATGGTGCCCGGAATAACCTGCATCAGAATTACCCTCCACTTCGGTACGTCATCTCTCGAGATCAAGATTTTCGTGTCGATAAGCTCGGCCCGACGGACATCCGTATAATATTTAAACTGAGGTCGGGAAGAAACGTAACCAATAGACAAAACAACAACCAACATCATGGCATATTTAAGGGTTTTGTCCCACCATGGCTTTGAATCGCGCAATGATTGTAGCCTTATATATGTGAACCCAAGAAATAAAACGATCATGAGAATGAAATAGAGAATGTCCCATGTGCCGACAAAGCCTTGGAAGGTGTAAAGAAAGGAAACGCCTTGTAGCCAAACTAACAAAACAGAGATAAACTCTGGCATACCTTCGGTAGTCATTGTACTTGCATAATTTAACCCAAATAAGACCCCAACAACACCAATTGCGGCTACAAACTGATGATTTGTCAAGCTCGATATGAAAAGCCCAATCGCAGCATAGGTACATATAAGTAGATACAACAACAATAGACTCCAGAGAAGCAAAGAAATATCAATATTATTGATAATGAACAATCCTAACAGCACACCGAAACCTGCAACAATGCCTACCATCAATAGGGCAAATCCCATAATAGCTAAAAACTTTCCAAGTACGACTTCAAAAATATCTACTGGTGAAGAGTATAAAAGTTTGATTGTACCTTCATTAAACTCACGACTTAATAGTCCCATGGTTAATAGCGGAATATATAGATAGAGATTCCCCACTATACCTCCAATGATACTATTGCCACCTGAAAACAACATATTATAGGTAAGGGACAACATCCCTTCCGATAACCCTGACCACACTCTAACAGATCGCGAACTGAGACTTCCAGTAAGTAATGACCCGATTTGAAGAGCAAAAATAATTAGAACTAACCACCCTACAGGAGAATAAAATAAATTTCTAAACTCTCGTTTAGCAATTTCAATAATTTGTCTCATTAAAATATAATATTAGAGTAGTAGTTTTTCGAGTTCCTCAGAAAATGCTTCAAAATTACTTGAACCAGTTCTTGCTGATACCACTCGTCCTTCTTTGTTTATTAACAAATTTGTAGGGACTCCACCAACATCCATTCCGAAGGCTTCCCACATCGAATTATTTTCATCATCTATAATCATTGGGTATCCTAAGTTCCAGTCACTAATGAATTTTGAAATGAAATCTAATTTATAAGCGGGATCAGTTCTATCAAGAGTTACAATTCCAATTACTGCTACTCCTTTTTCCGAATAAATTCTATTGATCTCACGTAATTCAGGTAATGTCATTCTACAGGCAAAGCACCAAGTTGCCCAATAATTTACAAGAACCACTTTACCTTCCGTGTATTCTTTAAACGATACTTTTTTCCCGTTCTCGTCATACCAAATAAAATCTGGTACAAGTGCGCCTTCACCTCGTTCTCCAGATGGTACAATCTCCTGTACATGTGATACATTATCAATGAATTCAACTTGATTTTGCTTAAAGCATCCTGTTAGAATGAAAAAGCTGACAATAATTACAATAAGTGATTTCATAATCTTCTGGATGATTTTTTAAGTTTTTGGTTCCTATCGATGCAAAACAGATCTTTATTTTTTCATTCTTTTTATTACTATAACCATTGCAAATATGATGAGAGGGAGTGGCAACAAAATAAGCATTCCGTATTTAAGTAAAGTTGAGTTGGTAATTTTCAACCTCTCTAATTGTTCATCTCGATCTACCAATGCTGGATATTCGTCGTTACTTAGCCACCTGAACATAGATGCTGCAAGTGCGTGATTTGCCGGATATCTTCTAAACTGACTAAAATGACCAATGCCTTCAACTGAATTACTCAAGAAATCTGCATCTCCAGAAACGATAATTCTTTGTTCAGCGCCATTTATATGACGTGATAACCCAATCATTAATACTTTCTCATCGTCAAGAATAATTGGGTGATACTCGAACTTCGAGTCATCTGAAATGACGATAGTTGCAGGATTTGGTATAGTGACCTTATGTCCGACACCATATTTATCCATTAAAGTGGCCGTTAAGTTATAGTATTTCAATACATGATTTTCGAGTAAACCCGACTCTGGAGAATTCGTTTTTCTTACAACATTCGCATTAATACTAGGATATTTATCAACAGGAAATTCAGTAGAACCAAAAGACAGTCCCAACATAGTGGCTACTGGTTTTACATTAGTATAGTGGTCGTTTGAAGTGATTAACAACAAATTCCCACCCGATTCAATATATTCCTGTAAATTTATTAGTTGAGACGCACTGAATTGTGAAGTCGGTTCTGCAATCACCAAAATATTAATACTATCTGGTATTGATTCGTTCACGTCAAGTAATACAATTTCGAAACCTAAATTTGGTAATGAATGCTCTGCAATCTTGTGATTAAAAATTCGTAAGTAACCAAAATCATCCGTACCATTAGGATCTCTTTCCTCGTTACCGGTAGTAAAACCAATATATGATGGTCCATCAATCAATCTTTTAAGAGTAGTAGTAAAAATCTGATCTGATGGCGCACCTCCTCCTCTTAGAAGAGTTGTAGAAATATTACCTGAATTAACAAGATAAAATGAACCCAGTTCTTGTATTGGAAGTTTCGATTGTTGTGCTAACTCACTTGGTTTAATCAAATCATCATAATCAAACCATGAATACTTTTCTGAGGCATATTTAGCAAGTTCAGTTATATCTAAATCTTCAGAAGTACGGTTCAATCTTCGTGATGTCTGCATGGAAAGCACTGCGGCATCACTAAAAGTTGAATCCTCATATATAAGCGACATATGCAATGCGTCAGTATGATTATAATATGGGATATATTGTATATCAGGTCTAAATTTTGTGCGTTTTTGAATCTGATTCACTATCCCAATTCTACCAAATAAACCTGGTATTGCTCCAGCTGTAGGCGCTGATAATACATTTACGTAACGGGTAAATATGAAAGGTTCACCGAAATTACTCATAAATTCCTGTTGTTCTGAACTAGGAGTAAAGATTCTTGGTTCAGTCATATCTATGTATAGAAATTTACTTGGTGAGTAAGTGTATAAGCCAAGACCGAGAATCACTAATACTAAACCTGAAAGGATAGAAACTCTATAAAGTATTGTCGATGCATTTCTCATGAAATGAAGACGCAAATATGTAAGTGCTAAAAATAAACCTGAAAGGAAAAGGAAGTAAAGAATATCACTAGAGTTTAATAATCCCGATAACCCATCAGTATGACCTCTAGGTGGTAACCAAACAGATGCAAGAAGTTGGAATATTTCTGGATGATGAGATTGTACTAATGTGTCCACGTAAGTATTCAGAATAAATAGTACAGCAAAAGTCCCGACAGCTGAGGCCAACTGATAAGATGTTAGACTTGATATAAATAATCCAATCGAAGCATATAGACTCATGACTAAGAACATGACAAATAGTCCATTTAAGACTAATACTAAATCCATTCTGTCAATCACAAACAGTCTTATAAGCCCGATTGCTATACCTATGACTGATAGCATAAAGATAATAAAAATGATAATTGCCAAATACTTACCACATACAATCTCATGAGTTCGAATAGGTGACGAAAAGAGCAATTTAATTCCACCTTCATTGTATTCTCTACTTAACAATCCCATAGTTAAGAGAGGTATGTATAGATAAAAGTAGGCGGTTATATTTCCGAATGTTGCACCAAAAGTGGAGAAAAAGTAATTAGTATAGTAATTCGTATCTATGTCTCTATTCTCTAATATCCAGATACTTGTATCTATTCTGCCAAATACAATAAAGATAAATTGAACTAGAAATATGATTGAAGTTATCCAACCTATTGGGGAGCAGAATATTGAGAATAACTCACGTCTTGATAATTCAATTATTTGTTTCATTTTTATTCTTTCCCAAATAATCGATTAAATGCCCTTAGATAACTTAGCAAAAACAGCGTCGAGTGATTTTTGCTCGTAGAATACTTCTATGATTTCCCATTCGCGACCAATGGATTCCCTTATTAATAGTCTCGAAATATTATCTACACCAGTAAATTCTAATCGCAAGCTATTTTTATCTAGTTCCTCTACAGTGGTAATCCCATTTATTGTGATCAGTTCCTCAATCTTAGGTAGGATGTCAAATCTTACTATGATAGCTTGTGAGGTTTCAATTTTCTTGAAGTTTTTCAAAGAACCATTATAAACTACACTACCAGATTCTATCATGATAACGTCCTTACACATCAACTCAACTTCGGACAATATATGAGTCGATATGAGTACAGCTCGATCAATGGCAATTTCCCGAACTAAATTTCGAACTTCTAGAATTTGATTAGGATCTAATCCTACTGTAGGCTCATCTAAAACGACTAGTTTTGGTTTATGAATAATGGCTTGTGCAATTCCTACTCGTTGTCTATAACCTCCGGACAAGTTCTTCAACAAGCGATTGCTAAAATGAGTTATTTGGACTTTTTCTTTTACCTCTTCAATAGCATTTTTAATGGATTTAGAATCCATCAGTCTTAGTTTTGCACAATGATTAAGATATTCATCAACTGTTAAATCAAGGTATAAGGGAGGGTCCTGCGGTAGAAATCCTAGATTGATTTTAGCAATTTTTGCAGCTTTTCGTAAATCAATCCCATCTATTTCAACTTTGCCTTTGGTATGATTTATTACACCACAAATAATATTCATAGTAGTTGATTTTCCTGCTCCATTTGAACCTAATAGTCCGACAATACCTTCAGAATCAATTTCGAAGTTTAAATCTTTTATGGCCCAATCTTTACCTGAATTATACGAGTGGGATAGATTAGTTACTTTTATTATTGGCATTGAGATCTAAGTATATGATATTGATAAATTTGGCTTTCAAAGTTAATTATTAGTTATTGTTTAGATGTCTAATTGTAAAAAGAATCATCTTTCTAATTTTTACAATCATATGTTGCATCCACTCAAATTAATCTAAAATGCATTAACTAAACTTATCTTGGATTTAATTGGATTCCACTCAAATCAGATTCATCAGGAGGAATTTGAATCGCATATCTCGGATCATTTGGAGGAAGCGTAAATGTCTCACCAAGAATATTTCTATATAGTGTCACAGCGTATTGAGGTTCCATATTAAGTCGTCTGAGATCAGACCACCGCTGACCTCTCATTACAAGCTGTTTCCTACGTTCTTGAAGAATAATGCTCATAGCTTCCTGCTGGTTGGATGCAGTATAAGGTTCAAATGTACCTGGTAACCATTTGGGTTCTAATAGTGTATTCAAAATATTAATAGCTTGTGGTATTTGGTTATTTCTAGCTAACCCCTCTGACACAATTAAGTACATTTCATCAGTGGCTAAGCCCGTAAATCCTAGGAAAAATCCGGAATATGATCGTACCCGATTTGCTAATCCGTCTGGTCCTAATGAGAAGTATAATGTCTTTCTTAAATCATTTTGATGATATTCATTAAAGAGATCAGGGTTTATTAAGCCTACTGAAACTCCAGATGTATGTAAAAAAGAAATACTACCATGATGGGAGTGAAATATTACGCCATCCATCATCAAAGGAAAGTTGGTGCCAATATTTAATTGTGAATAGTTTGGGATTACAGAATATTGGGTTAGCACTTTTTCAGCATACTCACGGGAAAGATTATAATTTCGCATACTATGATAAATCCGTGCTTTGAATGCATCCACTACCAATTTTGAGCTTTTTGATCTCAGTGTTTCGATTACAGGCAACAATTCATAGGCTTTTTCCAAATCAGAAAATATCTGGTCATACCCCTCCTGAACTGAATGGCGTTGCTCTATTACTTTGACATCGTCTGTTAATCTGATTGGAACACCTAAATCTGTGGACGCAGTTTGATCGTCGTATGGATTAGCAAATATTTGTAATAAATCAAAATAATAATAAGCCCTTAAAAAATAGGCATGACCTAACATATTCGATTGCCACATCCTATTTGATTCAGTTTCTGGTGTATCCATATTGTTTAAGAGATTAATAATATGATTGACAGAAAAAATATTTCTATACAACAAAAACCAATCAATATGGGTAGCACTAACCTCATATGGGAAATCAGCCCAACTGTAATGATTAAGATCATTGATATTGAGCGTTAATGCTCTTGAATCTGGAAAATACATATCGTCTGTACTTATTAAATTATACCCAGACGAGTTATGTAAATTATCATGATTTAACATTGCTTGTATATCATCTAATGTTTCCGGAACCACTAACCTTATGTCAGGTCGAGAGTCAAGAAAGCTTTCACAACCTGTCAATAATCCAATACAAGCTATAATTAATAAATATTTATTGCGTAAAGACATAATTTTCTCCTTTTTAAAATATCCTTATAATGTAACTTGGATGCCGAATGACAGATTTCTTTCAGGTCTCAATAATTGATAATCTGGATCCTTATTATAATCAGAGAGGCTCCAAATGATTCCAAAATTACTGGCATATGCGTAGAATTCCGCACTTCGAATAGATAATCTTGTTGTAGCTTTCGATGGCAGTTTATAACCAATACGCAAGTCTTGCATTCTAATATGATCACCTCTGATATAATGTGATGCGTTATTAAGTTCAAAGGCTATACGATTGGGTGGAAGGATAAAATTCGATGGCATGGAAGGCACATTTGTATGTAACTCATCACCTGGTTGTTGCCATCTTCTTGCATAATCGCCATGAGTTTGTATAAAATTTGTAAGTAATGATGAGTAGTTTAGAGTTTCACGCTTTATATAATATCCTAATCGATATGCAATAGTTGCAGAAAAAGTCACATTTTTCCAGGCAAATGAATTGATTACAGAGCCAAACTTTGTAGGTCGTGAAGGACCAATATATTGTATTGTTTCTGGAGTATAAGATTGTACAATTGCAGTATAATTTTTACTTGGTTCACCATTTAAATATCCCATTGGCTCACCTGTTTGTGGATCAAGTCCTGCCCATTCATATGCATAATATGAATGTAGTGGATATCCCGCTAATGGGACAATAAATAATGGTGTTACATAATTAGAAACTGAGCTATTAAATTCATATTTAGTTACTTCATTGTTCACTAGTGAAAATAAAAACGTAGTTTCCCATTTCATTGATTTGTTCAGATTTCGAGTAGTAAGATGTAAATCCATACCACTAGTTTTCATATCAGCAAAATTTCCTCGAAAACTTCCTACGCCAGTTTGGCGAGGCATATAAATATCACCAATTAAATCTGTTGATTTTTTGTTATAGAAATCAATATTACCTCTTATGACTCCATCAAAGGCTTGAAATTCTAAACCTAAATTAGTATTCCCAACCTTTTCCCAAGTCAGATCGGGATTAGGCGGTCTTGAAATAGCTGAAACATTTGTATGACCTATTAATTGAGGATATGAACCGTTACCTGGTGCTGTTCGAGTTGCAATCGTATAAGCTGAAACCGATCGATCAATATTTCCATTATAACCATAAGTTAAGCGTACTTTCAGATAATCTAGAAAGAAGTTTTCAGGGTAAAATGATTCATCACTGACTAGCCAACTTCCACCAATAGACCAAAGTGGTGACCATTTTTGATTAGTACGAACTCCGAATAAATTCGAAGCGTCATTTCTTGCGCTTCCAGTTACTGTATATTTTTGATCCAAAGTATATGAAGCATTTATAAAAAAGGATACAAAATTTTCGGTAATACCCGTATGGATTGTGCTTGAACCAGGGATCACATTTGTAGATAAATTGTAATGATATAATGGGAAACGGGTAACATGATCAACATTAACACTCGTTCCATATTTTTCATTATAACCATAGTATCTAGCACTTCTTCCCCCAGATTCATATGATTTCAACTCCCATCCACCAAGTGCAACAACTTGATTTCGTTCATTCCAAGTATTTTCAAAATTTATTAGTCCACGTATTTGATGACTATTACCTGATGTCAAACCATAATCCATTATTCCACCTCTTGGAATTGGGAAAGTCAACTGCCCATTAGCACTCACTTGAGTGTATTGATTTATTAGATCCCGTGTGTAAAAACTTTCTAGAGGTCGGTTGTGCTTATTAATGTTAGTATTCTGCCAATATTGATAATACACACTTGCTCTTAGCTGAGGGAGAATTTCATAAGATATAGATGTATTTACTCTATAATCGTTTACTTGAACATTTCGATCTTCAGCACCAACTTCTAATAACGGGTAATATAACCAGTTCAATAGTCCATTTGACTCTTGTTCAGCCAAAAAATCATGTCGGTAATTACCCCAACCATATATAGGTAAAGGGTTACCCTGATCATCTACGAATCGCGAATAGGGTCTCAAGTACGATGTAGTTTCAAATTGAGCCCTGTCCCAATAACTTGCTGATCGGACAAATCCTACACCTGTTGTGATTTCAAGTTTATTCTCAATTAGTCGCCAAGTATGTGACCCATTTAATGTAAACCTGTGTGATTTTTCACCGATTCGGTTGGGTTCATTAAAATCATAACCTGCAGAAAATATATAACGCTGGGTGTTTGAACCTCCACGAATATTTAACGCATACTGTTGATTCAGACTTGGTTGATAATAATATTTATCCATATCAACACGAACATCCTGCATTCTGAGATAATCAAGTCTAGAGTTTAGTTGATCTATACTTATATGCCCGTCTCTATGTCGAATCATTAATTCAACTACTTCCGATAAATATGGTCTTGTTACACTATTTTCACGAGCAGTAAATCTACCTGCATTAAACATTGCCACCTCTATATCTACCATATCTGATGAGCTCATTCTGTCACTGTAAAAAAGATCTGGCTTTTCACCCACTGTCGTGTTTGAAGTAAACGAAATTACTGGGGTCATGTCAAAATTACCTCTTCGGGTAGTAATTACAATTACTCCATTAGCAGCTTGGGCACCCCAAATCGAAGCTGCTGCTGCATCTTTTAAAATGGTTATTCGTTCAACATCGTTTGGATTAATGTTTTCCAATTCACCATCGTAAGGGAAATTATCTACAACTATCAAAGGTCGTGCATTTGCATTGATTGTGCTTCGTCCTCGGATGGAAATAGGATCAATATCTTCAGCAGACCTGTTAAAAATTAAGCCTGGAGATATATTCTCTATCCGATCCAAAATATTCGTACTTACTCTTTGATTAATTGCTTCTTCGTTGAGTAGTACAAACGACCCCGTTGCTCTTTCTCTAGGTATATCTTGATATCCAGTCGAAACAACCTCAACCTCTTGCAATGTGGCTGATGATGGTTGCAATTCGAAGTTCAAGACGAGTTCTTCGCCGGCAACGATTGTGATGTCGCGTGTGATCCGACGGTATCCCAAAAAGGAGGCTACGATGGTGTATTCGCCCGCTGGGATGCCCTCTAGTTTGTAGTACCCATCATCATCCGGTAAGGTCCCTCGACTGATCGATTCTATGTAAATCGTAGCCCCAGTTAAAGGATCACCGTTCCTGGCGTCTGTTACCCTTCCTGTTATTGATCCATTCTGGATAATCTGCACAGCTGGCTGTATTTCGTATGGGAATAGCGCCAACTGACCATTTCTCGAAATGGCATACCTTACCCCACTGTTATCTAACACCGCCCATAATGCATCTTGAACCGTAATATTGCTCAGCTCAAACGATACCCTATCCATTAACGCAGGGATCTCCACATCATAAGTCACTCTCAAATTTGCCTTATTGGCAATCAGTTGAATTGCCTCAAGTCTTGGTCTTTCGTTTATTTCTACCTTGTCTATCACAATTTCCAAAAATGAGTTTGTCTGATAATTATTCGATAAACTCATATTTCCACGCTCTGCAATAGCATGCTGCGCTTGAATTAGGGTAAAAGGCATACCAAAACTCAATACGCACATCACCACCACAATCCTAAAAACTTTCATATATCTATTGTATTTCCGACTCATGTTGTTTTCCCTTTGTTTCTATTCAAAGTTAGTTTCTACTGAAGACAATGTGGTTCCCTTCACGCTGATAACTCAACTGAAGAGAAACTGCTAAGACATTCAATACCTCTGTCAATGGTTCAGATCCAAAAGTTGCCGATACCCGTCGATTCAATATCATTTCATCATCTACCTCGATATCAATGTTATACCTTCGCTCCATTCGCTTGAATACCTCAGATAAAACTTCATTCTCAAATGTTAGCTTCCCTTCGATCCAACCAATTATCGCATTATGATCTTCAACATCCGATATGCGAACCATTCCGTCTCGTCCAACTCTTCCCAATTGATTGGGATTCAACAGGGCCAATCTTGACCCATTAATTTTTTCATCTCCTACCTCAACCAATCCCTCGGTCACAAATACTTTTACAGTACCACCCAGATCCGTTTCGTATGCATTGATATTAAATGCTGTCCCAAGGACTTCCGTGTAGATTCCATTTGTATACACTCTAAATGGCTTATTCGGATCATGCTGCACCTCGAAATAGGCCTCTCCTTCTAGATATAGAGTGCGATTTGATACACCAAAATCAGACGGTATCGATAATCGGCTATCAGCATTTAGTGCGACCCTGCTTCCATCACTTAGTTGAATAGTCGAGCGCTGTCCCTTAGGAATCGTGATTTCTTGCATCGTGACCAATTGCTGCTCCTCAATTTCACTTACTGAGAAGTACATCACGGCCAATACGGTACAGAGTAAAAGGATTGTAGCTGCGGCAGCAATGAATCCGAATCTTGAAGGTGTAATTTGTCGATGCTCGTATTTGGAGTAACTCTCCACTCGCGGACTCATCCGAACAACCGGGTTCAACTCGTGCATTCCATAACGATCCAAATATCTTTGCCAGGATGCATCTACGTCCCAATTGATTTTATGCTCCGCCGGTGTGTTCCATATAACACCTATTTGTTCAATTAACCGACGTCTCTGTGTTTCTTTAGACATCCATTTTAACACAATCTCTTGCTCCATAGCGTCCGATTCACCGCTAGCAAATCTCTTGATCATGCTCCAGGTCATGCGTTCTTCGTTTGACAAGTTGTTGTTTTCTTCCATATAATTTTGCTTTTAGTTATGTATTACCTGAATGAACCGGATACCCCTACACGGGGTTGAAATATTTTATTTTGCCTTGTAGATGTATTGCTCTATGTATAGCAAGATGTATAATCTACTATGAGCACAACCAGTACCATTCGAATCGATCCAGTGGTCGACTAACTGCTTCATCCACGGCCAAACGGACCAATCGGACTATTAGCGACTTTGAGAGGGAAGGTCCAGGGTGACATCTTGCTTTAAATTCTTTTCAAGAACTCCGTAATGTGACACTATGACTTTGAAAATGGAAACACGTGAAAATCACGCCAATTTCAATACCAATCTTTCATTAACGGAATCACTGCCATAGCCGCTGGAATAAAATGTGACAAACGGTCTCTTAAATATTTCAATGACCTGCTTATCTGGGTCTCTACCGTTTTAACTGATAACTCCAATATCTCAGCTATCTCTTTGTAGGTAAGCCCATCCTCTCGATGCATTAAATAGATTTGCCGCCGACGCTCTGGCATCGATTTTACTGCTTTGATAACAGCTAATTCCAAATCATTCGTCTCCAAAATCTCATCTGGACTATGATCATGCGAGTTATCGAAATTGTTCAATATTTCTATTTGTGACAATATCTCATGTTCTTTTCTAAGATATTTTAAAGCCTGATTTCTACATGCCTGATATAGATATGGCCTTAATGTTTCAACATCCTGAATCTGCTTGTGATTATTCCAAACACTATAGAAAACATTATGTACTAAATCCTCGGCAACATGAGTCGAGTTCACATACCGATATAAGAACTGTGCCAATCTCGGGAAATACATTTTATAAATCTGCTCAAAAGCATACTGATCCCCTTCACGCAATAGTTTGATCCATTTACATTCATCGATGTGGGCTCTATGTTGCTTAGACGTGTCTGTCATCCAGAATTATTTTCCCCATACCATCCTGACCAAGTCTTATTGAATCGTATAGTTTTACATCCCTCCGTCAATCTATAAAAAAAACAAGGATAAGCAGATATAGTACTATGTAAAAAAAACCCCATAATTTTCAAGTTATGAGGTTTGAGGTCTTTTATGTTTTTCGTGTCGATTTTCGAAGTAAATATGAATCCAAACATACGATTCTGAATTAGCTCACTGATCTGGTCTGTCGTCAATTCATTATCAAGGCTCTCGGTGATTGTACAGCTAACTCATATACAAGTAATACAATACAATCAAACGATACATTGATTCTCATTCACTAATACCCATAATTATGATGATACCCCTACAACAAACCTGAAAATGCTTCCTTTTTCTCAAATCATATTGATTCTGGGCATACTTATTTTCTTAAATAGACGATCTTCTTTTCACCCACAGACGATCTTCTTTTCACCCACAGACGATCTTCGAGCTGTCCTTGTACATATTTTATTGATACATGACCATATTTACGTTCATTCACCCATCTCGATTTCGTTCTTCACAAATCTCGATTCCCACAAACCACATCTTCACTGATATTGGAATATCGATATGCCACCCTCGACAACTACCAAAAATTGATGTAAAAAATCCGTATCTTGAAAATTGACAATTTTAAAAACTAACTCAATTTAGCACACATGAACCCAGTATTCTTAATGGCCGGTGATCCATCACAGGGCGGCGGATTTGAAAGCTTGTTCTTCCTTGTAGCACTTTTCCTTGTTTTTTATCTGTTTATCATCCGACCACAATCCAAGCGTCAGAAAGAAATCCAGAAGAAAGTCAGCGATATCAAGAAGGGCGATAAAATCGTTACCTCCGGCGGTGTTGTTGCAATTGTCAACACTATGGATGAAGGCACTGTTCTGGCTGAAGTCGATAAGGATGTCAAAGTTCGATTCCTCAAATCTGCCATCGTGGATGTAAATCCAGAGAAATTATAATCCCATTTGCTGAGCCCTTTCATGGATAATTTCAAGTTCGATACGATCGAATCAGCACTCGAAGATATACGCCAAGGCAAAATCATTATTGTCGTCGACGACGAAGATCGTGAAAACGAGGGTGATTTTGTGATGGCTGCCGAGAAAACGACTCCGGCTGCCGTAAATGTTATGGTGACGCATGGTCGCGGACTGGTCTGTGTACCGGTCACCCGACAACGTGCTTTCGAACTCAAGCTGGATCGTATGGTTCTCGAAAATACAGAGTCGCATGAAACGGCATTTACCGTTTCTGTTGACGTCCGCGCCGGCACTTCCACCGGTATCAGCGCCGGGGACCGAGCGAATACCATTCAGGCTCTGATCGATGACCAAACCCGCCCGGATGATTTCCGTCGACCTGGTCACATTTTTCCTCTGATCGCTGTTGATGGTGGCGTGCTCAGACGTGCCGGCCATACCGAGGCATCCATCGATCTCGCACGTCTTGCCGGACTCAAACCCGCCGGTGTGATCTGTGAAATCATGAATGAAGATGGTTCTATGGCCCGTCTTCCCGATCTGATCAAGGTCGCCAAACGTTTCGACATGAAACTTATCACGATCAAAGACTTGATCGCATACAGAATGCAGCACGAGTCACTGGTTCGTGAGGCTGTTCATGTCCACCTCCCAACTATTTATGGCGATTTCGATATCTACGCATTTGAGGAAGTCCTTACCGGAGGAACGCACCTTGCACTGGTCAAAGGGACCTGGGATAAAGACGAACCGGTCCTCACCCGAGTCCATAGTCTTTGTGTTACAGGAGATATTTTCGGATCCAAACGATGCGATTGTGGAGATCAGCTTCACGCTGCATTGCGCAAGGTCGAAAGTGAGGGCAAGGGCGTTGTGCTTTATATGAATCAGGAAGGACGTGGAATCGGCCTCATCAACAAACTCAAGGCCTATAAACTCCAGGAGGAAGGTCTCGATACTGTGGAGGCGAACGAAGCTCTCGGATTTAAGCCTGATTTACGAGATTACGGTGTCGGCGCACAAATTCTGCGCCAATTGGGTATTACCAAGATGCGATTGATGACCAATAATCCGGCCAAGCGTGTCGGATTACAAGGTTACGGCCTTGAAATCGTGGATCGCGTGCCCATTGAGTCGGATGCGTATCCAGAGAACACCAAATATCTGCAAACCAAGCGCGACCGCATGGGACACGAGTTATCGCGGGTTGATGTGCACGGGGGGCATGACGAGTTTATATCTTCGATTAAGCAGTAGTCTTTTGGTGAGGGAAGTGGGAGAGGGATGAGGGAAAAGGGATGAGGGATTAGGGATTAGGGATGAGGGGTGTGGGAACTTATTTGGTTTTAGATTCCAAGTGTGAGATCAATGAATAAATACGTCGTCTGATTTCACAGATTCTGAAATTAACTTCATCCAAATCAACATCAATCGCTCCAATTCGTTTGGCAAATACAAATTGGGATTGAATTTCGTATAGCGATCCAATTGCAATTTTTAGAAATCTGACGAATTCTTTGTCGTATTTTCTGCCAAATCCTTCTGCTATGTTTGATGAAACTGATAGAGACGACCTTGTCATTTGATCTCTGAGCCCGAAATCACTAATTGATACAATCACATTGTGATAATCAACTGAAAAGTCTATAGCAAGTTGCCAGACTTTAAGTTTTTCTAAAGGATTGAATTCTTTTTCAGGTTTCATATCCTTTAGTGTCCGATAAACAGGTTTCCTTACGGATTTACGATTTTTTTCACGTAATAATCTTCCGCTCATCCCTATTCCCTCTTCTGTCTTCTGTCTTCTGTCTTCCCTCATCCCTCATCCCTTTTCCCTCATCCCTCATCCCTTTTCCCACATCCCTCATCCCTATTCCCTCTTCCCTCATCCCACATCAAAACGTAGTTATGGCGCTCCAAGCTAATTTCACACACTTATACCGTGTCGGATATTTTCGAACTTCGAGGAGGGACTCGAGGTGATGTGAGTGTTCAACGGATAGAAAAGTGGGCAATTGAGGTGATTTGTCTGGATTTCCGATACTACAGACCTCATCCACGTATGAGCGCAATTCTTGAATCTCGTCTAGATTGCGGTTTTGGACCACCAAACACAATATCGAAGCGGATGCCCGGCAGAGCATGCATCCTTCGGCATGGTGCACGATGGATTTGATGCGCTGATTGGATTCGTCGTACTCGATTCCGAGGGTGACTGAATCTCCACAGGAGCGGTTTCGGGCAGATTTCTGTACCGGCATCTGCATTGGGTCTCCGGCATTGACCGGAGACCTATGATGTTTCAGCAGAATATCGGAATAGGGAGAATCCACTATTGCTCGCTTTGGGCGTAGGCTTCAATCGGAATACAAGCACAAACAAGATTTCGGTCGCCATATGCGGAATCGATGCGGCTAACAGCTGGCCAGAATTTCTGGTCCCGTACCCAGCCCAACGGATATGCCGCTTTTTCTCTGGAATAGGGACGTGTCCATTCATCAGCAGTTATGATGGCTGCAGTGTGAGGTGACTGAGTGAGTACATTGATCACTTTGTCGGCTTTGCCTTCTTCGATTTCTCGGATCTCTTCACGAATGGCGATCATGGTATCACAGAAGCGATCTAACTCCTCCTGGGTCTCACTTTCGGTTGGCTCGATCATCATTGTCCCAGCCACCGGGAACGACACCGTTGGTGCATGAAATCCGTAGTCCATGAGACGCTTGGCGATATCGGTCACCTCCACATTTGCACTCTGTTTAAACGGTCGCATATCAACGATCATTTCGTGAGCACAGAACCCATTTGACCCGGTGTACAAAATCGGGAAATATGGCTCGAGGCGCGCTTTGATATAGTTTGCGTTCAAAATCGCAATTCGGGTGGCATTGGTGAGTCCCTCTCCACCCATCATGCGAATGTAGGCATACGATATCGGTAGGATTCCGGCACTTCCAAATGGTGCCGCTGATACGGCTTGAGTGGTGTTTCCGGAAAGGTTGTCGACCACGCTATGTCCCGGCAGAAACGGGATTAAGTGACTTGCAACACCTATCGGACCCATACCTGGTCCACCTCCACCGTGAGGAATACAGAATGTCTTGTGCAGGTTCAAGTGGCATACATCGGCTCCGATCAACGCTGGACTGGTCAAGCCAACCTGAGCATTCATGTTGGCACCATCCATATATACCTGTCCACCATGGGAATGGATGATTTCACAGATTTCGCGGATGGATTCTTCGAACACCCCGTGCGTTGAGGGATAGGTCACCATGAGGCATGATAGCCGGTCGCTGTATTGTTCAGCTCGTGCGCGTAGATCGTCAAGGTCTATGTTCCCACGATCATCACACTTGGTCACGACGACTTCCATGCCTGCCATGACGGCAGAAGCGGGATTGGTACCGTGGGCTGATGATGGAATCAATGCCACGTTTCGGTGGTGGTCACCGCGAGAAGCATGATATGTGCGGATAGTCATGAGTCCGGCGTACTCCCCTTGTGCCCCTGAGTTTGGCTGGAGCGACATGGCCGCAAATCCGGTTATCTCGCATAACCAGGCGGATAGATCATCCATCATTTTTTTGTAACCAAGGGCCTGGTCTGCAGGCACAAATGGATGCAATGAGGCGAATTCAGGCCAGGTAATCGGGATCATCTCGGAAGTGGCATTCAGTTTCATGGTGCACGAACCCAATGAAATCATTGAATGGACCAGTGATAGGTCTTTGTTTTCGAGTCGCTTGAGATATCTAAGCATCTCGTGCTCGGAGTGATACATGTTGAAGACCGGATGTGAAAGATAATCCATTTCACGGCTCAGGTTCTCGGGCAAGGCCAGTTCCACACTTTTGACTTCGATCTCGGCGCGGGATGGAACTGTCTTCCCAGCCGCTTTGGCGAATACTTCCACCAATTCGACAAGATCGTCGATGTACTTGGTCTCGTCAAAAGACACTCCGATTGCTCTGTCGTTGATGTATCTCAGATTGATCTGATGGAGTTGTGCCACCTTGCGTAATTCGTCCACAGAGACCGAATCGGGTAGTTGTACGTGGAGCGTGTCGGTCCATGTTTTGTTCAAGACATGGTAACCGAGTTTTTGCAGTTGATATGCAAACAAGGTGGTCTGACCATACACACGTTCTCCGATGCGACGGATCCCACGGGCACCATGGTAGACCGCATATGCAGCTGAGATAACAGCCAACAAAACCTGAGCTGTACAAATGTTGGAGGTTGCTTTTTCGCGACGTATGTGTTGTTCACGGGTCTGAAGTGCCATTCGGTAGGCAGGTTTGCCCTCTGCATCGACCGAAACACCAATGATTCGTCCCGGTATGACCCGTTTGAACGCTTCTCTGGTTGCGAAAAATGCAGCATGTGGTCCGCCAAAACCCATTGGGACACCAAAACGCTGGGAGGTTCCGACTACGACGTCAGCCCCCATCGCACCAGGTGATTTCATAATGGTGAGCGCCAATAAATCTGTGGCTACTGCAACAAAAATATCTCTTTCATGTGCGGCATCAATAATTGCCGTCAGATCACGCACATTCCCGTAGGTATCAGGGTTCTGGATGAACACTCCGAACAGTCCCTCGTCGGTTACATCCAATGATTCAATCGGTGCTACGATCAATTCCACATCGATCGGAATGGCACGGGTTCGGATGACATCTATAGTCTGCGGATGGGCATTGGCATCTACGAAAAATTTGTGTGCCTGCTTCTTGGAGCCTTTACGAAGTCCGAGCAACATACTCATGGCCTCGGCAGCCGCTGTTCCTTCGTCGAGGAGTGATGCATTAGCGATTTCCATACCTGTTAGATCCATGACCATGGTCTGGAAATTGATCAGCATTTCAAGACGTCCCTGGGCGATTTCAGCCTGATAAGGAGTGTACGCCGTATACCAGGCCGGATTCTCTAAAATATTTCGCTGGATCACTGTAGGCAGAATGGTATCGTAATATCCCATCCCGATGAAGGACCTGAAAATTTTGTTCTGAGAAGCCAGTTGACGAAACTCGCGCAGAAAACGGTGTTCGTTTAAGGCTTCTGGCAGTTGTAGTGCTGAGGCACTACGAATATTAGGTGGTACCGTTTTATCAATCAGTTCATCGAGGGACCCGACTCCGATCGTCTTTAGCATTTCAAGCTGCTGAGCTGCATCGGGGCCGTTGTGGCGAAGCTCAAATTCATCGCGCGAATTTAGATCGATACTCATTTTTTATATTAAAATAGTTTAGATAGTGAGAAACAATGGGGGCAATAATATCGTGCCCTAAAATTACGGATATTTATTGAAAGGTAGAATATTTGAAACGGGTACTTGTATTAATGGTGTGCATGTAATAGTTTGGGAAACCTTTTTTCCAGCATTTTCAGATTATCAATTTATTTAGGTTGAAAATGAATGATAATTGACCGGATGTTGTTATCAGGTCAATATAAATCCGTAATAACAGACATTTTCGTAAGATGATGCTTTTTAATCATCATAATATGCCATGGTAAACGCTGAAATTCAGAAGATCATAGACCTCTGCGCCAAGGATGAAGCGTGCAAGTCACAACTCACCGAGTTGATCTCGTCACTCATTGCCAAGTCGGAATCGTCACATTCAAATCTGCGATTGCTTGAAGCTGCAATCAGAGCTGATTATGATTCCATCCTTATCACTGACATGGATTTGGAGTCACCAGGTCCGACTATTGTCTATGTAAATGATGGATTTACCAAGATGACCGGATACTCGCGTGAAGAGGTTATCGGAAAGACCCCGCGTATACTGCAAGGACCGAAGACCGATCGTGCTGTACTTGATAAGCTCAAGTATTCTCTTCTGAATGGAAAATCTTTTTTTGGACAGACCATCAACTACCGTAAGGATGGGTCTGAGTTTGTGAACCAATGGGATATTCATCCCTTGGTCGATGAATTTGGTCGGATTACGCACTGGGTTTCGTACCAGCACGACATCACAGATCGCAAGCGTTCTGAGCAATCGGTTATCAACGCCAATGCTGAACAGGATGAGCTATATGAAGATTCCCACAAAACCTATGTCGATATTGCGGAAAACGGTGATATTGTTGGAGCGAACAAGTCCTTCAGAGAACTGGTCGGCATCAACAAAGATGAGCTGAAGTCCATGAAAATCTGGGATGTAATGCCCGAAAAATTCGGGAATCTGCTCAAGTCGAATTTCAAACAAGTTTACCACAACGAATTCGGTGAGGGACGTGTGTACAATCTGATGCTCAAAGGCACAGATGGATTGCCTGTCCAGGTCGAGATCGAAACCAAGCTCATGAATCTGACAACCGGTACCTTCATGAGAGGCGACATCCGCAATCTGACACTACGCAAACGCGTAATCAATACCCTCAAGAAACGAAATACTTTTTACTCGCAGCTTTTCGAGCGTAAAGTCGATTACAACTACGGATTGATTCTCGACGACACAAACCGTTTCAGGTTCAAATGGATCTCAGACGGGTTCAAAAAAGTAACCGGTTACGGTGTGGATGAATGTCTGAATGCTGAAGGATGGGATAAAATCATACATCCTGAGGATAAAGACCGCGTTATCGAGCATATCCAGGCGGCGTTCAGCGGACGTTCAACAACCATGAGTTATCGCATCGTGACCAAAGATGGCAATATCAAGAATGTGTTGGATTATGCCAAGCCGGATAAAAAGGACGCAAATGGAGAGGTTCTTGCTGTTGTTGCGTCTACCATTGATGTTACGAACCGCAAAGAGTCAACGGTCTGATTGCTTGCAGATGTGACTGTGAAGAAATGATTTCAATCGTTGGTGATTTGAAATAATTCGTGGGAATGGGCCCCGTGATGGTTGTCGTCAGACGCTGATCACATCCAGGTTTACAGACGCTGATCACATCCACGTTTACGGACGCGATTGGCATAATTCCACAAGGACACCATACGCTTCACGTGGATGTAAAAAAACGATAAGTTTGTCATCCGCTCCTGACTTTGGTGCATCGGAAAGCATCTGATAACCCATCGACTGGTATCGTTTTATTTCAGCATGTATATCAACAACTTCAAAGGCAACATGATGCATCCCTTCGCCTCGTTTGGCGATGTATTTGTTGATGACTGAATCTTCGGATGTCCCGGCCAACAACTCCACTTTTGATTCACCTGTCTGAAAAAACGCCGTTTCTACCTGTTCACTTGCCACGATCTCCCTCTTGAAACACGGGACTCCGAGTAGTGATTCATATCGTTTAATGGCAGACTCGAGGTCCGTCACAGCTATTCCAATGTGATCTATATGCATACTTACTCCTTCTTTTCCGGATCCTCGGAGTCGTTCCCCTCTTCATTTATCGGATTTTCGGGACCGGGATGTGTAACATCCGTAGCATTTTCATCCGCAGTACTGTTATCCGTAGCACTTTCATCCGCAGCACCATTATCCGTAGTACTGTTTTTCACAACGCTGACATCCCCTGCACCATTATCCGCAGTACTGACATCCGTAGTGTCTTCATTCAAAGTACCTTTATCCGCACTGAAATCAATCGGAATACTTTCGGTCTTGGCGCCTTCACCCAAAGCACCTTCATCCAGTTGAGTGCGCAATTCGAGAAGTAATTGACGATGTTCAGCCATATCGTCATCTTTGAGAATTTCCTCAATTTCGCGTGGTTTCGGTAATTCTTCAACACTGCTGATACCAAAATGCATCAGAAATGTGTCAGATGTGCGATATAGTAATGGTTTGCCGGGGCTGTCGCGTCGGCCAGCCACTGAGATCAGCTTTTTCTCAAGTAACGTTTTGATGATATAACCGGAGTCGACTCCCCGCACCTGTTCAATTTCAGGTTTGGTGATGGGCTGACGATACGCTATGATTGCCAGTGTCTCGACCGCTGATTGAGAAATTTTTCGACTCACGTTTTCATGCTGGATATATTGCAACCATGGATGGAATCGTTTGTCGGTCATGAATGTGTAACCACGTCCACGGTGGACCAGTGAAAAACTGCGACCGGACTCCATGTACGCCTCATTAAGCCTGACCACAATGCTGTCAATCTCCCGTGATGTAATGATCAGGGATGGGTCTTCACGAAGCAGAGCCTGACAGATTTCATCGGCCGTAACCGGTTCCTGACTGGCAAAAATCATGGCTTCAACAACCGCAGGAATGCTGATAGATGGGTCTGATTTAGTTTCTGAAAAAATGTTCATCCTGCATTATAAGAATTTTTCGGCGGATTTGGGATGTACTCAGGAGCTCATTCAAAAGGATTATTGAAATCAGTGCAACTGTTTACCTTGAGCGAAACGTTTATTTGCGTGTAGCGGCTTTTTCTGCAGCTTCGCGACGCTCCTGAATTTGAGCGATCAGTTTTTCGCGCTGTAATAACCCTGATTTGATACTATAGTAGGCACCTGCAATTGAACCCGCCGTGATTATTACCATGAAAATCACAAGCTCCTGAGCCATGGAGAATTTTTCGTGATAGTGTGAAAATGCTGCGGTTGGCAGAACGATCATTGGAACCATGGCATAGGGTAACCAGAAATGTGTATTCGTTTTGCGGATGAACCTGCGTCCAATAGAAAAGGTTAAGCTCAGATAGACCAATGCATACAAAATCATCACAAGAGTCCCTACCCAGTCGGCTCGTTGCATGAATGGATAAAAGAGGTTTGTGAAAATATAAACCATCATTCCCAATGTGAATGATGCTGTAAAATATGCTGCAAGGCGGGGATAGTTCGGGGTCATATTAATCTGAGAATAACAAAATACGTATCGATTTGAATCAAATACTGTATCGGATAATTAATTACTTGCCTGTATCTGTGGTCTGGGGACAATCCATTGAGCAGGGTCAAGGCTCACAATACCGTCTTTTAAAATAAGTACTACAGTAGTTCCTCTGGCGGAATTTTCTGCACCGGATCTACCCAGAATATCACCGGCACGAATATACATATTTTCTGTGACGGTTATTTCACTGAGATTGGCATAGATCGTTTTGTACCGGCCATGGTCTAGCATGACGAAGTTTTCAAAATCGGCAGCTCTGGCGATCATCCTTACATATCCATCATGGATTGCATGCACCGGACTTCGTGCGTCGGTACTGATTTCGAGGCCTGGGTTCGGCACTCTGGTTCGATATACAGGATGCACTTTTTCACCAAAGGGTGCTGAGATGACCCCTTTTGCAACAGGCCAGCTCATTTTACCTTTGGATGCCAGAAATGAGGTTTCAAGTGTGACAATGGCTTCTGCTGAAGGTAGTGCCGACGAACTTGTGACCGGTGTCGAATATCGTTCAATTGCGGCTTCTCTCTCGGCACGGTCGGTAATATTTTGTGCTTCTGCAAGGCGTCTGAGTCGTTCAGCCTCCAGCTGACGAATGCGTTCAGATTCCAAACGTTGAACTCTATCCAATTCGGCAATCGTTTCGTTCAATACCCTGTTGAAATTCTCGACATCCCTCCTGGTCTGTGAGAGTTTGTCCTGCATTTGGCGTCTGTTTTGTTGCAACTGGGTTATGGTACGATTTTGTCGGGTTCTGGTATCGGTTAGAGCCGCTCGAGCTTTTCGTACTTCTTCCACATTCTTTTGGATATCTTCGCGGGCGGCGATCATCTCTTCTTCTTTACGCTTGAGCTCAATCTGCACCAATTCGATCTGCTTCGCCTGGCGGGTTCTGTGTTCCTCGAAACGACGAAGATAGTATGCACGTACCATCATCTGATTAATGGATCCGGAGGTAAACAGGTATGCAAATTCAGGTACCCTACCATGCTTATAAAGGTAGGTGAGACTTTGCTTGTAATTCTCAATCAGGCGATCAAGTTCGGCTTTGTTGGT
>CAZDYD010000032.1:0-6449 GCA_964509715.1 uncultured Chitinophagales bacterium
CAGATATTGAAATCATCCCAGATTTCTCAACTGAAATTGATAAAGCATGGTTGGATGAAGTTGAAGTACGCAAAATTTCACTATCTGAAGGACGTTCTACACTTGTCACTGATGCTGATGCTATATACAAAGCAAAACAAAACCTCAAAAAGTGAAGGTATTTTTACATTCAGAAGCTTCTGAGTGATCGTGATCTCCGGGTTGTGCAGTATGTAAGTGTAGGTACCGCAGTATAGGGGCTGTGTCCGTAAAAACACAGCCCTTTTGCACATCGGTCATAACGCAGCCTTATTTCACATTGCGTTGTTATTTCAGGAGTAAGAACTTGCGGGTCATGGTGATGCCATCGGCTTGCAGGCGGTAGATGTAGGTACCGCTGGACCAGTTGCTGGCGTCCAAGTTGACGGTGTGCCATCCGGCTGGTTGTTGTCCACTGACCAACACTGCCATGCGTTGTCCCAGGACAGAGTATACTTCCAAACGGACTTCTCCACTGGTGGGTAGCGCAAATCGAATGGTCGTGCTTGGGTTGAACGGATTCGGGTAGTTCTGGTTCAAGGTGACCTGGGTCGGGAGCTCTTCGGTCTCGATGGACACCACAATCGGTGCATCCTCGTTGGGTTCGGAGGCACCGACGGTGTTCTCGGCCAGGACATCAAAAGCATAGGCCACACCGGGGATAAATCCTATTACGATAGCTGTGGTATCTGTGGAGGGATCACGGGTGTAGGTGGTCCAGCTGGATTCGTCCGCTTCTCGGTACACAACCCGGTAGTTCGTGATCGGTGAACCTCCGTCGGATTCCGGCGGACTCCAGGTCAGCAGGAAGCTGGCTAAATTCTGGGTGGTCTGAATAGCGGAGACCTTGGATACGGTCACTATCTCTTCGATAGTGAGATCACGTACTTGTCCAGGATTAGACGGGATCAGGGTCGTGAACCCGAAGAAATCGTTCCATTCGCCGGGACCGTATTCATTGATCGCACGGATTCGCCAGTAGTAAGTGGTCTGGGGATCCAGTGGCACCTCTGGGGTGAAGGATGTTTCGGTGATTCCGTTCAGAGCTACGATTGGATCGGAATATTGGTTATTGAGTGCCAATTCAAAATCGTAGATATTTCCATCCCCCAGGTCTTCCCAAGAAAATGTAGGTTGGAGGGCGACGTTTTCGGCACCCTGAGTCGGGTAAAAGACGGTTGGCTGGATTGGGACGGGGAGGTCCAAAGTAGTGAATTGGTACGCATCATTGTAGGCACCTGTCCCGGCTGCGTTCACACCTGCCACACGCCAGTAGTAGGTTGTGGAGTATTCGAGGTCCACAGGTAGGTTGAAGTACAATTCCTCAATATCCGTATAGGTGGTTACTCCGGTACCAAAGATAGGATCGGTGGTGATCTGCAATGTGTAGGTGGTGGCCAGGGGATCTGGTTCCCAGCTGAAGGATGGATGAATGGAGAGTCCGGTACTTTCGTGCGATGGACCCGAGAGTGTAATCACATCTGGTACCGACACGATGGTCGTGAAACTGAAGGTCTCGCTCCAGTCCCCTTCCCCACCGGCGTTCACGGCGCGGACTCGCCAGAAGTATTTGGTGGCGTTATCGAATGCGGTGGACACGGTGAAGTCTGTATCATTGAGACCGGTTTCGTCGATGACCGTGGTTGCAAATGTAAGGTCCGTGGATACCTGTAGTTCGTAGGACTCAGCACGGTCGGCTGAAGTCCAGGTAAATTCGGTGAGGACAGGCACTCCAGTGGCCTCGTCTGCCGGAGAAACAAGTGTCACTTGGTCCGTGATTGCCACGATGGTCGTGAAACTGAAGGTCTCGCTCCAGTCCCCTTCCCCACCGGCGTTCACGGCGCGGAGACGCCAGAAATACTCAGTGGCATTATCGAATGCAGTGGACACGGTGAAGTCCGTGTCTGTAAGACCGGTCTCGTCAATCACCGAAGTTGCAAAAGTGTTATCCGTGGACACCTGCAGCTCATAAGAGTCGGCTCGATCAGCTGCGGACCAGGTGAATTCGGTGAGAACAGATACCCCAGTGGCCTCGTCCGCCGGGGATATGAGTGTCACTTGGTCCGAAATCGCCACAATGGTCGTGAAACTGAAGGTTTCGCTCCAGTCCCCCTCCCCACCAGCGTTCACAGCGCGCACCCGCCAGAAATACTCAGTGGCGTTATCGAATGCGGTGGACACGGTGAAGTCCGTGTCGGTAAGACCGGTCTCGTCAATCACCGTGGTTGCAAAGGTTTGGTCGGTGGACACCTGCAGTTCATAGGACTCAGCTCGGTCGGCTGCATTCCAGGTAAATTCGGTAAGAACAGGCACCCCAGTGGCCTCGTCCGTGGGGGAAACAAGTGTCACTTGGTACGGGGGGACCACTGGTAACTCCCATCTTGCAAAATAACTGGCGGGTTTTGCACCTGCCGAGGTGAAAAAACCTCCTACATACAGATTTCCATCAACAGCCTTCATGCTCCGAACAATATTATTCACTCCACTTCCCATGGTATCCCAGACACCAGTTGTCATATTATATTGTACGATATTATTGGTGAGTAATCCACCTGCTGAGGAAAACTGTCCTCCCAAATAGAGATCATCTCCGATCTTTACAACACTCCTGACAAATCCCCCCATATCGGTACCCAATGAGTGCCAGGTCCCGTTAACCATGTTGTATCGAGCGACGCGATCGGCACCAATACCTCCTGCGGTCCAAAAAGCACCTGCAACATACAGGTCATCTCCACTTTGCAATAAATCCATTGCGACTTGATTCACACCACTTCCCAAAGCGTGCCAGGTTTCATTAATCACATCATATCTTGCGACACGGAATGTTGAAGACCCACCTGCGGTTGTGAATCCACCAGCAGCGTACACATCGTTACCTACAGCCAAAAGACTATTAACTATGGAATTCATTCCTCCTATATCGCTCCAGGTTCCATCCATCAAGTTATATTTTGCAATGTTTTCCGTTGATACCGCACCGGCGGACGAGAATGATCCCCCGGCAATCAAATAGTCTCCGCTCAATGCAACACTGTTAACAGTACCATTCACACCTGATCCTAATGGGTGCCAGGTATCAGTCATTAAGTCATAGCGTGCTACTCGATTGGCAGTAATCCCTCCGGCTGAAGTGAATTCACCTCCAACGAATAGGTCGGTCCCCTCCTGTATTATACTGAAAACATTATTATTCAACCCACTACCGAGTGCATACCATGTGCCGTTTGTTATGTTGTATCGTACGATGCGATTGGCTATGATCCCTCCAGCTATCGTGAACTGCCCACCTAAGTAAAGGTCGTCACCTGACACTAAGATTGTGTTTACGTTCCCGTTGATTCCTATATCCAGCGCATGCCAGGTATCTAAATTCATATCATACCGGGCAACTCCTTCGGCTCCGATTTCACTTATGTCTGTAAAAATTCCACCGAAATACAAGTCGTCACCATTAGCCAAAAGATTGTAGATAGTTCCAGAGGCTCCACTTCCAAGAGATTCCCAGGAATCGTTGGTAAGATCATAGCGTGCAATGTTACGGACAGATTCATCTCCTACGCTGGATAAATTTCCGGCTATGTAAAGTTGGTCCCCAATCACAACCAGATCGTTCACATTTCCAACTACTGTACCATTCATGGCATGCCAGGTGTTATTCACCAAGTCATAACGAGCAATGCGACTGGCTGATGCGCCGCCTGCACTATTAAACCAACCTCCAACGTATAAATTGTCCCCACTTATGGCAATAGTTTGAACGATACCTGCCACTCCGAACCCTAAGTTGTGCCAAGTTTCATCTGTTGTATTGTAGCGTACTATTCTGTTGGCTGGAGTCCCACCTGCGGACGTGAAATTCCCACCCAAATAGAGGTTGTCCTCATTGACAATGATACTATTAACGAAATTATCCATTCCACTTCCAAGTGGATGCCAGGTTTCATTTACCAAATCATAGCGGGCGATATTGTTTGCCGGGGATCCGCCCGCTGTGATGAAATGTCCTCCAGCGTATAGGTTGTCTCCATCCACTGCAATACTCAAAACAGAACTGTTGACTCCAGTCCCCAGTGCATGCCAGGTTCCATCGGTGATGTTATATCGTGCTATGCGGGATGTACCTACTCCACTTGCGACGTTAAATGACCCTCCAACAAATAGGTTGTCACCACTCACTGCAAGGCTGTAAACTTCGTTATTTAATCCAATACCCAATGCATGCCAGGTTCCATCGGTGATGTTGTATCGAACGATACGATTGGCGTTTATTCCACCTGCATTTGTAAAACTTCCACCAATATAAAGGTCGTCGCCTACCAGTAGTAATGCATAGACTACATTGTTTGTTCCTGGATATTGAGATTGCAAGTTCCATTTATCGTCATCTACTGAGAAGAATGAAGGCATGCCCTCCAGTCCTCCGCCCAATTGATAGCCGGCCATATCCACCGTTCCGGTGTAGTTGTCCGGGTTGGAGAAGGTTCCGTCAGGGTTCAGAAATTCAGTGATTGGACGTCCCGTTGATTGACCAAATTGGCCGGGTTGTGCGTGTATATTTTGTGCGAAAATAAGTCCCAGGGACAGTACAAACGGTGCGACCAATAACTTCCAATTCATTGGCGACCAAACGTTTTTTAATAGTTTTAGTATCATAAACATTGTGTAGTTCAATCAGGTTGGATTGATTATTTATGGTGGAAATTGGCAAGTATCAGGAATACGATTTTCGCTGGAAGACTGAGTCCCCGGGGCGATAAATGGCAAATGGTTTGGATAACTTGGTAGTGGTTTTATTGCTACCTGTGCTACTGAGATGAATCTTACTTGTTAGGATTCTCGATAAGTATAATTAAAAAAATCAATTAAAAAAAGAAAGCAAGGAGCGGGGAGTGGGGAGCAGAGAGCGGGGAGCGGGGAGCGGGAAGATAAAGCAGAGAGCAGAGAGCGGGGAGCGGGGAGCGGATTACTGATTAATATTTGAAATATCTTTGGTTACTTTTGTCAATTGTTTGACAAGTTCGAATATTTAAACAGGGTTGTACTTGCGTCTGTTTTGCTTTTAAGATTAAGTGTTGAGGGTACAAAAAATGGCTGTGTTTTAACGGACACAGCCATTTTTCATTCGGTAAAAACACAGCCCTATTTCACATTGCGTTGTTATTTCAGAAGTAAGAATTTGCGGGTCATGGTCATGCCATCGGCTTGCAGGCGGTAGATGTAAGTACCGCTGGACCAGGTGCTGGCGTTGAGGGTGACGGTGTGCCATCCGGCCGGTTGTTGTCCACTGACCAACACTGCCATGCGTTGTCCCAGGATGGAGTACACTTCCAAACGGACTTTTCCACTGGTGGGTAGCGCAAATCGAATGGTCGTACTTGGGTTGAACGGATTCGGATAGTTCTGGTTCAAGGTGACCTGGGTCGGGAGTTCTTCGGTCTCGATGGACACCACAATCGGTGCATCCTCGTTGGGTTCGGAGGCTCCGATGGAGTTCTCGGCCAGGACATCAAAAGCATAGGCAACACCGGGGGTGAATCCTGTTACGATAGCAGTGGTATCGGTGGAGGGATCACGATTGTAAGTGGTCCATTCGGTATCTGACTGTTCGCGATAAACGACATTGTAGTTGGTGATCGGTGAACCTCCGTCGGATTCCGGCGGACTCCAGGTCAGCAAGAAGCTGGCGGTGTTCTGGGTGGTCTGAATAGCGGAGACCTTGGATACGGTCACTATCTCTTCGACCGTGAGATCACGTACTTGGCCAGGATTAGACGGGATCAGAGTCGTGAACCCGAAGAAATCGTTCCATTCGCCGGGACCGTATTCATTGATCGCGCGGATTCGCCAGAAGTATTGGGTCTGTGGATCGAGTGCTACGTCTGGGGTGAACGTGGTAAGGGTGGTTCCAGCCAAGGCAATTATGGGCTCTGAGTACTGGTCGGTCTGAGCCAGTTCGAAGTCATACAGGTGTCCCTCGCCGAGGTCTTCCCATATGAAGGTGAAAAGCAAGGGTACATCTTGTGCGTCATTGACCGGATAGAAGACGGTCGGTTGTATCGGGACGGGGAGATCCAAGGTAGTAAAACGATTTGCATCGACATAGGCTCCCACTCCAGTGGTGTTCACTCCTGCCACACGCCAGTAGTATGTTGTGGAGTATTGGAGGTCTACCGGCAGGTTGAAGAAGAGTTCTTCAATGTCAGTGTAGGTTTGAACCCCGGTACCGAAGTTTAGATCGGTGGTGATTTGCAAGGTGTAGGTGGTTGCCAGTGGATCTGGTTCCCAGCTGAAGGATGGATGGATGGAGAGTCCGGTGCTTTCGTGTGAGGGACTCGTGAGTGTAATCACATCCGGAAGATTCACAATCGTTGTGAAGCTACGGGTCTCGCTCCAGTCGCCAGCGCCGCCGGCGTTCACAGCGCGGACTC
>CAZDYD010000032.1:6549-19494 GCA_964509715.1 uncultured Chitinophagales bacterium
CGTCGATCACAGTGGAACCAAAAGTGGATTCTGTTGACACCTGTAATTCATAGGTCTCCGCACGTTCCGCGGCGGACCAAGAGAATGTCGGTGTGACGCTCACATCCTCAGCTTCATCGTCCGGTGAGGTCAGCGCAACCTGATCCGGTACAGCTACAATCGTTGTAAAGCTACGGGTCTCGCTCCAGTCCCCATCCCCGCCGGCGTTCACGGCGCGTACACGCCAGAAGTATTCGGTGGCGTTGTCCAGTGCGGTGGACACGGTGTAGCTGGGGTCGTTCAGGTCAGTGACATCGAGATCGGTCAGTTCGGCTACGTCGATCACAGTGGAACCAAAAGTGGATTCTGTTGACACCTGTAATTCATAGGTCTCCGCACGTTCCGCGGCGGACCAAGAGAATGTCGGTGTGACGCTCACATCCTCAGCTTCATCGTCCGGTGAGGTCAGCGCAACCTGATCCGGTACAGCTACAATCGTTGTAAAGCTACGGGTCTCGCTCCAGTCCCCATCCCCGCCGGCGTTCACGGCGCGTACACGCCAGAAGTATTCGGTGGCGTTGTCCAGTGCGGTGGACACGGTGTAGCTGGGGTCGTTCAGGTCAGTGACATCGAGATCGGTCAGTTCGGCTACGTCGATCACAGTGGAACCAAAAGTGGATTCTGTTGACACCTGTAATTCATAGGTCTCCGCACGTTCCGCGGCGGACCAAGAGAATGTCGGTGTGACGCTCACATCCTCAGCCTCATCGGCCGGTGATACTAATAAAACGTCACCGGGTTCAGTCATTATCCCCGTCCATCGTGCCAAATTCAGAGCCCCTTTCCCGCCGGCTTGAGAAAATGCTCCCCCCACAAATAAATCATTCCCTGATGCTGCAAGTGCCCAAACTGTTCCATTGACACCCGAACCCAATGCATGCCAACTATCATTCAGAATATCATAACGTACAATTCTATTCGCATTGACACCGGCAATTGTAAATTGTCCACCTACATAAAGATCATTACCAACTATCACTAAATCCTGAGGAAAATTATTCCAATTCGAAGTCAGTCCATGCCAGGTACCCGTTTCGATCTCATAGCGTGCCAGTATGAAAGCAGACACACCCCCTGCTGTCACAAATACTCCAGTCACAAAAACATTATCTTCGGATGCTGCTAAATCAAGAACTTGTCCACCTACACCTGACCCAAGTGCATGCCAGGTATTTTCGGTCATATCATAGCGAGCGATATTATAAACAAGTTGTCCACCGGCATGACTGAATGTTCCCCCTACGTACAAATCATTCCCAGATATCCCAAGACTGTTTACCACTGAACTCACCCCTTCACCAAGTGCATACCAAAAACCGGTGGTCATATCATAGCGAGCGATACCAATAGCACTTTGTCCACCCGCAGTTGTGAAGGTACCCCCTAAAAATAAATCATTGCCAAAAGCAGCAAGAGCCAAAACCGATCCACCGACACCCGAACCCATAGCATGCCAAGTATCGGTGGTTATATCATAGCGAGCGATTCCAATAGCACTTAGTCCTCCAGCAGTTGCAAACTCTCCCCCTACATACAGATCACTCCCTGAGATGAGAAGACTTCTCACAGTATGATTCAATCCATCACCCAAAGTGTGCCATGTATCGGTAGTCATATTATAACGAGCGATTCGGGAAGCATCCACTCCTCCCACAGTAGTAAAAGTACCGCCCACAAACACATCATTTCCCGAAACAGCAATACTATAAACGACGCCAATGCCGACATTGGATAGATTAGTATCAGTAATCCAACGGTCATTATCGTCACTAAAAATGGTTGATGCATCTGCAAACCCGACATCAAACGTTAAACCAGCCAGTTCCATTGCCTCTGCAAACCCATCAGGAAAAACCAATGTATCTTCTGGATGGAGAAACTCGGAGGAGGATTGTGATGTAGTATCCATCGCATCGGTGGATTGTCCCACGGAAACCGATGGCCATACGATTATCAGGCTCAACAAGAGCAATATATAGATTTTCATAAATGTTTATTTTTATTGACGATCAACAACAAATCAATTGAAATTTCGATTCATTGCATCAATAGTGTTCTCAATCAGGAAATGTCAGTTTCTAGTTTATACCCGATAATACAATGCGTTTACCGGGTAGGACCTGGAATCTAAACGGCGATATCCAGACTGACGTGATAATAGGCAATTGCTGATGAGATAAAAAACAACTTAATATGATTATAATGGTTTTGTAATTGTTTTCTAATGAGTGGCCCCCATATAAGGGCTATGAGCCACCCCCATATTCGGGCTAAACCCACAACCATATTCGGGCTAAACCCACAACCATATTCGGGCTAAACCCACAACCATAAAAAAAGGGTACCGCGCTTTCAAACACGGCACCGTCCAGTCTTTGAGGATTATGATTTAAAACCGCTCCCCGCTCCCCGCTCCCCGCTCTCTGCTACCTGCTACCTGCTTTTTCTTCCTGCTCTCCGCTCCCCGCTCCCCGCACCCCGCTATTCTATTTAATCAACACAAACTTCTTAGTCAGCGAGGCATCAGCGGTTCGCAATATATACAGGTATGTTCCACTTGACCAGGTACTCGCATCCAACGAGACGGTATGCCAACCAGCCGGTTGTTGTCCACTGACCAACACCGTCATTTGTTGTCCGAGCATCGAGTACACTTCCAGACGGACATCACCACTCGTAGGTAGCGAGAATCGGATATTCGTGGTCGGATTGAACGGATTCGGATAGTTCTGGCTTAATGTGATCTCTCCGGGAATTTCTTCCGTTTCGATAGAAACTGCCACCGGTGGATTTGGGGTGGGAGCCGAGGCTCCGACTGAATTTTCGGCCAGTACGTCGAAGGCGTAACTTACGCCGGACTCAAATCCTGTGACAATCGCTACGGTATCGGTCGATGCCTCCCGCTGATAGGTTGTCCATGTAGATTCATCCGCCTTGCGATATATGATTCGATAGTTGGTGATGTCAGATCCTCCGTCAAAGTCAGGTGGTGTCCAGCTGATTTCGAAGGCAGCGGTGTTCTGTACCGAATGAGTCTTACTCAGTACTTGTTTGGCAGATACCTGGCGCACTACGATGTCTTTTACAGAACCGGGTGTGGTGGATGCAACCGTCGTGAAAGCACGGACCAAACTCCAGGGACCATAGCCCACGCTGTTTCTAGCACGAACCCGATAACGATAGGTAGTAGATCCTCTGAGACTTCCCTGAACAATCTCTACCATATTGGTGGTGATACCCTCGAGGTCGATCACATTATTCGCGAAATTTTCTTCTCGGCTCACCTGAAGGTGGTAGGATGACGCTCCACTGACTTCCAACCAAGTGAATGTTGGAGTTAATGAAACGTTGGTTTCGTTGTTGTTTGGGTTACGTATCGATACCTGTGCCGGCACGTCTTGGGTGGTGGTAAAGGTGCGAACTGTGCTCCATGCACCGGCACCCTGATTGTTTATGCCTCGAACGCGATAAAAATATACCGTACTTCCAGCCAGTTTAGTTGCTGATGTATGGGTAGTGGTCTGTATGTCACGATCATCAATAATTGTTGAACTGAAATTCTCAACGGTTGAAACCTGTAATCGGTAGGAGTCGGCTCTTTCGGCAGGAGCCCATCGGAATGCCGGTTCAAGGGCTACGTCCGTTTGCCCGTTGTTTGGATTCAACAAGTTCACCATCTCAGGTACCAGTGCACCAACAGTGAAACTTCGACTCGCACTCCAAACTCCATCTCCGGTGTTGTTTGTGCCTCGAACTCGCCAAAAATAAGTTTGATCGATTTCAAGGTCTTCATCCAACGTAAATTCTACTGTTTCGTAGATAGCTGAATTCTCGGAGTCAAAGACGGCTTTTGCGTCCCCACTGGTACCAAATATTTCGTCTTTGATATAGACCGGGTCCCCCGTGTAGTTTGAATTGGTGTAGATTTCGAGATAATACCAATTGGCATATTGTACTTCGTTCCAGATCAGGGTTGGACGAATGGGTTGTCCGCCGGCCCCATTACTTGGACTGACCAACACGATTTGATCAGGAACCGGCCACAATGTGCGGAAAGTCCAGACATCGCTCCATTCTCCCAATCCTCCCGGATTCTCGCCGCGAACCCTCCAATAATACTGGGTGTCATGATCCAAATCTTCTTCTGGTGTAAAACTTGGGATGAAATCAGCAATCATATCTCCGACAGATTTAACCGTGAGCAATATTTCTTCATCCAGAACAATGTTTTCGAATGCGAAGTCTGTCGCAAGCTGGAAGGTATATTTCACGGTGCGCATGGAATGATACCACTGAAATGTCGGGAGCACCGTAATATTGTTTTGGTTGTCTCCAGGTGATGAAAGTTCCACTTTGTCAGGAACCAGAGGAATCGTTACAAACATCGATGGCTCATCTGACTCACCAAGCTCACTACTACTATTATATCCAACTACATTCCAATAGTATTGGGTACCATAATCCAATGGTGAATCAGGTGTATAGGTATAGGTATGGTGTGAGCTGATTTCAGATAATGATTTAAAAGGACTAATATTGATGGTTTCATCTATCACAGGATCGCTCAAATCTGGATCTTTGCTTACAGTCAGCTGATATACGATGACGTTTTCGAGTGTTTCCCAAACAAAATCCGGGGTTAATGGTTCTGTTGTGGATTCGTCGACAGGTGATACCAGTGTCACCTTTTGGACTATAGTTTCGAACGACCAGTCATCACTCCACTCACCGATACCATCATCTCCGATTCCCCGAACGCGCCAATAATAGGTGGTGTTATTCTGAAGGTCCGTCTCAACCGTATGTTCGACGCTGACAGACGTGGTGATTACAGCGACCTTACCTGGTTCTAAAAATTCAATATTATCTCTTTCGTAAACGATATCATCTTCCTCAAAATCGGTTGTAGTTGATATCTGGAGATGATACAGGTTAGCCATGAAATGACTGTCCCAGCTTAACGTTGGTGTAATGGACAGGTTGGTTGAAAGGTCGGCTGGTGATTGCAGATCCAGCTTAGCGGGTATAAAACTGGATGTGTTCCAGGAGGCGAAATTATAAGTCTCATACCCACCGGCTTCAGCGAACATTCCACCCGTTAAGACTAAATCCTGTTGTGATCCGTTGATTTCACCGGAAAAGTATCCCAGATCGTAAATAATAGGACTTGGACCACCATTAATTCCGGAACCTGCAGCCCTCCAGGATTGGTCTGTAGTATTCAAGTAGGCAAGTCGATTGGCTACAATATCATTAGTCACTCGAGAAAAACTTCCGCCGACATACAATATGTTGTCAACGGCTTTCAATGAATGAACAGTACCGTTGAAATTTGTGTTTAACGCTGACCATTGATTGGAATACATGTCAAATCGTGCGAAATTATTCACAGGAACATCACCTACACGGGAAAAAAAACCACCAATATAAAGTTCATTCCCGATTTTTTCAATTGAATGAACCCTAAAACCTTCTGTTATGCCACCACCGACCGATATAATATTATCATCGGTTAGACTTAAAACGACGATGCCTGCAGTACCGGGAACACTATTGACGTTGGTGAATTGTCCAGCTACAATTAACGTCATTCCATCAATCATTACATCATACACGGAATCATCAAACTGCAGTAAATGGTAAATAGGTTGCCAACCGTCCCCATTAAAATCGAAATAGGCTAAGTATGGAGCTGCTTCACCACCGGCAGTGGTAAATGATCCGCCCACCAATACTACGTAATTGGGTCCCCCATTTGAAAAGTTTGCCGTTTTACCTGGCATTAATGCTGCTTTTATAGTGTATATAAATCCACCTCCCACACCATACTGTGTGTCATTACCGGTTTTGAACCCATAAAAGTACTGACTCGAGGTGTTATAACGAACGATCCCATTCAGAGATCCGTCTATCGGATGAATAAAATTGAATGATCCGGCGATGATTACGTCATCGTCGATCGTATCGATGGCATACACCCTGCCCGGGACGCCATTGATACTCTCCGAGTTAATGACAGCAGTTATAGGTGACCAAATTTGGCTTTCGAGATCGTAGACACCAACATTGTTCATCGGAATTCCATTGATTGACGAGAACTCTCCTCCTACATAGACCTTGGTGCCTTCAATAGCGATGGCCCAGATGAAAGCGTCTCCGGTCGTCATTTCAGAAGTGCGTGACTGCCAGCGATGGTCTGATGATGCGAAGTTCAGATTTGATCCGCCCGGCGCTTTTTGCAGAATAGATATAGCCTCATCATTAGTCAGAGGACTACTTTGATTTTGTTGAGCCAAAACCTGAGTAGTGAGTAACAAACCAAGACATAGCGCTATTGCGCCAATAACTTTTGTAAAGGATAATTTCATTAGGTATATCTTTAGGATGAGTGGAAAGAGAGATTACATTGACGAGAATAAAAAACTATTGACTACTTATTTCTTAGGAAAACTGTGGAATTACGACGGAACAATTCTAATCTATTCGGATATAACGGACACCTTAACTATCAAACTACTATTACTCGATAGGGCACTCCTAAATATAATGCATGAAAATACGTTTTGAAAAAAAATAAAGAGAGGGAAGCGGAGAGCGGAGAGCGGGGAGCGGAGAGCGGGGAGCGGAGAGCAGGGAGCGGAGAGCAGGGAGCGGAGAGCGGAGCGGGGGTGCCCAATTTCATTTGGTGTAGGATCGTGGGTCGATGCGCATGGCCAATTGCAGGAACTCATCGGCTTCGTAGTAATTGGCTTTGAGTTTGTATAGATCGGATGTAACCTTGAAAAGGTCCGGATTTGTAGGTTTTTCGTTCAATAGTTCTGACAGTGATGTAGCTGCTTTGTCGAGGTCCCTCGCACCAAGATGCACCCTCAGTTGCATGAGTCTGATCCGAAAGTGCTGTCGTTTGAGTGGTAGTTTTTCCATGTAAAGTCCACATCGTGAATAGATCTGATGATGATAGTAGAAGTCCATGAGTAGGTGTACCATGAAATCATCGATTTGAGCAATATCCAATCGCTCTTCAAGATTGCGGAGTACATCACGAAGATCCATCAGCATCATCAACCGAATCAATGCCAACGTATCGGGGACCGTGTGCTGTTCGGTTACAATGCGCGTTTTCAGCTCGCTTGTCATTAGTTCATATACCGCTTCGAGGAGGTGAGCTTCAGGGTAGTATGGGTTTACAAGCGCACTGATTTCGACCAGCTTTTGGATGTCGTCAGGAATTGCATCCAGGTCGGGTAGCACGGGCAACTGGTTCCACTTTGTTTCGAAAATCGAGGCATTTTTCCAATACTGACGTCCAAATGGATCACGTCCCATAAGTGAGAGTGTGTAGGATCCAAGGTGGTTGACCTTAACTCCGGGAGCGATGGCAGCTTGTCCACCCTTTTTGGCATCGGTCATGCCGTAGTCCATATCTTCGAACCAGGAAAGTCCGTAGCGTTCATCGAATCGTACCGAAGTTTCACGCCTGATCAACATGAAGAAACTATCGATGTAGGGCACACGTTTTATGACCGACGGATCCGGGTCGATGGCCCGACGGCGCTGCGCCTCATTGAAAACCGTTTCGGCTATGGGGCCGATATGACTGATATCCTCGTGATCATCCAATATGTCGGCCAGCATTCCAGCAGCATCATTATTGAGAGTGACATCATTGTGCATCACCAAAACATATTTACCGGTGGCCACTTTGATTGCCTGATTAATCGCATACCCGAATCCCTCGTTCGCTGAGTTCGTAATGACACGAATGTTCATGAATTTCTCGCGCTTGAGCTTGTTCAGATACTCCGGTGTATTATCGAGGGACCCGTTGTCGATCACGATGAGATCCCGATCGGGTAGATTTGAATGCCGTTCAAGACTTTCAATGGCCCGTTCAAGCACTGGCATCCCTGTAATTGCCGTTGGGATGATGATTGTAATACGTGGTGGTCCTCCCGGACTGGCAACCTTGGGTACGTAATGCTTCGCTATCGGTGCATTAGGCGTTACCGGACGTTCCGTAATTTCATTTCGTGGTGGTGTGGGTACTGCTTGTAAAGGCTCTTCAGCAAAACCATCCACCAACCCGACGTCTTTTAATTCATCTGTATCTACCACCTTCTTGGTGCCTTCCGATTCAGTGTCACCATCCATCAACCCGACGTCTTTTAATTCATCTGTATCTACCACCTTCTTGGCGCCTTCCAATTTAGTGTCACCATCCACCAACCCGACGTCTTTTAATTCATCTGTATCTACCACCTTCATGGTGCCTTCCGATTCAGTGTCGCCATCCGCCAACCCGACGTCATCTGATTGTATATCCAGTGCTTTAGTTACGACCCCTTCTGCATCGTCATCATCGGAATCATCACTGTCGGAAGTTTGATCCAATTGCGTGCGTTCAGAATTGACATCAGGTGACATCTCGTCTATGCGATTTTCGGTGAGTACATCCTCATCGGCTGCAATTAAATCATGATCAACATCAGATGCAGTAGTTTCATCAATCACATCATCGGAATCGTCGCGCTTGTGATCGATACCTCGGGAGACATCATCAAAGCTCCCGTCCCCCATGTTTTCGACATCGTTTACCGGTCTCTGAGTGATGGTTTCAGCCAGAATCTCCCCCTGGAGAAATTCTTTGACCACGGGTGGACTCAAAAATGGCTTCTCCAGAACCTTATCGGTGACATCCGTATTCATGAAATTACGGACCGGATCGGGTGACTTCGGATCCACAACAAACGACCCCTCAGAGTCGTCGGATGGATCCACAATCAAAATTGATTCACGCCGGACCTCGGGTTGGATTTTACCTGTTTTTGCGATCTTGAGTTGATGGCGTAGCTCGGCGGCCTCCACATATCTTCCTAAAAACTGGAGGAGATTGATCTTGAGTCGGACTAAATCCAGATCGTCGGGATATTTTCCAATAGCTGATTCCAACTCTCGCATGGCAGAGGCATAATCTTGCTCGGCCAAAAATGATTTCAGCTCAATAAAGATAACATACGCCTGTTTTGAGGCATTTGGAGGCAATTCAATCGGTTTACGACGAGAAAAAGGATGACTTTCCGTTGCGGAAGTCGGTTCTGTTTCATCCGTGGTCTGAGCAAATAGTTCGGCAATCGTTGGGGATGGAGCGGTAGAAGCGGATGGAGCGGATGGAGCGGATGAAGCGGATGGAGCGGATGGAGCGGTAGAAGCGGATGAAGCGGATGGAGCGGATGAAGCGGATGGAGCGGATGGAGCGGATGAAGCGGATGGAGCGGATGGAGCGGATGGAGCAGTAGAAGCGGTATCTGAGACATTCTTGGCTTCATCCTCGTCAGTCTCATCTGCATGAGCATCAACCACGCCCTCTTCAAGCTGAACTGTACCCATCTCATTGGTATCAGCTTCATCAGAATCCTGCTCGAGAGCATCAGCCTCAGCACCGACCATCAAATCTCCGACCTGCTGATCATCATCAGCCTCATCAGCATGAATATTAGTCGTATCTGCGTCATCCACGTCTGAATCAGCCTCGTAACCCTCATCCGATCGGCCTCCCTCGTCAACAACCTCGTCGCTGCTTTCGTCCAGAGCTGGTACATGTACAGACTCCGCATCAGAAACCTCGGATTCATCCACGTCTGAATCAGCCTCGTAACCCTCATCCGATCGGCCTCCCTCGTCAACAACCTCGTCGCTGCTTTCGTCCAGAGCTGGTACATGTACAGACTCCGCATCAGAAACCTCGGATTCATCCACGTCTGAATCAGCCTCGTAACCCTCATCCGATCGGCCTCCCTCGTCAACAACCTCGTCGCTGCTTTCGTCCAGAGCTGGTACATGTACAGACTCCGCATCAGAAACCTCGGATTCATCGACATCAGTCTCGATCGGTCGTACCATAGTTGTGAGTGTCAACAATTCCTGAAATTCAGCGTCAATGTCCTCCGGGATCCAAATGATTGGAGGCTCAATAATCTGCATCAGTTCTTTGATCGAGCGCCGGCGACCCAACTCCGTTGGATTCTCAAAGAAAAAGGTATCGTCATGCCCATAGTGAGCGATCACCGATTCGATAACCTGGGGAGTGTTGTCGTCGCTGGAATCATCAACTATGTAAAGTTGATAATGTGGCTTTAGACGGGTGTAAATTTGAGACAACATTCGCTCTGCCTCTTCGGGCTGATTACGAAATACCAGCAATATGGCTATAGGATGTTGTTTCAATGGTTTGGTTCAGGGAATGATTCAGGAATCGGTACAAAAAAAGGCCCGAAACCATATTCCGGGCCTTGAAAATATACGACCTCACAACTGCATATAAAAGTGCGTTATGAAGGTACAGCTAAAGGCAATTTAAACTGAGATTAGCCGTACTCAACAACGAACAAATTTTCTATAAAAACAACTATAGCATCGTAAAAATAACTTAGTTGTACATAACAAGAATAAAGTTCTTTTAGGTAACAATAATGCACTAACAACAGTATAGAGCCAAGCACGACAAGAATATAATTGTCATAAAACAACAGCTGATTCAGTTTCATCCGAACTTAGCCGCAAACAACTCCAATTAGATTCTTGATTCTGTACTTTTTTACTACACCATGTCGTCGGAGTATATGTCCTCGATCAACTCTTTATACTTGTCATAGATCACACGACGTTTGACTTTCAAGGTCGGAGTAAGTTCACCCGATTCGATTCCAAACGGTGTGCTGATGAGTCTGAACTTGCGGATTTTTTCATGGGATGCCAGTTTCTTGTTGAATTGCTTGACTTCCTTGTCGACTTCCGCCAGAATCTCCTTCACATGGATGAGGTCTTCATCGCTGCTGAATGTGATGTTATTTTGTCGGCAATAGGATTTACATACTTCCAGATCGGGGACAATAATCGCAGCCATGTAGTTTTGTCGCTCACCTAATACAACGACCTGGTCGACCCAAACTGAACTTTTCATCATGTCCTCTATCGGACCAGGATAGATATTTTTCCCTCCGGCATTTACGATCATGTGTTTGAGTCGGTCTGTGATCATCAGATACCCTTTGTCGAATCGACCAATATCGCCTGTATGGAACCAGCCATCCTTGTCGATCACTTCCTTGGTCTCCTTCTTCTTGCCCCAATATCCTTGCATAACGTTGGGACCTTTACACAGGATTTCGCCCTCGGCGCTTGTGAGGTTGCTTGGGTATTGGTCGCCGGACAATTCCGCGATGATTTTATTATCCTCCACACGCTGGATGGCAACAGTTACACCCGGAATCACGTGACCAACGGTCCCATACCGTTCTTTACCACGTGGATTAACTGTCATAACCGGTGAGGTTTCAGTAAGACCGTAACCCTCACAAATACGCATCCCGGCTGCCGCAAAAAAGTTTCCGATGTCGGCTGGAAGCGCTGCCCCACCACTCACAAACAATTTGACTCGTCCACCGAATCGCTCACGCAGCTTCGAAAAAACCATTTTGTCGGCGATTTTTAGTTGCAGCGCTGTAAGTCCGCGCTTTCCAGCAACATAATCGTATCCCACTTTGGTAGCCCAGTTGAAAATTTTCTTTTTGGCTCCACCGGCATCATCGACGCTTTTGAGCACCAAATTGTAGATTTTCTCGAATAGACGAGGTACACTGATTACGATTGTCGGACGTGCCTCGATCAGGTTCTTGGAAACAGTATCGATACTTTCAGCGTAATAAATTTCTGCTCCGCCGGAAATGATTGCATAATACCCTCCGGTACGCTCAAAACTATGGCAAAGAGGCAAAAATGACAGTGTGCGATCCTGCTCGTTGATGTCGAGCATGGTATGAGCGGATATGATGTTGCTTGAGATATTATCATGGGTCAGCATCACACCCTTGGGTTCTCCGGTTGTGCCGGAAGTATAGATTAGCGTGGACAAATCCTCTGGTTTCACCGCCTTACTGCGCTTCTTGATCTCGACCATATGTTTATCGAGCACCTTGGCACCTTCCGCCAGAACACTCTCAAACTTACGGACGTAGGGATAGTCGAGCATACTCTTGTTTTGTGGATTATCGAACGCAATAACTTGGGTAGTGTCCTTGCACTCATCAAAAATCTCGATAGCTTTTTTGAGCTGGATGGAGGTGGACACGAAAAAGAGTTTGGATCCGGAGTCCTTCAGAATATAAGAACACTGGTTCGGTGGAAGCGTGGCATAGAGCGAAACATTGATTCCACCGATGATTTGCAGAGCCATGTCAAAAACTGCCCACTCATAGCGATTTTCACTGAGGATGGCGGCTCTGTCGCCAGGTTTCATACCTTGTTCTACATAGTAAGCTGCCAGGTTGTACACATCGGCGTGAAACTTATCCCAATTGATCTCCTTGTAAGGGTCGTTGGGGCCTGGTTTGTAGGCAAATATGGTTTTATTGTGGCCCGAGTACTTTTGGTACGCATTGTGAAACAGTTCTGAAATCGTATCAAACTGAACAGCAAGTGACATAATCTATATGAATTAGTTATCGTTGATATTGCTCCGACACATTTTTATTTCAGGAATATACTAAATCAGATGAAAATGTCTAATAGTTAAAGCAGATAGCGGGGAGCGGATAGCGGGGAGCGGGGAGCAGATAGTGGGGAGCAGGAAGAAAAGCGGATAGCAGATAGCAGATAGCAGATAGCAGATAGCAGGGAGAAGGGAGCGGAGAAAATTTCGTTCCGGAATTTGTGCATAAAATTGAAATTTTGTTGGGAAATCTGACTCTTATATGAGTACAGCTATTTGAACAGCAATTAATAATATGTACAGCAACTAATAATATGAACAGCAATTAATAATTTGAACAGCAATTAATAATGTGTACAGCAATTAATAATGTGTACAGCAACTAATAATGTGTACAGCAACTAATAATGTGTACAGCA
>CAZDYD010000032.1:19594-28411 GCA_964509715.1 uncultured Chitinophagales bacterium
GTACAGCAACTAATAATGTGTACAGCAACTAATAATGTGTACAGCAATTAATAATATGAACAGCAATTAATAATGTGTACAGCAACTAATAAATTGAAATCAATTGAATTGTGTAATGCACCTATTAACGAATCAGATACTCAAAGTCCAAAAGTCAGCTGGCTAGTGAAGCATTTTTGACTTTCTGTTGAATAATACGAATGAACGATATCTAAAAGTCAGCTGGCTAGTGAAGTTTGTTTGACTTTCTGTTGAATAGAACTAATCAACGATATCCAAAAGTCAGTTCTTAAATACAGTATGGTTGAATTTCTGTTGAGTAAAACGAATCATCGATGTCCAAAAGTCAGCTGAATAATGCAGCAAGTTTTAATTACTGTTGAATAAAATACTAATACACCATGTCCAAAAACCTGAGTCTTAATAACGTTCAGATATGGCGGAAATCGCTGGAATTGAGTAAATCTTTGATACCAAAAATTGGGACCATCAGTAACCTGATCATTCGTGACCAAATTACCCGATGTCTTTTATCCATTCCATCAAATATCGCTGAGGGATATGGAAGACATTCAAAGAGGGATTTTAGCCGATTCCTAAAAATCTCTCTCGGATCCTGTTACGAGCTCATTTCACAACTTGAAATAATCAGGGATAGTGTTCACGCTGAAAACATTGAAATCGACAAAACCATACAAGCCACTGAAGAACTTTGTGCTCAGATTACCAGCTTTATTAAATATTTGGACAAAACGGAAAACTAAGAAGCAATGGGGATTTCATCATAACGAAAGTGGGAGCAAAAGTGTACCGCTCTCAGCTCCCAGCTCTCAGCTCCCTGCTCTCAGCTCTCAGCTCCCAGCTCCCAGCTCTCAGCTCCCTGCTCCCCGCTATCTGCTTTCAGCTTTAACAATATCCGGTTTACGAGTACAATTGACCGGATCGGCACAACTACCACGGAACTGGAGGTTGTGATTATCGATTTTAAAATCGTGGATACGCTCCATCAATGTTTTTATTTCATGTATTCGGGGATCACAGAACTCGATAACGGCACCACAGCTGTCGCAGATGATATGGTCATGTTGACGATACGCGTATGCTCGCTCATAATGAGATTGATTCTTACCAAACTGATGGCGTTGGACCAATCCGCACTCCACCAGTAGATCCAGAGTATTATATACCGTCGCTCTCGATACCCGATAACCCGTATTTTTCATACGGAAAAACATATCGTCGGCATCGAAGTGTCCATCACTCTTATAAATCTCCTCAAGCACCATAAACCGTTCTGGTGTCTGACGGTGACCATTATCCTTGAGATAGACTCGGAAAATCTCTTTGACTTCAGCAATTGTATCTTCGTGCGCAGGAGCTGCCATAGGGGTAAAAATTGGTTGCTATTTAGAAAGAATATAAAGAGTTCTGCGAACTTTCGGAAGTAAAATAAGAGGTCCCGCACCGAAACCCTCCGCTCTCCGCTCCCCGCTCTCTGCTCTCCGCTCCCCGCTCTCTGCTCTCCGCTCTCTGCTCTCCGCTCTCTGCTCTCCGCTCTCCGCTCTCCGCTACCTGCTACCTGCTATCCAACTTAATAAATCTGGATGCAGCCCAGCGACTACCCAGATACCCCATAAAGATCGATAACAGAGCTATTCCACCGATCAGATAATACCATCGCCCATAAGGCCAGGGCAACACCCCGAACTGAGGCACAAAAAACACAATCATACGGCTGAAAAAGAACCACACGAATGTAACAGAAATCCCAGCCGCAATAAGTCCCTGCAAAATACCCTCCATTACAAACGGACTGCGGATAAATCGGTTCGTCGCACCCACCAGTTTCATGGCTCTGATCAGCGACTGCTTGGCATAGATCGTCAATCGAATCGTGTTAAAGACCAAGATCATGGCCGTGAATAGTATGAGCAATCCAATCCCACCACCGGCAAGCAGCACCGACTCAAGCCGTTGGTCGATTATACGAAGTAATTCCACATTGAAACTGACTTCATCCACCCCACGAATCTGTTCCATCTGACTGAGGTAGTGGACCAGGGTATCGACAGGGGTGTCGGGCACTGGACGAATCCTGAACGAGGCCGGCAAAAAGTTCAGATCCGCTAAGGGAGTCCCCTCCGCTCCAAACAATTCTCTGAACACCGCGGCAGCGCTGTCCTTACTGATATAGCTGACAGATTCCGTGATTGGTAAACGCTGGATCGAACTGCGAATTTCCCTCACTCGTTGCTCATTCACATCCTCCAGAAACACTTCTATTTCAATGTCATTTCGGATGGTCGAGCCAATATCATAAGCACTGTAATAGAATCGACCAATGATCCCAATCAGGATCATCGATATGGTTAGCGCCACAATGGAGGTGAAGGTCGCCAAAGGTGTGCGCTTGAACCCTGAATACCCTTCTTTTATGATGTATGGTAGACTCATGTGGATAAAAATATGAAAAGGGTAATTTGTTTACTAATAACGTTTGGTGGATTCTTCAAGTACCTTGTTACAAACAATCATTTCAAATATTCAAATAAAGCACAACATCCGACACAGTCATTTTTTGAGCATCTGAAACCATAGGCAAGCATAACCATCCATTTGTTCAATTCATCAACTCCATTGATTCTTGAGCAAATCTCAAAAATGTACACCAATTGTCGAATAGGTGTTTTCTGAAACTAAATTCATTCTCGAGAATTTGATACCATAGGCAAGTGTAACCATCCAATTGATCAATTCGTCAACTCCATTGATTCTCGAGCAAATCTCAAAACTGTTCGTCTATTATCGAATAGGTGTTTTCTGCCTAATTGTTGAACAAAACTCGTAGTCCAAAATTCATACGTCTGGATGGCATCGGATATGGAGCAGTTTCATAATAGCCATTCTGTCCGAGTCCCTGGGTTATATTCTCCATGCGGATCACCACGATCAGGTTTCGGACTCTCGCCGATATATCGACATCCATCCGGAAGAATCCCGGTATGATAGGTGCTTCCGAACCTTCCGACCAGACATCAGCTACAGGAACATATGTGGGCGACCGATAATTATTAGGTGAGAAAAGTCCATAAACTCCCGCCTTGACATAGGCTGCCCGGTTGATGACATATCCTTTTCTATGTAACGAGAACCGATTCCAAAGCCGGGTCCCCCCGTTGGCCAGGACATAAGCCGGATCCATAATGTTGTCAGTTGTAAGCTCTTGAATGCCAGTGGTTGCCATCACTTTGCCAGTCGCGTAACCTTGCATGCCAGAGGTTACACCATGGATGTCAGACACAACACCATGGATGTCTGTCGCTAACCACTGATTACCAGAGGTTGCCATCACATTGCCAGTCGCGTACCCTTGCATGCCAGAGGTTACACCATGGATGTCAGACACAACACTATGGATGTCTGTCGCGAACCACTGATTGCCAGAGGTTGCCATCACTTTGCCAGTCGCGTACCTCTGATTGCCAGATGTATACTCCTGAATGGTTGTGGAGGCTGTTGCTTCCCAGTGTGTGGAGGTATAGCCCAGATGAATGTAACCACCACGTTGTTTGATATTCGACACACTTGAGAAGGTGTTGTTGGCGAGAAGGACATGCAGCTGTTCATGGGAAGTCAGATGCCCTTGCACTTGGGCATGGAATCCATGTTCTGGATTTCCTACTGACAATCCTCCTTGCACTCGTTTCCATGGTTCGGTTCCCAGGTTTCTGTTGCCATTGACCGAGCCTGTCCAGTAGCGTTGTTGCATGGTGGGTAAGGTCTCTCCGCCGGACACATCAGCTGAAAGTCGCACCCAGGATAGTATGCTCCAATCCACGCCCATGACGACCTCCCATCCTGAAAACCCATCCGATCTTCGAATAATACTTCCGGAAAACGGAATCACAGGCAGTCTCGTAGATCCCGATGGAACCATAAGTTGTCCATTGAGTCGGGCTGAGAGTTCGCTCCAATTCGCATGGTTCAAACTATACCCCTCATTGTGGTCAGGAATGTAATATCGTGCCTGAAGATTGGTGCTAGTCGAAAGCCAGGATTGCTGAGTGGAGTGCGTAAACGCTGCGTTGAAACTCTTCCAGCGATACTGACTCGAATCGGCCGATGTGCGATAGGTTCTTCGGTATTGATCATAATACACTATAGCTCTGGATGTAGTCCGATCTGCGTCCCGGTTTTTCCTCAGCCATGCAGCCTGAATCTGCAGACTGCGTTCCCGTGAATTGGCGTTCATGTGGATCGGATTGGCAAAAAACCGGTTAAAGTTAAATGCGTCGAGCACCGGGATGTTATATCCACCGGACTCCATATGTTCTGCGCCATTATACAAAATCATGTATTGCACCAGATTTCTTTCATCAATGTGCCGAAAATATCGGGCCGACATCTGCCTGCCTTCGGTCCCCATACGCGCATATTCTCCACCATTGTTCTTGCCGTGGTACACCAATTCGAGGCCGGTCCTCCGATCCAACATCCGCGAAATGAGTGCATCGGTACTGCGCAATTCATAAAAACTTTGCTGATATGTAATCCGGGTAATGGGTTTCGGAGTGTAGAATCGGAGCAGTTCGGCATCCAACCGTTGATGGAGTCCATTTCCAGATTCACGGATTTCAGCGATGCGTTCAAGAGGCAGATGCGCAAATCGACTTCGGCCTGTCACCGGATCTGTTGCCAACATTCCTTCAACATACAGTTGTTGTTGGGATCCGCGCCGTCCATCAATATACATCAAATCATGGCGGTTAAATCCCCCAAGTCGGTGAGTGATGACTCCAGCCCTGCGACTTTGTAACTCCGAGAATTCCAGCCACTGATTCCATCTCAGTGTGCTGTCTGACTCGATGATTCTCTGACCGGTAATCCGGGGTGCAGAAAATGGGATAATTGCAAATTCCCTGGCTTTTGATTCGACTGTGGAGTCCGGCTTGATTATGTCTTGACCTGTGAAATCATCATCAAGTTCCACTTCCTGCACTTGAATTAGAGTGTCTGGCACAACCTGGGCATGAACGACCCCTGACGAATTGAACACCATCATGAACAGAACCAAAAACGCTGCTAGGGTGCAGTTAGAAAATCGCATCAGAGAACGAGACAATAACGCAGATGGGGTACGGTTAGATAATCGCATCAGAGAACGAGACATAGAAACCGATGGAACGGGGTTGAGCAGTCGCATCAGAAAACTAGACAAAAACGCCACTTGGATGCAATTAGAAAATCGCATCAGAAAACGAGACAAAAACGCTGTTTGGATGTGGATCGAAGCTCGCATCAGGCACTTTCGGATGAGAGGTTCCAAGGAAGACCGGTAATCCCAAGTAACTGACGACGCAGGATCTCCAGGGCAATGGTAGCGGAGCGTTCCTTATTCATGATACGGTCGGGATAGAGCTGGGCACGCACAGCGAAGTGGGCCTCCGGTGACCAAAAACCGATCCAGACTGTCCCTATCGGTTTGTCAGGTGTACCACCAGTGGGTCCTGCAATGCCAGTGGTCGAAAGTCCGAACCGGGTTCCGAACTTTTCTGCAACAGACTTCGCCATGAACAGTGCCACAGGCTTGCTCACCGCTCCGTGCTCAATAAGCATCGATTCGGGCACATCAAGTAAATCGGATTTCATGGAGTTCGAATACACGACCACACCACCGTCGAATACTTCACTACTCCCACTTACATTGGTTATGAAATGTGCCAATTGTCCGCCACTGCAGCTTTCAGCCGTTGCAACCTTAGCGTGGAAACGTTGTAAGGCGTGGACAACAGCTGCCTCCAGTTTGTCATCCTGTTTTTCGGAAAAAATATAAGGTCCGGCGGTGTCGCGGATGTGTTGCTGCAAGGGTTCGGACTGCCGGCGAGCCTCGTCGGTCGTGTGACCATAACTGCTGATGCGCAATGTTATGAAATGTTTGTGAGGGAGGTAGGCCATCGTGAGTCGATCGTTCAGATAGTGGGAAAGATCTCCGATCACCAAGTCACTCAGGTTACTCTCTCCAATACCTGTGAGTTGAAAATAGTGGGCATAATATCCGGCGACCTCCCCATTCTTCACCTTGAGCCGAGGCATCACTTCGTGAGTCATGAGGTATTTCATCTCGGAAGGGACGCCTGGTAATACGATGATGATGCGGCCTTTGGATTCTATCCACATCCCCGGTGCGGTCCCGACCTTATTAAACAAAACCTCCGCATTTGAAAGGACATCGGCCTGAGCATGGTTCGATGCGGAGAATACGATACCGCGTCGTTCGAAAAACCCTTTCACATGCTCAAACGTAGGTTCATGACGGACAAGTCCGACACCGAAATAGTCAGCCAGTGAGGATTTTGTAATATCATCATGAGTGGGACCAAGTCCACCGGTAAGAATAACCAAATCAGAGGATTTCACGCAACGATCCAGCTCACGAGTAATAAAAGAGGCATCGTCACCGATGGTCACGACCTTTTTACACTCAATAGCATTTTCGGCCAAAAACACACCGAGCCATGAAGCATTCGTGTTGACCACGTCTCCAAGCAGAAGTTCTTGTCCTATGGATATGATACTTGCAATCATAAATTTATATTTGTTAAAATTCTCCCCGCTCCCCGCTCCCCGCTCCCCGCTCCCCGCTCCCCGCTCTCCGCTCCCCGCTCCCCGCTCCCCGCTCCCCGCTTCATACTTCATGCTTTTTATGTACATTCCAAAGATAACTATCTTTTGTAACATGAAAAATGTACCGAATATTCTTAGTACCCTGCGCATAATTTTGGCACCGATATTCATTGCGCTGTACATTCAAGACGAGATCCTGTATCGATCGTTAAGCATTGGCGTGTTTGCCGTAGCCGCCTTCACCGATTGGGTTGATGGATATATCGCACGAAATTTCAATGCAAGTTCCAAACTGGGCAATTTCCTGGATCCATTAGCCGACAAAATTCTGACCTTTTCGGGCTTTGCGGTACTTCCATTTGTATCGGTGAGCGTTTTCCCCGTGCTACCCATTATTGCAATCGTAGTCCGTGACACGTTAGTCACCGTACTTCGACTCTATGCTGAAAGACAAAAACAGACGATGCAGACACGCAGGTCGGCCAAACTTAAAACCTTGTTACAGATGATCTTTTTGTATGCAGCGTTACTTGTTGGACTCTTCGTACAGGCGGATGTGTTCCCCGGGGACTGGGCACGATGGATGTTCGCGACCGGGATGTTTACGTGGGCGTTGTATGTTGTGGCCGCTGTGACCGTGTACACGGGACTCGAATATTTGGTTGTGAATAGATCCTTATTTCGACGGCCAGTAATCGGGCAGGTCTGAATCAATGGATTCATCAAAGAATGAACGATCTCCAAAACGCTTAAGGGCAGACTCCAACCCCGATAGAAACACCCTGGCCTACTGGGTCGGCACCGGATTCACACGCTCTGTGTTGTTGCCTTTCGCACCCGGAACTGAGGGTAGTCTGGTGAGTTGGTTGCTCGGATTGGTCGCTTTTTTTTGGGTCGGTCCGTGGATGTTGACAGCACTGATGTTATGTTCCTTGATCGCCGGGTGGTGGTCAGCGATATGGTTTGTGCGCGAGATCGGCGATGATCCCTCTGAATTTGTGATGGATGAGTGGGCCGGACAACTGATCGCCCTCCACATTCTGTTCATCGTCCCACCACTGACAGATCCGCTTCTGACCATCGGCATCATAGTCGGGGCATTCGTGATATTTAGAGTGTTCGACATCCTCAAACCACTCGGAATCAGACATGCCGAAAAAATTGGTGGCACTACCGGCATCATGATTGACGACATAATTGCCGGATTTTATACATTTATAACGCTTTTTTTCGTTATATTAGCTGTTCTATAAAGCTTTTGGAATTTAAAGCGTTACGTATATAATTATTATTCATTTCGATCATGATCATCAACCAGGAATACGCCCGAGAGTTGGCGTTGAAGTTATTACAGATAAACGCAGTCGTTTTGCGTCCCAACGAGCCTTTCATTTGGGCATCAGGGTGGAATTCACCCATTTATTGTGACAACCGCCTTACATTATTGTATCCGGAAATCAGAAACCGTATGGCCGACACTTTTTCGGCATTCATCAAGGAAACATTCCCAAAAACTGAAGTCATTACAGGTACCGCCACCGCAGGGATTCCTCATGCGGCGTGGGTTGCCGACAGACTGAACCTCCCAATGGCTTACGTTCGATCGAAGGCTAAATCCTACGGTATGGGAAATCAGATCGAAGGTGGAGTGAAAAAGGGTCAGCCGACCGTAGTCATCGAAGATCTCATATCAACCGGTGGATCCGTATTTTCGGTGATCGATGCATTGCAGTTTGTCGGTGCGAATGTGCAAGGCGTCTGCACCATCTTTACCTATGATTTTGATGTCAGTGCCAAACGATTCGATGAATTGGGAGTTCCATTTTACAGCCTGCTCGACTATAATGTACTCATCGATGTAGCTGTTGAGCATGGTTATGTAAAACAGTCTGATCTGGAACTACTGGGACAATGGCGCACGAGTCCCGACACCTGGCCAAAAAAATAGTTATCCGTTTTGAGCAATCGCAAATTTCATATTGAAACGTACGGGTGTCAGATGAACTTCGCCGACACCGAGATCGTGAACAGTATCCTTACGGGACAGGGACATCAACCGGTCGAAAAACCCGAAGATGCAGATATCATTTTCATCAACACCTGCTCAATCCGCGACAATGCCGAGCGTAAGGTCTGGGACCGCCTGAAGTATTTCCGGTCACTGAAGCGCAAAAATAAGGAAGCCGGCATTAC
>CAZDYD010000033.1:0-27994 GCA_964509715.1 uncultured Chitinophagales bacterium
GAGAAAAGGAGACATTTTGGTCAAAATCAATGATGCCGACTTACAAGCTCAGCTTCGTCGTACACAACTACAGTTGGAGCTGGCCGAACTTCGGGAAAATCGTCAGAAGCTACTGCTCGAAAATCGAGCAATAGCACAGGAAGATTATGATGTTGCCCTTAATCAACTGAATACAGTTAAAGCCGAAATCGAGCTCATCAAGGCACAGATCGATAAAACTGAGATCCGTGCGCCATTCGATGGAGTCATCGGACTTCGAAACGTGAGCGAAGGAAGCTATATAACTCCAACCAATGTAGTTGCAACGCTTCAGGATTTTGATAACGTTCGCATCGATTTTTCAATTCCGGAAAGATATGCCGCATACGTGAGATCCGGTGATCGGATCACGTTCACCCGTCAGGGATCAGACCAGGTGTACACAGGTACAATTATGGCCGTCGAACCGCGTATCGATCAGGCAACACGAACTCTTATGCTTCGTGCTGTAGCGCCAAATCCCGGCAGAGCCATCATACCCGGTGCTTTTGTCTCTATTCGATTCCAACTACGGGAAATTCCTGATGCGATCATGGTCCCATCAGAAGCTATTATTCCTGAACTTGGTGGCAATAGTATCTTCGTACACGAGGACGGCATTGCAAAAAGAAGGAACATTGTAATAGGGACCCGAACGGAAACATTGGTTCAGGTTGTTGAAGGACTAAATCACGGTGACACCATCCTCACCACAGGTATACTACAACTTCGCGAAAATATGCCTGTTCGCATTCTTGAGCTCACAGATCAAAACTACGAGGACTAACCCATGAGTCTATCATCCCTCAGCATTCGACGGCCTGTATTGGCCTCGGTGATGTCCATCATCATCATTTTGTTCGGAATCATCGGATACAATTATCTCGGGGTCAGAGAGTATCCAGCAGTTGATCCTCCAATCGTTACAGTCAGTACTTCCTATGTCGGTGCGAATGCCGATGTAATCGAATCTCAGATCACTGAACCACTCGAGGAATCGATCAACGGAATAGCCGGAATCAGAACCATGACCTCCGTCAGTCGAGAAGGTCGTTCAACCATAACGGTTGAATTTGATCTGGATGTCGACATGGAAGCGGCCACCAATGACGTCAGAGACCGAGTTTCAAGATCACTTCAACGTCTCCCGCCCGATGTTGACAACCCCATTGTGAGTAAGGCTGATGCCGATTCCAATCCCATAGTGTTCCTCAATGTCAGTTCCGACATCCGTAATCCACTGGAAGTATCCGACATTGCCAATACACTGATCCGCGAGAGGATGCAGACCATTCCTGGAGTTTCTGAAGTCAGAATCTGGGGAGAAAAACGCTATGCAATGCGTCTATGGATGGATCCGGCTAAGCTCGCCGCATACGGCCTGACACCCTTGGATGTACGAAACGCCATTGACCGCGAGAACATCGAATTACCCAGTGGGCGAATAGAGGGGTTCAACACGGAATTGTCTGTCAGGACTATGAGCCGTTTGGAAACCCCCGATGAGTTCAATAATCTCATCTTGAAAGACGACGGAGGAAACGTTGTCAGATTCAGAGATGTGGGTGTGGCCACACTTGGCGCAGAAAACGAAAGAACTGTTCTGAAACGGGATGGAGTCCAAATGGTTGGGGTTGTATTGATTCCCCAGCCCGGAGCCAACAATATCGCCATTACCGATGAGTTTTATCGTCGACTTGACTCGGTAATTCGTGACTTACCCGAAGATATCAACACAGCCATAGGTTTCGATGTCACTGAGTATATCAGGGCATCCATCTCTGAAGTACAACAGACTATCGTCATTGCATTTGTTTTGGTTGTACTGATTATTTTTATGTTCCTCAGAGACTGGCGTACGACCATCATTCCTGTCATCGTGATACCCATCGCTCTGATCGGATCATTCTTTGTGATGTTCATAGCTGGATTTTCGATCAACGTACTCACCATGCTCGGACTGGTTCTTGCCATCGGATTGGTAGTTGATGATGCTATCGTGGTTATGGAGAACATCTATACCAAGATCGAAAAAGGCATGGATCCGGTGGAAGCCGGAATTCGTGGAGCAGCTGAAATCTTTTTTGCGGTAATTTCTACCACAACGGCGCTTGTAGCTGTATTTATGCCGGTGATCTTCCTTGAAGGACTGACAGGTAGATTGTTTCGGGAATTCGGGATTGTCCTTGCTGGATCGGTGATCATTTCGTCATTTGTCGCGTTGACATTGACCCCTATGTTGTCGAGCAAAATTCTCAAAAAACGAGACAAGCATAATTTCATATACAATGCTACTGAGCCCATTTTCAAAGGAATCACCGATGGCTACAGAAAGTCATTGGCATACTTTCTGAAATTTCGTTGGGCAGCGTTCATCATCATTGCAACATCAGCTTGGATGATCTTTTACATCGGATCCAATGTTCAAACCGAACTTGCTCCATTGGAAGATCGTGGACGCGCCAGAGTAACAACCGTGGCTCCGGAAGGTGCAACCTTTGAGTACATGGACAGCTACATTGATGAAATCGTCAGTGTAATCATGGATACCATTCCCGAATATAAAGCAATTATTTCGGTAACATCTCCAGGATTTGGTGCCGCAAGTTCGGTCAATACCGGATTCGTAAATCTTATACTCACCGATGCCAATGAACGTACCAGGACTCAGCAGGAAATAGCCGATGAGTTAGGTGATTTACTAAGAGATTATACGGGTGCAAGAACATTTGTCTCACAGGACCAAACCTTTGGTGGACGACGGCAGGGACTTCCCGTTCAGTTCGTGATCCAGGCGCCAAATTTCGATGCACTGAAAGATAATTTGCCCCGCTTTTTGGATGCAGCCTCTGAAAATCCCAACTTCTCGGTTGTAGATGTCGACCTGAAATTCAATCGCCCGGAAATCCGAATTGAAATCAATCGTGACAGAGCAAGAGCACTTGGAGTTTCCGCTCGAGATATTGCACAGACCCTACAGCTGGCATTGAGTGGTCAACGATTTAGTTTTTTCATTAAAAATGGGAAGCAGTATCAAGTCATCGGTCAGCTCGCAAGAGAATACCGTGATTCACCGATCAACTTGCAATCGCTGTACGTTAAGAATAGTCGGGGGGAATTGATACAACTCGACAACGTTGTCACGATTTCAGAACAGAGTAGTCCGCCATCATTATTTCGATTTAACAGATATGTTTCTGCAACTGTGTCCGCAGGATTGGCACGTGGACGTACACTTGGTGATGGGATAGAAGCGATGCAACAAATTGCTGATGAAGTGCTGGATGAATCCTTTGCGACCACTCTGGCAGGAACTTCACGGGACTTTGCCGAAAGTAGTAACAGTCTACTTTTCGCATTCACCTTGGCCGTATTGCTCATATACCTTGTGTTATCTGCACAATTTGAAAGTTTCAGAGATCCGTTGATCATATTGTTCACGGTTCCACTGGCGGTGGCAGGCGCTATACTTTCACTTTGGTTATACGGACAAACGCTCAACATCTTCTCACAAATCGGGATCATCATGTTGGTTGGACTTGTGACCAAAAATGGGATTTTGATCGTAGAGTTCGCGAATCAGCGTAAGGCTGCCGGGCTGGATATTTATGAGTCAATTACCGATGCGGCTGCTGTCAGATTCAGGCCAATTCTGATGACCAGTCTCTCAACCATATTAGGTGTCGCACCAATTGCGCTGGCACTGGGTGCAGGGTCGGAAAGCCGGGTATCGATGGGTATTGCTGTCATCGGTGGATTAATATTTGCCAGTTTACTCACATTGTATGTGATCCCAGCCATGTACACCTATCTATCAAGCAGCACAGCAAGTGTATCCAATTTAGATACACCGCAAGACATCCAAATTGAAGAACTTAGCCCTAAAGAGGAGTCTGTAGCCACCTGACGTCGTTAACAAGGCGAATTATTTCCAAAAGCGGCTGTTAGTTTTTAAATAAATTAACAGCCGCTTTTTTTATGTAAACAATCCTAAATAACAGGATAATAGTAGTTTGGTACGAGTGTATGAAGTGTTGAATGACGGATGCTTCTACGTATAAATAAGGATGTAAAATAATTTAAAAACACCTATTGACAAAGCGATCCATCTTTGTGTAATATCACGTATCTCTGTAAAAGTCAGTTGTATGTATGTAAGTATTGTTAAGTAATCAGGTGTATGATGCTATTCTTAACAAACCTGCAGAGAATTTCTAGTCTAGTCAACGTAAAACCAAAAATGAGGTCATTATATGATTAAAAAACTACTGTCATGTCTTGCTTTAGTTTTGCTGATCGCACCTGTAACAGTCATGTCACAGGTTTCGGTCACAGGACGAGTTACTGACAGGGCTACGGGGGATATCCTACCTGGTACCAACGTGATCCTGCTCGAACTAAACAGGGGGGCATCGGCAGATGCTACAGGCGAATATACAATCGCACTGGTACCCGAAGGAACCTACACACTGATCGCATCCTTTATCGGATTCAAAGAATTCAGAACCCGGATAACTGTGGGATCTACCAATCTAACCCAAAATGTGTCATTGGACCCTGACTTATTGGGTTTTGACGAGCTTGTCGTAACGGCTTTCGGTATCGAAAGAGACCGTAAATCGTTGGGGTATGGTGCACAAACAGTCGGTGGACAAGAACTTTCACTTGCCCGAACAACCAACGTTGTAAATGCGCTGAGTGGTAAAGTGGCCGGGGTCAGAATCAATGCATCAAATGGTATGGTTGGATCAAGTTCTGCGATCTTTATTCGCGGATTTACAACCTTTACCCAAAGCAATCAGCCTTTGTTTGTGGTTGATGGTATTCCGATTGACAACGGCGGTGGTGGAAACGCACTTCAAACTGGTGTGTCTAACTCCAACCGTGCTATTGACATCAATCAAGATGACATCGAAAACATCACAGTGTTGAAAGGTCCTGCAGCAGCTGTGCTTTATGGATCTCGTGCTGCTTCCGGTGCCGTAATCATCACCACAAAAAAAGGTGGATCAGTTAATGGTCGCAATGTAGTTAACTACTCTGTTTCATATAATTTTGATAATGTGAACAGATACCCGGATATGCAGAATGAATACGGTCAGGGTACAGCGGGTATTTATAACCCAATTGCAATTGCATCCTGGGGACCAAGATTCGGATCCTCGACCATTCCTTGTACACCTGTTACAGCCGGAGTTCCGAGTACATGTAACAGTAGCGCCATCCCGCTCGCTCCAAGTGTGACAGCTGCATTGGCAGAACAAGGTTTACCAACTACAGGTGTTTATCAGGCAGTTCCAGATAACGTACGCGATCTCTTCAAAACCGGTCACAACGTACAAAATAACCTGAGTGTTTCTGGTGCGCATAACAGTGGTAATTATACAATCAGCTATGGTAACCTGAATCAGACTGGTATCTTGGACGCCAACGAATTGACTCGACACAATCTGAGAGCCAACTCGATCTTCCAGTTGACCGATAAGCTTTCTGCATCCGTTTCGGCTCAGCATATTGTGTCTAATTCACAACGTAGCCAGATCGGTAATCAGTTATCCAACCCATTGTTCAGAGCGTGGTTCCTGCCAAGAAACTATGACATCAAAAACATGCCATATACGAATCTTGCAGGTGCCAATGTCTATTTTGATGGTGTGGATAACCCATTCTGGACGCTGAAGAATAACCTGTGGTATGACGAAGTATATCGTACCATTGGTAATGTCGGGCTCGATTACTCTATCAATGACTGGATTTCATTAAGCTACAAAGTTGGAACCGACTTCTACACTCAAACAATTGAAGCGTATGACCAAATCGGAAATACTGGTGGTGCCAACACGGGTGCAGCGACCGGGCCAAACGGAGGGATCCTGAACCAGACCAATACCTCTCAGGATTTCTATTCCTACTTGAACCTGACCGCAAATAGAAACCTCACAGAAGATATCAAAGTGAGTCTTTTGCTCGGTAATGAGGTAGCTCAACTTAGAGGTAAATCCAACCAGGTCATTGGTCGTGTTCTCACTGTGCGTGATTATTACAACATTAGTAATGCTTCTAGTTATTCTCCATCCTCCAGTTTTTCACAGACCAGACTAATTGGTTTGTATGGCGACATGGCCATTTCATACAAAGATTTCCTGACTGTGAATCTAACTGGACGAAATGACTGGAGTTCAACATTTGCGGCTGAGAACAGATCCTATTTCTATCCTTCTGTTGCTGTAAGTTTTGTTGCGACTGAAGCATTCAAGTCGCTAAAATCAGATTACATGAACTTCCTGAAAGTCCGTGGTAACATAGCGACCGTTGGACGTACTGCTCCAGTATACTCAACAGACACTTACTTCTTTACAGCAGGTATAGCCGACGGATTTGGTCCATCGATCATTTATCCTTACGGTAACCTTTCTGGATTCACTTATGCAAACGCAGCTGGTAATCCTGCGATCGGACCAGAATTCACGACCAGTGCTGAGATCGGAATCGATGCGGCGTTCTTCAACGACAGAATCGGTCTTGATCTAACCTATTACAACTCCACAACTACTGATATTATCCTGAGCGTGCCCATTTCATCGTCCTCAGGAAATACTTCTGCACTCAGAAATGCAGGAGAGCTTAGCAGCAAAGGTTGGGAAGTTCTTATTCGCACAACTCCGGTTCGAACACGTGATTTCAGATGGGATATGACCCTGAACTGGTCAACCAACGAAACCATCGTTGAAAGTCTGGCCGAAGGTGTAACGAGTATTGCACTTGGAGGATTTGTAACTCCACAAACTCGTCTGCAAGCCGGATCGGCCTATGGTGTACTTTGGGGGAACTACTGGTTGAGAGATGATCAAGGTAGACTACAGATCAATCCGAACACCGGAATTCCATTGTTCACAAACGATGCAAAAGTTATTGGTAACCCGAACCCTGAATGGACAGGTGGTATCACTCAATCCTTCTTCTATAAGGGACTGAATCTGACTGTAGTATTTGACTTACGTCAGGGTGGGGATCTTATCTCACGTAACGTGCTTGACATGCAGCGAAACGGAGCAAGTAAGGAGACCGCTGAATTCCCACGGTTCAACTCCGACGGATCAGTCAACAGACCTTATGTGATTCCAGGAGTGTATGCTTCCGGACCTAATGCCGGACAGCAAAATACAACCGCTGTATCCGTTCAGGATTATTGGACACTCTATGCTGCCAATGGATCCGTAGCAGAGACCTATGTATACGATGGTACCTTCCAACGTCTGCGTGAGTTAAGCTTCAGCTACACACTGCCAACACGCATGCTTTCAAAAACTCCGGTAAGATCACTTGAAATCGGTGTGAATGGTAGAAACCTCTGGCTCAGAGCTCCCAACTATCCTCACTTCGATCCAGAAACGAACGCACAGGGTGTGAGTAACTCCCAAGGTCTTGAGTTCAATGCTCTTCCACAGACCCGTTCCTTCGGATTCTTCCTGAGAACCACATTATAATCTTCATCAAATCACATTAACAACACTATGAAGATGAAAAAATATCTAAAAACACATCTGTTCGTCGTACTGGCTCTTGTATTTACGTTCAGTGCCTGTGACGATTATCTGGACGTAAACAAAAGTCCGAACAGCCAAACTGACGCTCCAATTGGTCAGTTATTGACATCTGCCACCGTTGCAACTGGCTTTATAGCAGGAAGTGACGTTCATCGATTTACGTCCATTCTGGCACAACAATTTGGAGGTCAAGGTACCGAAGTAGCACAAACTCGAGAGTACATGCGCTATCAGTTATCACCCTCTGATGTGAACAACCTTTGGAACAACTACTATGCGGTAATTTTAGCTGATCTGGAAGTTGTCCTCCAAAAGGCTGGGGATTCTTCCCCACACTACTCTGGAATCGCCAAACTGCTGAAGGCTTATATCTTCAGTCAGGTGGTGGACCTGTGGGGTGATGTTCCATTTACGGAAGCTCTTCAGTTCACGGCCGTTCCATATCCAGTGTATGATTCATCCAGTGCAGTATATCAGCAATTGATCGCAATGATCGATTCAGGTATCGCTGATTTGGGTCGATCCACACCCCTTAACCCCGGATCATTCGATACCATCTATGGGGGGGACGTTACAAAATGGGTACGATTTGGTAATACGCTTAAACTGAGAATGCATATGCGACAATCTAAGTCGAATGCAAGTGGTACAGCATCTGCGGTAAATGCTCTGCTCGGTTCAAGTGCAACATTTATCGATGCCGTTGCTCATAACTTCCAACATTCATTCCTGGCTACATCAGGACGCCAGAATCCGATTCATCAGTTTGAAGTGAACAGGATCGATCAGTTCTTCCCACATGAGAACTTCGTCGAAATGATGAATACAAAGGAAGATCCTCGTCGTGCATCCTACTTCACACCATTCCCATACAATAGCAGTCCGGCCACGTATAAAGGAGTTGCTCCTGTTCCAGGTGCACAAGCTCTGAATTATTCCAGATTGCACACCTATCTCAGAGGTGCTGCAACGGCAGGACCGACAACTGTCAATCCGGATGGTTCAATTGGAGCAACTGCTATTACCTACAGTGGTACCGCACCGACAAGAATGCTTACTGCAGCTGAGTATTTCTTCATCCGTGCAGAAGCAAGTGTACGTTTCGGCTCTGCTGGCGATCCAGCAACTCATTTCGAATCTGGTATCCGTGCATCCATGTCCATGGCAGGTGTGCCGGAATCTGACGCAACTGCTTATGTGAATGCACGACTCGCAGCATTTAATGCAGCTGATAATGCCGGTAAGATTCGTGAAATCTTAGAAGAGAAATACACAGCCAACTATGGTGTGCCCCTTGAAGCCTGGTCAGACTGGAGAAGAACCGGTCATCCAACCTTCATCGTACCACCAACAAATGCGGCTCTTAACATCTCTGGCGGAGGTGTTCCAAGGATCCTGCCTTACGCATTGGGAGAACAATCGGCAAATCCGAATACCCCAGCTCGTTCTAACCTTGCTTCTGGAAGGGTATTCTGGGACACTCCCTGATACTTTAAAGAAGTAATAAGAAAACCCGGGTATGCAGCGCCCGGGTTTTTTTTTTGCTTGTCAATCCTTGTTTTATAACCGTAAGTGTTGCAATCCGATTGAAATCAGATTAAATTTAGGCATGACTAATAATATATTTGGAGAACAAGAGGAGTCATGTTAGAAGCATTCTTATCGATGAGTGCAACCACTCAAGCCTTGGTTGCAGGGTTGTTCTGTTGGGGGATGAATGCCTTAGGTGCATCCAATGTTTTTTTTCTGAGAAAGATCAATCAAAAATTAATGGATGGGATGTTGGGATTTGCAGGTGGAGTAATGATTGCCGCCAGTTTTTGGTCACTTCTATCACCCGCCATTGCAATGTCAGAAGGTGGACCCGTTCCTGTTTGGGTTCCGGCGGTAGTAGGTTTCCTGCTTGGTGGATATACCATTCGTGCCATTGACGCTGTATTGCCACACCTTCACATTGGTTTCCCCATGAAAGAGGCTGAAGGTGTCCCGACCACATGGAGAAGAGGGACATTACTTGTTACGGCCATGACACTGCACAACATACCCGAGGGACTCGCTGTGGGAGTGGCTTTTGGTGCTGTAGCGATAGGTGTGCCAGAGGCATCTATGGCAGGTGCCATCGCTTTGGCCATCGGTATAGGAATACAGAATTTTCCAGAGGGATTTGCGGTTTCAGCACCCCTCCACAGAGATGGGATGTCGAAATGGCGCAGTTTTAATATTGGACAGATGTCAGCTATTGTTGAACCCATATTTGCTGTTTTGGGGGCATTATTGGTAATCTATATGCAACCAATTCTACCTTATGCCTTAAGTTTTGCCGCGGGTGCCATGATATTTGTGGTCATAGAAGAAGTAATCCCTGAATCGCACAGAAATGGGAACACGGATTTCGCTACAATGGGAGGGATGATCGGATTTGCTGTAATGATGACATTGGATGTGGCTCTGGGATGATAGGTTGCCTGGAACACTAAGTTAGGCATGTATTTAGCCACTTAATTGCCTGTTATGGTTGCTTTTAAACAATCATTGCGTGATCAAAATCACGTTCTATTCAACTTTTTCGTGAAATAGTGCGCGCGCTCTCAATGCCTTAATTCAGATTCAATTTTCTCTTAAATCAATATTTCACATTATTTATAGTATGTTTTATTGTGTTTTATAATGTAAAACTGTGTAAAACAGCAACAGAGTGAATCCATTCGCTATTTTTTTGTTTTATTAATGGTCGATTTCAATTAGATTAGTACTTTCATTGTAAATATGAACCAAGAGGTGTATGCACAAAGCAGTACTTCTACAATCTACGTATGTGTCGGATGGGTGTTTTTGAGAACAGATGTCGAAAGGCAGCTGCACTTCATCGCACGCAAAAAACACTACAAATCAAACAAAAAACCAAACATGAGGTCAAATATGTTCAAAAAGCTACTTATTGTGGCATTTGTTGTCCTATTGGCTCCGATCGCGGCTCTGGCCCAGACCGGTAGCCTGACCGGTCGTGTCACCGATGCTGCAACCGGTGAACCACTGACTGGTGCTGCCGTTCTTATTACAGAACTGCAAAGAGGGGCAAGTGTTGATTTGGATGGTAACTACCGTGTTGAAAGTCTACCGGTAGGGTCTTACACTGTTCGTTATTCATATGTTGGATACCGTACAGTTGTTTCTACTATTACTATTCAGACTGGCGCGAATGAAAACAATGTTCAGTTGCGTCTCGACGCCACAGGACTTGATGAAGTCGTTATTACCGGTGTGGGTAGTATCGAGCGTCAGGCATTTACAGGTGCTGCTTCGACAGTCCGTGCCGACAGATTAGGTAACCTTCCGGTTGCCTCTGTTGATCAGGCGCTGATGGGTGCTGCTCCTGGATTATCTGTAAACTCATCAACAGGTACTCCTGGTGCCGTTCAGCAGATTCGTATTCGTGGGGTATCTTCAGTTAACGCAGGTGTAGAGCCATTATTTGTTATCGATGGTGTGCCTGTAGTAAGCGGATCAAACGCTGCATCAACAGCTACCAGTTCGTTTGGTGTAATGGCGAACCTGAATCCGAATGACATTGAGTCAATCACCGTACTTAAAGATGCAGCAGCAACAGCTCCATACGGTGCTCGTGGTAGTAACGGTGTAATTGTAATTACAACCAAACAAGGTCGTCAGGGTAGAACAGAATATACCGTTTCTGCACAGCAAGGTTGGAACAACCGTGCCGTTCCTGGTGAAAGACCATTGGATGCTTTCCGTTACAACGAACTGATGCTTCAAAGAAGTGGTGGCGTTTCTGGAATTTCTGGATGGGATGGTTCAACCAATACCAACTGGGGTAGTATTATCAATAATGACAATGCTGTCCAGCAGGAGTATTCCGTATCAGCACGAGGTGGTACAGCTAACACCAATTTCTATATTTCTGGTAGCGTGTTTGGACAAGAAGGTCCGATTATCGGATCCAGCCTGGATCGTATCACTACAAAAGTCGATGTAAACCACCGATTTGATGACAGAATCCGTATTTCCAATTCAGCGTCTATTTCTTTTGCTGAACAGGATGGATTCCTTGAAGGTGCAGGTTATTTTGGTAGCCCGATTCTCGCTGAGTACTTTATGCCACCTTGGGGTCGTGCATTTAATGACGATGGTACACCGAATATCACGGCTGCTACCTTAGGTGCATCGATCTTTAACCCTGTTTATATCCAGGAAAATGATATCAACCGTAAGCGTAATTATCGTTTGTTAAACAACACCAAATTGGATGTAAATCTTGCCGATAACCTGGCATTTACATCAAGATTGTCTGTTGACTACATCGATACTGCTGAGAAATATTACAGAAACCGTAAGCACGGTGATGCATTGGCATTGAATGGCTCTGTTCAGGATATTAGCGCCAGAAACATCAATTATGTTTGGCAGAACATCGTTCAATACATGTGGAACATGAATGCGGATAACAATTTCACTTTCCGCGCACTTTCTGAATCTCAGAGAAATACCTATGAGCGTATAGATGCTTATGGAACGGGTATTGCCGCTGACGGTCTTGTGAATTTGAATACAGTTGCTACACCAACTTCTATGGGTGGCATAACCACAGATTGGTCCGTTCAGTCCTTCACAGGATTGGTCAACTATGGCTGGAGAAACAAACTTTATGCGGATGGATCTATCCGTTATGAAGGAAATTCACGATTCTCCTCTGACGAACGTTGGGGAGCTTTCTGGTCTGTGGGTCTGGCATATGTTCTCTCAGAAGAGCAATTCATCAGAAACATAAACTGGATTGATTATCTCCGACTCCGTACTTCCTATGGTAAGACTGGTAATGCTTCAATTGCATTGAACTCCTATCAGGCTACTGTTGGATTCGGTTCATATGACAACCTGCCATCCATTCTCAATAACAACCTTGGAAACCAGAACTTGTCATGGGAGATCGCTCACTCATTTGACGTAGGTATGGAATTCGAAGTATTTGAAAGAATATCTGGTGGTGTCACATTCTTCCGTAAGAACAGCCAAGATCTTCTGTTCTCAGTTCCATTGTCAAGAACAACTGGTCACACTTCTCAGACACAAAACATCGGAGAACTGTACAACCAGGGCCTCGAAGCTGAGTTAAACGTAAACGTTTACCGTTCACGTGACTTGAGCTGGTCTATCGGTGGTAACTTTACCCGACTCAAAAACGAAGTTACAAAACTTCCTGTCGATGGTGACGGTAACCCGATCACAATCACATCAGCAACAGTCCGTACAGCTTACGAAGGTTATGCTGTTCGTACATGGTTCATGCGTGAGTGGGCTGGAGTTGATCCTGCCAACGGTAATCCACTTTGGTACATTGGAGATGACAAGTCTGAGACTACTTCAAACTATGCGGCAGCTACTTTGTACTCACAAAGAGCAACTGCACTTCCAAACCTGTTTGGTGGCTTGAATACCCGAGTTGACTTCAAAAACTTCTATGCAAGTGCAAATCTGTACTACGCATTCGGTTACAAAATCTTTGACAACTGGGCATTCTATATGCGTTCAGACGGTCTCTACTACGGAGCATTCGGTATGTATGAGCGTCAGTACAACAGATGGCAACAACCAGGTGACATTGCTGAAAACCCACGTCCAGCTCCAGGTGGAAACCTCAACGCGCATCAGGCATCTTCCCGATTCCTGTATCGTGGTGACCACTTACGTTTAAAAGATCTTCGATTTGGCTATAACATTCCACGTCGAGTACTCGAAAACGTTGGTCTTAACTCAGCAAATGTATACTTCCTGGGTACCAACCTTTGGACACATGCATTCGACAAGAATCTGAAATATGATCCGGAAGCACGAGCTGATGGTTTCACCAGCTTGCAAGCTCCTCCGATGAAGAGTGTAACCTTTGGTGTCATCTTAAACTTTTAAGGAATTGTAACCATGAAGAAACTATATAAATTAACTTTCGCACTATTGCTGTCAGTTGGTTTGATCACTGGTTGCGAGGATTTCCTCGAACCATCGGTTGACCAGGCTCTGCCTATTGGGACAGCAATCCAGACCGTGGACGACCTACGTGGTTTTGTCCTTGGTGCCCATGACATTTTGAACAGCGTGGGACTTTACGGTCGTGATTTTGCTGTTGCCCCTGATGTAATGTCAGACAACGCATTCTCAAACGGTAACTCAGGTCGTTTCCTGATTCAGACACAGTTTAACTTCGTAACAACGAATGCTTACTCATCTGATACATGGAATGGTTTCTATCGAGTTATTGCCATTGCCAACATCGTAATCAATTCTGATTTGTCTGGTACACCTCAGATCGATTACGTAAAAGGTCAGGCTTATGCCATACGAGCTTTGGCTCACATGAACCTGCTCAAGCTCTTCGGACAGCAGTGGGTTTCAGGTGGCGATGCCAACTTGGGAATCCCATACGTAACAACATATGCTTCAGGTAACAACTATCCATCACGTGATCCCATCGCAACAGTATGGGCTAACATTGGACAAGATTTCGCTCAGGCAGCAAGTCTGATGAATCCAAGTCTCGATGGACCAGTTACCCGTATCGGATATTATGCTGTCAAAGGTTTGCAGTCACGTTATTACCTGTATACAGGTGATTTTGCTGCTGCTATCGCTGCTGCTGATGTAGTAATCAACTCCGGTCGATTCTCATTGGTTGCACCTGAAAACCTTGGCGCTGCATGGGCATCTGGTTCAGGACCTGGCTCATTGTTTGAAATGGCATTTAACACAACTGACCGGCTCGGAACCGACAACATTGCTCGTATTCTTCGTCCAACCAACTATGGTGACGTAGAAGCAACAGCAGATTTGTATAATGCTTATACAGCTGACGATGCTCGTCGTACACAACTTATGACCGATTATGGTAACGGACGTTACCGTGTAACCGGAAAATATGTTGATGAACTCGGAACCGACAACACACGTGTTATTCGTTTTGCTGAAGTATGGCTGAACAAAGCAGAAGCTTTGTCACGTCGTAACAGTGGAAATGACCGTGCTGTTGCTCAGGAAATGATCAATACATTGTCAGCCGGACGCGGAAGTAGCCGAGTATATGACAATGGCGATCCATTGACTGTATTAGCTGAGCGCCGTCTTGAGTTAGCTATGGAAGGACACCGTATGTTCGACCTCGCCCGCCACGGACTTGCTATTCCTAATCCACCAATCCCAGCTGGACTGCAACGTTTCAACAACGGTGCATCACCATTGTCATTTGGTGACTTCAAATTCGCACTGCCAATTCCAAACGCAGAAATCAATGCGAATCCAAATATGGTACAGAACTCCGGATATTAATCCGTACCAAGTACTATAAATTAAAAAGCCCTGGTAGTTCATACTGCCAGGGCTTTTCTTTTTCCAACCAAATAAATTTCTGCCTTTTGTTGATTCAAATTCAGTTGGTGCTGATATAATTTCTTTTCCCAACCAATTAAATATGGGCTTCTATCACAGACAAGAGAACCCGCTCCCCGCTCACCGCTCACTTTTTCTTCCCGCTCCCCGCTCCCCGCTCCCCGCTCCCCGCTATCTGCTCCCCGCTATCTGCTCTCCGCTATCTGCTCACCGCTCCCAGCTCACCTTTTCTTCCCGCTCCCAGCTCCCCGCTCACCGCTCCCCGCTTAATTCAATTCATATTCAACACCGAACCATGACGCCAGCTATCGATGATATCATACTCGACACTGTGATAATACCGCTCTCTTTGAAGGATATAATGCTGAAAAGGGAAAAACTGATCCGCAATCTTCGGTCTGTAAAACCTGAACGTCGTCAACGGATCACTTCTGTTATATGAGTAATACCAAATAGAAGTATCCAAATAATTCTCAACATAGTAGGGTGGACCAAAAAGTATAAACACCATCCCCATATCTGTTTTCCATCCCTCTTTAAAATTAGAGAATTGTTTATTAGCCTGCTCGACCCTGCTGTAATACAACTCGATTACTTGTCTTGCCCGATTCGAATTTCTCATATTCGATAACCAGAATAGATCCACAGCACGTTTCAGACTATCCTGATCCTGTATATTTATCAGTCGGTTGTACTCCCTGCTACCCATTAAATAAGCCAATGGCTCTGCAAACTCTCGGATATTTCTTACCGACGGAAAAAATGAACTGGTAATGTTGAATTCACGTGCTTTAAATAGCGCCGCTTGATTTGGATCATCGTGTTCAACGTTTACTTCGAAACGAAAATTGCCTGGACCGGGATTCGGGATATTATATTCAATCAGAATACTTCCAGTTTCAGATCGCAGAATTCTGGAACTGGTGAACAACTCAGCTAATCTTTGATATTCAATACCTTTGTACTGAATCGATCCCGGCGACGGTGGAATTCCAGCCATAGCTCTGGCAGGTAGAGAATCGGCGTTGAAGGTATACAAACCCATACTGATCTGTGATTCAAAATCATTCGTCGGCCTGGTTATCTGATACTGGAATTTTAATGTATCATACCGATCCTGAACGAAATACGTAGTAATCGGGACAAATCCATCACCCGAATCGTTATCCTTCCCCAACAACATGACACTCGTGATCCCAACGTAAGTGCTATCTGGATCAGGTATATTCGTTGATGATCTTCTAACAGATTGAGCACCAGATGCCATATCAATCAGCGATACCAATATCTCATAATCACCTGGGAGTAACTGGATCCGTTCAGTATAGGTCGCAACCTCACCAGAATCTACAATCCTGCGGTCTTCGCCACTGATGATCATCTCCTGAACTCTGTTCTGAATCAAAACTTGCTCCCGATTCACCGTCTGATAAATCTCAATGCCCAATTGTATGGTGGCCTTGTACACCGATTCTTCAATCTTATATACGAGACTGCCTTTGACTATATCAACCGTGAGATCAATTCCTGGCATATCCATCTCATCAAAAAGACCAATGGCAAGTATTCTCATCTCGGGATGACCCTGACGAAATGTTATATCCGACCCACGGTCTATGTTCGCCATGCGTTGAGACTTACATCCAGAAATGACAAGTATTGTCAGGAATAAAATTACGGCAATTCGGGAATTCCTCATTGTATCATCCAGGCTTTTTCAGTGTTCATTTAATTGCAATGTAACATTTTTAAGTCTAACGTGAAATCAAACATAAATCGTTTGTTTCTTTTTGAAAATATTGAACAATACGAATACAATCCCTTACGCGCTGCACAATAACAAGCTACTTATTATGTGGAATCTGAATAAAACAGCACAAATTCTTCACTACACACACTCAGTCGAATCATTTTGTCTGTCTAAACTGAATTTCATCAATGCAATTACAGAATTTGATATGCATAATTACTGCCGATTCTCGCTTCAATTATGTATCTTTACGCAAAATCAATTAGGGAAATTCAATTTTATTTTATGATCCATTCCGACAGAAGAACCAAGATTGTTTGTACGATCGGACCAAGTTCCAACACTTATGAAAAAATCATGGAGTTGGCTCAGGCGGGGATGAATGTTGTTCGGCTAAACTTTTCTCACGGTACACACGAAGACCACAAGAAAGTAATTGAAATCATTCGTGCAGTTGCTCAAAAAATCGGTTATAGCTTACCGATACTTATGGACCTTCAGGGACCCAAAATCCGGGTCGGACAAATGAAGGATGGTGCTCAAACTATTACTGCAAATGCATACGTCACACTGACCCCCGATACATCTGTGGAGGGGACTTCTGAAGTGATCCCTATCGATTATCCAACGCTTGCAAAAGATGCACGTCCAGGCGATACCATTCTTTTGGATGACGGACTATTTGAATTCAGAGTCATCAAGGTGGAAGATACCAAGGTTACCGCACAGGTGATCAATGGCGGTCTGCTTAAATCGCGTAAAGGTGTTAACCTACCCGGTGTGAAACTATCCATTCCCGCCACATCCGACAAAGATATCGAAGATCTTGAGTTCGGCCTCTCTATGGGCGTCGATTTGGTAGCATTATCATTCGTCCGTCACGCCGATGACGTTCAGAATCTGATTTCCAGGATACGGTCTGCCGGATCGAACGCAGGGATTATCGCAAAAATCGAAAAACCTGAAGCCTTAGAAAATTTCGAAGAAATTCTCGAGGAAACGGACGGTATCATGGTAGCCAGGGGAGATCTCGGAATAGAAGTTCCCAGTGAGACAGTACCTCTGCATCAAAAACGTATGATTCGTGCTTGTCGTGCCGCTGGGAAACCGGTGATCACTGCAACTCAGATGTTGGAATCTATGATCACTAATCCACGTGCAACTCGTGCAGAGAGCTCAGATGTTGCGAATGCCGTTTTGGATGGTACCGATGCGATCATGCTATCAGGTGAAACTGCTTCAGGAAAATACCCGGTTGAAGCCGTAAAAGTAATGGACAGAATCTGTAGATCGATTGAAAAACAGACCAGTTCTATTTACATGAACCTGGATTTCAAGAAACCAGAGTGGAAAGAAAAGCAGGTCATTGAATCCATAAGTTACAGTTGTGTCCGTATGGCTGAAGAAGTTGACGCTAAGGTCATCGCTACGATCACACATTCCGGAACAACCGCTCGCCGGATCGCAAAATATCGTCCGCGTGTCCCGGTTGTAGCTTTTACTGAAAGTTTGGATGTGCGAAGACAATTGAATTTGGTTTGGGGCGTTCAATCAGTAAAGCTAAGCGAAATTTTTGAGACCGATAAAAGCGTTCAAATGATGGAAGAGTATCTCTTAAATCAAGGATATGTCCAAAAAGGTGACAGAATCGTCATCGCTACTGGAATTCCGGTCACAAAACGTGGACGCACGAATATGATCAAAATAAGTACTATTGAATAGTTGATGCGAAGAATTCTCACAGCACTGATATTGTTGATCATCCTTTCCGGATGTAGTGCCGGCCTGAAGCAGCGCTGGGGAGATTTCAACGCGTACTACAATACGTTCTATAACGCCAAAATCAGTTATGACCGGGGACTCCGATCCATGGAGTCCCAATCATATTCGATCAATGCCGAACGTCCTATTCGGATCCATCGAACACCACTCAGAGCTGGTCAGGCTGATTTCGAAAAGGCTATTGAAAAAGCAGCCGACATCCTACGTGAACATGCTGCATCCAAATGGGTTGATGACGCACTTCTACTCATCGGTAAATCGTACTTTTACCAATCCCAGTTTTTCTCAGCTGAGCAAAAATTCAATGAAGTGCTCGCCACAACTACAAATCCGGTGAGCAGGCAGGAAGCCGTACTATGGAAGGGCGTTATCTTTCTGGAGACCAACAGAATTAATGATGGACTCGCCTATCTGAATGCCGTTATTGACTCTGATGAGTACAATTGGCGGGACGAAACTCTCGCAGAAATATATCTTGTAATCGCACAATTGCATATCGAGAATGATGATTTCGAATTGGCTCTGGAAACATTGTCATTGGGGCTGCCGGATATTAAAAACGAACTCTTGCGCTCAAGAGGATATTTCCTGCTCGGACAGTTACGTAAGAACAATGGCGAATTCGATGAAGCGCTTGCGGCATTCAGACGCGTTAGCCGTAAGTATCCTGAATATCAGCTCATTTATCTATCCAACGTTAAACAAAATGAAATACTCAGAGAGATGGGGCGCTATGATCAATCTCTGAGAAACTTTTCATCCATGGCACGAGATGATAAGAACTTCGACCAGATAGGTGATTTGAATTATGAAATCGGTCGCACATTGCAGTATCGTGGAGATGTTTATGAAGCATTCAACACGTTCACAAATGTGTTGTACTCAAGTATTCGTCCTCCTTCAAGGGAAACGATTGCTCGAACTCATTATGCTCTCGCAGAACTGTACAGGTATGATTTTCATGACTATCGCTTAGCTGCAGCACACTATGATACTGCTTCTCGTAATGCGACCGACCGCGAACGTTTACCTGAGTATTTTCGAGCTACTGAGCTAGCCCAATCATTTGGGAATTTTTCACGACTTTCTATCCAGGTCAATGAAATGGACAGTCTTTTGAGATTGGCCGCTCTACCTGAGGACGAATTTGAGGCTGTGATTGAACGTATCCGCGCGGAGCGTCAGGCTGAGTACGAACGCCAATTACGCCAGGAACAAATCCGAGGTACAACATTGGTCAATGTGAACCAATCCGGGAATCAGCCGCAAAATCAACGTGAATTCGGCTTTCTAAATCACATGAATCCCGAACTTGTTCGCCAGGCTTCTGAGGCGTTTGCCGCATTGTGGGATGAGCGTCCATTGGTAGATAACTGGAGACGCATCCAGGCGGTTCGAGCTTCCGGTGGAAGATCTGTTTTCGCAAGTGTAACCGATTCGGTTCAAACAGATAACCGTACCGGAAGATCGGGGACAGCTACCAGAACAGGCGTATCAAATGAGATGCTCAACATAGATCTTTCAGCCATTCCTCAAGATTCACTTGCCAAAGTGGATATGCAGAATCGTTTGGCTGCTATTGCCTATGAAATTGGGAATATATTCTACCTGAACCTGGATCTTCCCGATTCTGCATTGGCGTACTATGACAGAGCGATTTATGAATTCAGACACGCATCTATTCGTCCACAGGCGATTTACACCAAATCGGATATATTTCTGTCCCGAAACGACACGCTTTCCGCAAGACCCTACATCGAAATGCTTCAGCAGGAATATCCAGATAATATGATCACCGAAAGGATGTTGATTCGAATGGGGTATGATGTGGATCAGGAAATTTTCATAACAGATGACGTTCGTATACGCAGGGATTTCAATGAACTTCGTGAACAACTGCTTTACGCAGAGCCTCAAACTCAGATCGCTATGCTCACTGATTTTGAATCCCGACATCCGGAGTCAGATTTTCAAGCTCAAGTATTTCTGATCAAAGCTATGAATCACATACGCATTGCAATGGAAGACTCTTCATTCTATCAAAGGCTCAGAAATTATAATCAGGCGGTAGACGACTGGAATTCAGAACTTAGTGCTTTTGAATCCGCAAAAGATGAATTGCGAACAATTCTGGCAGATGATGAAATCGAATTGGAAGATGAGGAAAGAGCTAAACTTCAGGTTCAGATTGATTCAACACTTGCACAGCCAAATCTAGATCATTTGTTCCCGTATGTAGGTTCTGGTTGGGACCAGTCGCGTCTCTATCTTTCTGAGCTGATCGAAAAACATGCGAGTACGTCATTCGCTGAACAAGCCCGGACTATTCTCTCAGAGATTCAGTTGCCGGAATCACTTTTGCTACCAGTCACTCCTGAAACAGATCTGTTGGATTCAGAACCTTCGGATATAGAATCTATCGAAACAGACCCGTTGAAAACAAACGGACAGTCCACAGATAATTCAGAAAATGAAGAAACTACAGAAAAGGAGTCTGTCCCTCGCATTGATGGCACCCCCACGTAAGTTTGGAATTTCCAGCAAGGAAGGGAATCTCCAGCAAGCTTGGAATCTCCAGTATGGTTGGTGCATGACGTATTGACGGCACACCACGTATAGATGGCACGCCTGATATCACGCCTTATATCAAGGACTAATTTATCGCACTCCCACGAAGTTCCGAAATGTTGTTCATTCCATTCGCATCGAGATGTCGGACAAGTCCGCGATTGATTGCCTGAACCAATGTCGGTCCCTGATATACCAATCCGGTATATAATTGGATGAGTGAAGCCCCACATGCGATCATTTCTATGGCTTTTTGAGGAGTATCAATCCCGCCAACTCCGATTATCGGTTTGTTACCTTCGGTATAGGTATAGATATCACGGACTATTCTCAGCGATTTTTGAAAAATCGGGTGACCACTGAGTCCACCACGACCAATCTGCTCCAATACCCCTGAACTCGCATTAGTCAAATAGTCTCTTTTGGCTGAGGTGTTCGTGGCAATATACCCATCCACATGCATACGTTCACAAACCTCAAGTAAAACATGTAAATCTTTTTGGGTCAAGTCGGCCGATAATTTCACAAAAACAGGTGTCCCTGATTTCGATCGATGTTGAGAAATTGCTGTCAACAACTCATGTAGTGCTTCAGGATCCTCAAAGGTCTTGCCCTCTTCTGTATTCGGACAACTTATGTTGATGGTGACATAATCGGCCAATGGCTCAGCCAGTTTGAAGGATTGTACGTAGTCAGAGATGGCTTGATCACCAAGTATACTCGGATCATGAGTCTTTGCTATGTTTATTCCCAACGGGAACCCTGGTCTTTCCATTCGTCGAATTCTGTCAGTTATGACTTCCGCACCTTCATTATTTAACCCCATCCTGTTTATGATCGCCCGATCACCCGGGAGTCTGAACATTCGTGGCTTGGGATTTCCGTTTGACGGGTTCGCAGTGATACTGCCCACTTCAGTAAACCCAAATCCGAGGGACTGCATAAGTAGTGAGAGTTGCGCATTTTTGTCAAAACCCGCGGCAAGTCCGACTGGATTTTCAAATGAAATCCCAAGAATGTTTTGATGTAATCTGCTGCTGCGAACGCTGATGAAAGAATTGATCAGTGTAAGTGCTGTTTTGTTGTCACATAAATCACGACCAAAAGCGTGAATGAAATCATGTGCCTGTTCGGCATCACTACGAAATAAGATTGGACGGATTAAATAATTGTAGAGCATATTCGTAAATTACCAATATTTTAAAACATTATTTCTCTCAGATTAGGTCAAATATCAGCAGAATATATCACACATATGAGCAGGTAGTGGCCCGAATGATGGCTATGCCCAGATTTCAGGATGTTGGGTCACGTGCAGCCAGGTTTGGGATCGATCAGATCCGAGAATTTTGTGATGTGATCGAGAATCCACAAAAGAATTTCAGGTCCATTCATGTAGCTGGCACAAATGGAAAGGGGACTGTATGTAGCATTCTTGCCTCGGTCTATAAAGCTGCGGGTTACACTACTGCTTTGTATACTTCTCCGCATTTAGTTGATGTTCGTGAAAGGTTCCGAATCAATGGAGTCATGATCCCGCCAGAAGAGTTGGTCTTATTTTTCGATTTGTATGATGATCAACTCAAACAGTATCCACTGACTTTTTTTGAATTGACTACAGCAATTGCCTTTTGGTGGTTCAGCTGGAAGAAAGTTGATATAGCAATCATAGAAACCGGTCTGGGTGGACGACTTGATGCAACGAATATTATAGATCCGCTGGTGAGTGTGATCACTTCGATCGGATTGGATCATACAGAACAATTAGGGAATTCAATTGAGTCCATAGCAACCGAGAAAGCCGGAATTTTAAAACCTGGGCGATTGTATGTTACCGGAGATATTGATATCCGGGCCATGAAGGTGATTCAAAACGTTGCAAAGACAGTTTCGAGTTCGTTTTTCACATCCGGATCGAAAGTCAATAAATTATCAATGACCGAGTATGTGTTAGAGACGGAAGATTCATCTTTTAGTGTCAGAACAGATCTTGGAACGCCCTATTTAGGCACTAATATTAGAGTGTGCTTGGATGCTATCAATGCTGCGTGTCCAGTTCTCCCTGTAAGCATGAATGCAATAAGCCAGGGATTGGAGCACATATGCGCGAACTCAGGCTTTGGCGGACGATTTCAGCGACTTCATGCTGAATTGGACTGGTACTTCGATGGTGGACATAATCCGCAAGCTCTACAAGCGGTCTTGCGGCATGTATCAGAACACTTCCCAGGACGAAATCTAACGATTGTGACTTCCATGATGACAGACAAATTCAATGCAGAAATTATTGACTTGTTTAAATCGATCGACCATATATTCTACTATGAACAGGAATCAATGCGTGCGCTACGTTTCATTGATTTCAGGGCAAAAATTGGTGGTGCACACCCAATTGGACCCGAAAAAAATAAGATTTTAGAAACCCTAAAGTATTTGAAAACAGAGTTGGTTTTATTTACCGGAAGTTTTTACTTTTACAGTACCGTATCCGAGTGGATGGAATCACTTACTCATGATTCCAATTGTGCAGAAACATCGCCTTCCACCATAATTGATCACAAAGAAACTTAACGGAACGGAAACACTACAAAAGATAACCAACCAATTTAGAACGCACCAAGGTAATCACATGTCGGATATCCAGCCCGTTGGATTTCATTTAAGGGACTTTATGTTTCTTGAGGACAAATCGCTTAAAGAGTTACAGGAAATTGCTCGAAAATATGGAATGACTCCAGTAACTGGAATCAAGAAAGCTGAATTGATCCGGAGAATCAAGGAAGTAAGCAAAGTTCAGAATCAGTCACTACTGGGATTTGAAGAATCTCAGACTGCTGTATCGGCAGATAACCTGAAATCCGAAGACATTTCAAATACTGGAATTAAGTCAAACACTATAAATGTGGCTGAAAACGAAGAAAAATCATCATCAGAAGCCACACCAGTAAAAAAACTCAGAAAGCGTGGTCGTCCTCCTGGATCTAAAAACATTAGAAAACCGGGAGAGCTCACATCCAGAGATGTGTTTCCGACATTTAAAAAAGAAACACCTCCAAAAGCTAAGCTTGCGTCAAGAGACATCTTCCCTAAATTTAGAGTAAATCAAGCTCCGGAAGTAAAATTGGAATCAAAAGATATTTTTCCTGAATTCCGATCAAGTATGATTACCCATAAAGTTGTGAATTCAGATGATATTTTCCCGGAGTTTGAAGAAAGTATCGATCCGTCATACAAGGCACAGAATGATGATATATTCCCGGATTTTGAAGATGAAATCAATCCAAGCAAACGCGGTCGTAAACGAAAAGTGGATTTTGATCCATTCGATAATGCAGATAAAATTATAATCACAGAAATGACTAAAGGAAAAAAATCCGAAGAAGACACTACCGGCGATAACGTTGGTAACTCTCATAACACTGAGAAAAATGAGGTCAAGACACCAGCCAAACGTGGTAGAAAGCCGGGAAGTAAAAAAGTCGTTAAAGATAACAATCCGGTATCGAATGCCGAGAGTTCTGAAGATGTGAATGCTTCTCATGATGTATCACATGTTGCGAATTCTGCGCCGTCAGAAGATCAAGAGGTTAGACATGCCGATTTTCGTGATGCAACCACTCCGGGTGGAAGAAAAGACAATCGAGGTAAGAAACATCTGGTTCATGATGTCTTACCAGAGTCTGATGCCCCGACTTTACTTGAGAGGATTGCAGAAATAGAGCCGAAATTGGGTGGCTATCTGATCAATGAAGGTACGCTCGAAATCCTACCCGATGGATACGGTTTCCTGCGAAGTGTGAACTACAACCTTGCGGCTTCACCAGACGATATTTATGTTTCTCCATCCCAGATCAAGCGATTTTGCTTGAAACAAGGCGATACTGTCGTTGGAATCATTCGTCCACCCAAAGTTGGCGAAAGATATTTTGCATTATTGAGAGTTGAAGGTGTAAACGGTAAAATCCCTGTGAATATGGATTCCAGGGTAGATTTTGAAGATCTATTACCGGTCTATCCCGATTCGCGTTATCACCTTGAGTATGATTTTAGCAATTATACTACACGTATCATCGACCTGTTTGCGCCAATAGGTAAAGGACAAAGAGGACTCATCGTCGCTCAACCTAAAACTGGTAAAACTACCATACTTCGTGAAATCGCGAATGCGGTTTCTGCCAATAGTCCTGAGACTAAAATCATCATTTTACTTATCGACGAACGCCCGGAAGAAGTGACCGAAATGGAGCGCACGGTAAAGAATGCGGAAGTCGTCGCTTCAACGTTCGATATGAAACCGGAAAATCATAAGGGACTAGCTGAAATAGTCTTTGAAAAAGCGAAACGCCTCGTGGAAAGCGGTCACGATGTTTTGTTGTTGATGGACTCAATTACCCGCCTTGCAAGGGCTTACAACATTGCATCAAGCTCTGGACGTACCATGTCGGGAGGTGTTGATTCAGAAGCTTTGAAAATTCCACGCCAATTGTTCAGTTCGGCACGTAATATCGAAAATGGCGGATCCCTTACGATCATCGCTACAGCATTGGTTGATACCGGTTCCAGAATGGATGATGTAATATTCGAAGAGTTCAAGGGCACCGGGAACATGGAAATTGTGCTTGATCGACGTATTGCAGACCGAAGAATCTATCCGGCAATCGATATCTATAAGAGTGGTACTCGTAAAGAAGAGTTGTTCGTCAAAGCAGAAGAACGTGAGAAGGTAGTTCTGTTACGACGTTATCTTGTTTCTATGAACCCGATGGAGGCTATCGAGTTCGTACAGGATAAGATGAGGGGTACCCGAAACAACCGCGAGTTTCTGATATCAATGAACCAGTAACTCGTTATTGGTCCTTGCTTAGTATATACTGTCTGTTCGGGTCGCGCGTAAGCCGACCCGATTTCAGATGGACACTGTGATAAAACAGTATGTCCGCAGACTCCAGAAACGCCTGTTTCATCAATAACATTTTGATCTGTCTTGAGTCGGTTACCTCAAAATCCGCTTCTGGGATCATGTTGAAGTTCAAAAAGTCTTCATTTGGTATCAGATCGCCAAAATAATATGCTGTTTGTGATCCATCTCTAATGCGTACTATTTGATGCCCCGGAGTGTGTCCACCTGTATGTATCAACTCTATACCCGGAATCACTTCATAATGGTCACGTTCTATAAACTCTATCTGTCCATCGGCAACCAAACGATATAAATTGTCCAAGTCATAGGGGACATCCGAGTTTTTTTTATTCTCATTTACACATTCGACAGCATATTCCCACTCCGTACGTTGTACCAATATTTTGGCATTTGGTAAAGTGGAGGTGATCTTCGACTGCTTGTTCGCGTAGGCAAGTCCACCAACATGATCGTGATGCATGTGAGAAAGCAAAACGTGGGTTACATCCCCCGGATCGATTTCGAACACTTCAAGATTTGTGAGAATATTGGAGATAGATGGGTCTCTCTTTTTAGAGTCCAATCCTATCCCAAGACCAGCATCCAACAATATGGTCGCCCCGTTGCCCCGGACCAGAATCGGATCGACCCCAACGGGTATGAAAAAGTCCTCATACAGCTCGGCAGGAACTCCTGAACTCCTTTTTTTATGCGGTGCATCGGTTTTCGACAGGGAACCATCCCCATAGAGTTCGAATTGCCCCTCGCTTAAATGTTCTATACTGAATTGACCGATTTTCATTCACCTAATTTACAATAAATTCGAAAGGTATAATGCTATAGGTTGCCGGACGGTTCATGGATCTTAGGTCTCTCCATAATATAGTTTGGTTTGGGTTCAATCCGAGTATTGACATAGCACCGATACGGACATTTCTTTGACTACTTTCCATCAGGGTTTCAATGAATGTTTTTGGCGTTGGATAATATGCAACCTGCCACTCATCCAGACCTGATATTTCAGCAGCGATTCGCACCACTTCCGGGAGGGTTCCAATTCCATCGACAAGCCCGATTTCATGGGCATCGGTTCCAGTCCAAACACGACCTTGAGCATGTGTATGCACATAATCTCTCTCCAATCCACGCGCTTCTGCTACCAGATTTAAAAAGTTGTCATAGGTAATTGTTATATCACGCTCTAGTCCACGTCGCTGGTCGGCAGTTAAAGCATTACTCAACGACATCCAATCGGCATGTTGATGAGTTTTGATTTCATCATATGTAATTCCGAGTTTATCGGTGAACAACTCATTGGCCGATAGCTTTGCCAGGACTACTCCGATCGATCCGGTGATGGTACCTGATTCTGCAAACACGGAATCAGCACCCATAGAGATATAGTACCCACCGGATGCGGCCACAGCTCCCATGCTTACCAGTACGGGCTTTGATTCACTCAGTTTACGTATATGTGCGCGTAAAATTTCGGAGGTCGTAACAGCTCCACCAGGACTGTTAACTCTCAGTACTACTGCTGCCACATCTTTCGCATCCTGAAGGTCATTAAATATTTTCTCGAACTGGGAGTACGATATCATGTTTGACCCAGCAGAGAAGATATCGGTCGCTACCTGTGGCATGATCGGTCCCTCCATATACACTACAGCGATCTTGTCACCGGATGGACGAGTAAGCCCAGCAGTTTGTGGTCTGACTCGATTATATCGGTTAAATGTCACTTCTTGCAATTTATTACTCCCTGCCTTATCGGAAAGGAATTTTTTGAACTCAAATGGTTGCATGAAACCATCCAGTAGACCTCTTTCATAGGCATTTGATGCAAGTAAGGTCGGCAGCGCATTAAGAATATTATCGATCTCTTCGCTATTGATGCCCGAGTACTCTGAAATTGATTGTACGAATCGATTGCTGAATTGACTTAGTATTACACCCAACTGTTCGCGGTCACTGTCACTAAAACGATCGTTCGTGTAGCTGTCGGCAGCCGACTTATATGGACCCGTACTCAGTACA
>CAZDYD010000034.1:0-20719 GCA_964509715.1 uncultured Chitinophagales bacterium
ATATTTAGACTATAATCCAAAAATTCATATAAATATTTGGATTATTATCCAAAAAATCAAGTTAATTGTTAACTCGGGACAAGATGTAGCACATTCGAGATAGTACAAATAGTGAGTAGCCTTTGCATTTTAATTTTTATTCACGACGATTCATCACTAAATTTGCATAATCCGCAACACAGAACCCAATCTACTGGTGAAAAAAGCCTTACTTCTTTCTGCCGACGACATGGATCGCACTTTCAGGCGGTTCGCTCACCAGTTTATTGAACCCTATGATGACGCTTCCAACCTTGTGATCATCGGTATGCAAACACGGGGAGTGTACATCGCCAAGCGCGTCCAACAACACATCCGCAATGAATTTCAGATGGAAATACCACTCGGTGTGCTGGATGTTACTTTTTTTCGCGACGACTTCCGTACGAAAATGAAAATGCCCGAGGTGAAGGTGACCGAGATTCCATTCGATCTGTACGGTAAGGATGTGGTTTTGGTGGATGATGTTCTGTACACCGGACGTACCGTACGCGCCGCAATGGAAGCGCTGATGAGCTACGGACGTCCACGTAGTATCCGGTTCTGTTGCATGATCGACCGAGGACACCGCGAACTACCGATCACGGCCGATTATATTGGTCAAACCGTCCCAACACATAAATACGAAGAGGTCAGGGTATTTTTTAGGGATGCTGATGGCGAAGATGCAATCTATGTGGTGAAGCGCGAACCAGAATCCAATCAACCTTCAACTTCTGGAGGGAAACATGAGTGATCAGGTGTTGGATCCCAACTACTCGTTTAATCACCGCCATCTGTTGGGACTTGCTGACTATTCTGCCGACGACATCCGATTTATTCTTGAACAGACCAATTCATTTCGTGAGATTTTAGACCGACCGGTTCCAAAGATCCCAACGCTTCGCGATAAAACCATCGTAAATCTGTTCTACGAAAATTCTACACGTACCCGTATCTCATTCGAATTGGCACAGAAACGGATGGGGGCAGACGTGCTGAACTTTACAGCCTCCTCATCGAGTACCAAAAAGGGTGAGTCTCTGAAGGATACCATCAAGAACATCGAGTCCATGAAGATCGACATGGTGGTGGTTCGACATGAGAGTCCAGGTGCAGCCCATTTTCTGGCCCGGATCGTAGATGCGAATATCATCAATGCGGGTGATGGCGCCCACGAACACCCGACCCAGGCTCTACTCGATATGTTTTCGATGAAACAACGATTGGGTCGTATCAAGGGACTCAAAGTGGCCATTATCGGAGATATCCTGCACAGCAGGGTGGTAAGATCGAACATTATCGGACTCACAAGGCTCGGTGCCGAGGTCGTGCTATGTGGTCCAAAGACTTTCATGCCGGTCTTCGTGGAGGACCTTGACGTAAAGGTGACTTATAATCTTGAAGAGGCCTTGGCCTGGTGTGATGTTGCCATGGCGTTGCGCATACAGCTTGAACGACAGGAGCAAGGTTTATTCCCCAGTGTGCGCGAATATCATGAGCGATTTGGTATCAAAATGGAGCATCTGGAGCGATATCCAAACTTTGTGATCATGCACCCGGGACCAATAAACCGAGGGGTAGAGTTGGAGAGCGAAGTTGCCGATTGTGATCGGGCGATAATTCTGAATCAGGTTACTAATGGACTTGCTGTCCGAATGGCAGTATTGTATCTGCTCAGCGGTGGATCGAGGATTTAGGTGGCGGTAAGCGCCACGTGTCGCACAAAGTTTGGCTCGCAACGTATTTCCCATACAGATGCATATCGCAAAGCGTACAGATAGTGTCGCACAAAGTTCGGCTCGCAACGAAATCTATATGCTTAGGAATTACCCTGGATCCAGGTAGAAAGGTGCTGGATGGTAGATTTCTGAAGTAATTTCAGGTCCCGTGCAATTTGTTTGGCGTTGTTGATGCGATGGTTTCTGGATGCTTCCACCGAAATATCGTTTAACACCTCTGATATTTCGTCATCAGTCATGTCCTCAGAACGTATAATCCATCCTGCATCCGAAAACATCTGCCAATTGTCGGAGTCCGACTGTCCCATGAAGAGTATTGGCTTACCCATACATATTGCTGATACAGCTTTCGATGGAACGCTGATGTGAGTCCAATCTGACAGCAAGGTCACAATGTGCGCATCCATATGCGTCAGATCCGAGTCAGGTATATTCTCAAGCCAACTGATATTTCTGTGACCTGACAGCGCCTGTCTTACAACTTCTACCTTGGCACCATACATCGAAAATACAAAATGAAATTGGGCCGGATCAGCGGCTCGCACCAGTTTAATCAGGTCATCCGGTGAATGGGCCTCTCCCAGATTACCCACATATCCGAGCACGACCTTCTGGTCGGTGAGAGCTTTCCAGTGCGGGATGGGTCCCGAAGGTGTATCTTTGATCCCACAGGGTAACAACGAATAATCGTTGCTATATCCGAAGCTACTATGAACGAAATGCCGTTGTCCCTCGCCAAGGAACAAGTTGAAATCTGGTGCGTATTCACCAACTTTCTTCATGAAGTACCGATATATCGGGTTTGAATTCGAAACATAACCAGCTTTTTCGAACGCGACTGGGAATACATCCAACGTCCATTCGATATACTTCTTGCCCGAATGCCGGGCCAATTTCCCCATCCAATAATTGATCAGTGGTGGATTAGTCATCGAGATCACAGCATCAGCCTGGTCGAAAGCAATCCGTGCCATTGCCCTACCTTCGAGAAACCCAGCAATGAATCGCAACACGCTGTTGGTCCCCGTATAAATGGCTTTCGACTTGACAACACGCTCGGTAATATTCAACTCTTCACGCCAGCCTCCTTTGTACGGAGCATCGGTGGTCACCACAAAAATCTCATAATCGGGCATCTCATCCTGCAGCTGATGTACCAATTCATGGGCCAGGTCACCCGTACTGGCAGGTGATGGCGGATAATATCGGTTTACAACTGCAATTTTTTTCATGAACGATGTATTATAATCCTGCTCGATAATGTTCTAATTGGAGACGGAATTGTAACGCCGGGTCGTCGGGAGGAATCCGTGATACCGTAACGGAGATCCGCTATTATCCGGATTCCATTCAGCATTTCAACGATCGCTACCGACACTAAAACCAGATCAGTTACAGTGCCAAAAATTACGTATATGGTTTGTGGATTGAACCTAACGGGGTTAACTTCCACAGACCGCCAAAATTACGTAATTCCATGCTTAAAATTCTGAATATATTGCCCCGAATTCCTACTCCAACGGTTGATGGTGGGGCTATCGCTGTTTTTTACAATTTATTGAACATCAAACGAGAAGGAGTGGAGGTCGTTGTGGCCGCATTCGAATCGAATCGGCATCCGCAGGACCGTGAACAGATGGAGCAGGAGTTTACGTTGTACAGTGTTCCAGCTAATTTCCGCGAATATGATTCGAAGTCAGCTTTTTTAAACTTGTTCGATGCACGGCCTTACAATCTTGCGCTACGGTTCGATCAGGACACCTTCCGTGATTTACTCAAGCGGGTAAGGCAAGATCATCCAACTTTTGATGTTATACAGTTCGACTGGGTGTACATGGCTCCGTACGTACCACTGGTGAAATCATTGTGGCCGGATGCCAAGCTGATCCTGCGCCAGCACAATGCCGAATACATGATCTTCGGGCGCATGGCCGAACACGAGCCAGCATGGCACAACAGACTCTTCCTAAAACTCCAGACCGCCAAAATGAAACGATATGAGTCTCGGGCGCTGACATGGTTTGATCATGTAATCACCCTGACGGATGTCGATAAGCAATTGTTTGAGGGATTACTGAGGAGGGGGGCGGAGGCTCGAAATCCCGCAGCTGGCGACCATCCCGTCATTACTACCATACCGGCAGGAGTTGATATTCAACGCTTTGCACGTCCAGCCGGACTCCCCCGCAAAAAACAGTTCCTCATTTTGGGAAGCATGAGTTGGGCACCATATGTTCAGGCACTGCTTTGGTTCTTGAACCACGTTTGGCAGGACGTCCACGAAGCGATTCCTGAATATACGTTAAACATAGTCGGTAGTAATCCTCCACCGGAAGTGCATGCATTCCACGGTCATTTCAACGTCAACGTACTTGGATTTGTGGATGACATCATGCCCGAGTTACATGAATCGTGCGCCATGATTGTCCCACTGAAATCCGGTAGCGGCATGCGCATCAAAATCATTGAAGCAATGGGTGCCGAACTGCCCGTCATTACCACATCGGTCGGATGCGAGGGAATACCCATTGAGCATGAGCGAGATTGTGTTATCGCGGACACGGTAGAAGCGCTGCATGATGCTATAGTGTCATTTACACAGTTTCCTGACCAGGGACAGTCCCTTGCTGCCAACGCCCACCACATCGCCACCGAACACTTTTCCTGGCAGAACATTGCCAGGAAGACGGTCGAGCTGTATCAGTAAAGAATTGAAACCCGTGTACAAATTTGTTTTTTAACAACTTCGATGTGAAGTCCATTCGCAAAAAAGTCTCCGAGATCAGTCAGTACGACATCCAATCCTGCATTAATAACAGATTTTTTGGAACATTAACGTAGCTTTACCGGCTCCCAAAGGACCCTTCATAGCTACCATGCACTAAGCTCAATAATCAAGTTGCTGCCCTCTCTCTCTTCAGGCTACCATACACTAAGCCCAATAAGCATATTGCTTCCCTCTCCCTTCATAGCTACCATGCACTAATCCCAACGAATCTTGCCAGTATCTATATCATTTACCACCCCACGAATACCATCCTCAAGCGATATCTTGGCTTTCCAGCCGAGGGAGTGGAGCTTGCTGACGTCCATGAGTTTACGTGGGGTACCATCGGGCTTGCTTGAGTCGAAGCGGAGCTTTCCCTCAAATCCTACAATGCGGGCGACCATCTCGGCAAGTTCTTTGATACTGATGTCTTCTCCGGTGCCAACGTTCAAAAAATCACGTTCGTCGTAGGATTTCATCAGAAATAAACACGCTTCCGCCAGATCATCTACGTGCAAGAATTCGCGTTTGGGCGATCCCGTTCCCCAGATTTCAACACTCGGTTGGCCTTCTTGGGTCGCAGTATAAAACTTACGGATCAATGCCGGCAGAACGTGGGACTTCTGTAAATCGAAATTATCATTCGGTCCATACAAATTGGTTGGCATCACGGATATGAAATTACATCCATATTGATCCCTGTATGCCTCGCACATTTTGATTCCCGCAATTTTCGCGATTGCGTAAGGCTCGTTCGTGGGTTCAAGAAGTCCCGTGAGTAAATATTCCTCTTTGAGCGGCTGCGGGGCCAGCTTTGGATAAATGCAACTGGAACCAAGAAACATTAATTTCGTAACGCCCGTGACCCGCGCGGCTTCGATCACGTTCAACTGAATCGCCAGATTGTCGTGCAAAAACTCACCACGATAGGTGTTGTTCGCCAGGATTCCACCTACCTTAGCAGCGGCCAAAAATACATAGTCCGGTCGCTCTGATTTAAAAAAATCCAATACGGCCGACTGATTTCTAAGGTCCAGCTCTCTGGAAGATCGGGTGATTATATTTGTAAACCCATCTGATTTCAGAGCCCGTACAATCGCCGAGCCTACCATACCATTGCTTCCTGCTACGTAAATTCGGTCTGTTTTATTCATTGATTTCAGTCAGCTCTGCGGTGATGCTCTTTTTTCATTAGTTTTATGTCAGACTCAACCATTTCCTTCACCATTTCACGCAGGGTGTAACGGGGTGTCCAGCCGAGTTTGTTTTTCGCTTTGGATGCATCTCCAATGAGCAGATCAACTTCGGTCGGACGGAAATACTCAGGGTCAATAGCTATTACGGTCTGTCCAACCTTGACCTGATAGTCTGGATTAGACACAGCGGTAACGACCCCTTTTTCATCGACACCGGTGCCGCTGAACTCAACAGTAATACCGGCTTCTTCAAAGGCCATTCGTATGAAATCACGAACTTTGGTCGTGATTCCGGTGGCTACTACATAATCTTCCGGTTCTTCTTGTTGAAGCATCAACCACATTGCCTCGACGTAATCCTTGGCATGTCCCCAGTCGCGACTGGCATCCAAGTTGCCCACATAAATACAGGTACTGAGTCCGTGAACGATGGACCCGACCCCTCGAGTGATTTTTCGAGTAAGGAAGGTCTCACCACGTACCGGGGACTCATGGTTGAATAGAATTCCATTCACGGCGAACATGTTGTAGGCTTCGCGGTAGTTAACAACGATCCAGTAGCCATACAATTTGGCCACACCATACGGGGATCTTGGATAGAATGGAGTTCTTTCTGTCTGTGGAACTTCCTGAACCAATCCGTACAGCTCCGATGTTGAAGCCTGATAGACTTTGGTTTTTTGGGTCATTCCAAGCAATCTTACTGCTTCGAGCACTCGAAGTGTGCCAAGACCATCCACATTCGCCGTGTATTCGGGCATGTCGAAACTCACCTTCACATGCGACATCGCACCGAGGTTGTAAATCTCATCAGGCTGGATTTCCTGGATCAAACGAATCAGATTCGTAGCATCTGTCAAATCGCCATAATGCAGTCTGAATGCTGTCTTCGAAAAATGGGGGTCTTCGTAAAGATGGTCGATCCGCTCGGTATTGAGCAGGGAAGAACGGCGTTTGAGTCCATGGACTTCATACCCCTTATTCAACAAAAACTCGGCCAGATAGGCTCCATCCTGACCAGTAATTCCAATAATTAATGCCTTTTTCATGCTAATTCCTTGTATGGACCGATCTCGGTCCCTTTGTCTTTTAGGTACAGTCTTATAATTTCGTGAAATAATTTGAAAAATGTATCAGAAGAATATGCTTCAAGTGTATGTCCAAGATCTCTGAGAATCTGATCTTGTCGGGGGATGTCGTTTCTCAGGGCATTATATCCAGCAACAAGATCATTGACATCATCGAACCGGAGCTCACCGAATGGTACGAGTTCCTTATTCCCACCGCTATTATGAACGAATGGGATACAACCCGCCTCAATTGCCTCCACAGTGGCTATGCCAAAATGTTCGAAAGGCTTGGGATTGATATAGAATTTACTCGAATGGATGAGTTCGAGAACGGACTTCCTGTCTTGATCGAGCATAAACGTAATCGGGACCCCCAATGAATCGACCAATTCACGGACCTGTGCAAGATAGTCGGCCGATCCGGTGAGTCCGCAAATAACCAGTTCCAACTCCGGGTCGACCTCATGCAGTGCTTTATAAAGCTGAACCAGATTCAGTGTATGCTTATCAGGTTCGATCCGCCCCAGCGAAAAAATCCTATGCCGTTTCTCCACCCCCACCCCATGCGCCGCTCCTCCCTCGTTCTGCAAAAACCCGGGATACAACACCCTCAAATCGCCATATCCACACTCCCGCAGAATCCCACCCATAAACCCTGAATTCGTCATCGTCAGATTCTGCCTCCTTCGCTGCACATCAGCACCCGCATAAGCATTCAGAAATCCATAATACACTTTCTCGAGCACCCCATATCGATCGATCACATTCTCACGAGGGATAATCCGATACCGGCGCAGGACCTCACGCGACTCAAAAATCGGGTGATGGACATACTGCAACGCCGGAAACCCAAAATCCTGCTCATTATACGTCGATATACAAAGATCATACTCAGCTGCAATCTTCCTCGACTCGCGGTGCAGATGCGCTATACGGAACAGCTGTAGGTTCGTCCCCACCGGCCCGCTCAAACCAATAAACCTGACATCCGTGCCCACGACCAGACCGTATTGAAGCCTCACTCGCTCCACATCAGGTGCATCATAACACAGAATATCGACCTTCATCCCGAGTACATTACTCAAATACCCGACCACTTTCAGCGACACCCGCTCAGCACCTCCAATGGTCGCAAATGAATAATGTGTAATCAGTGCCCTCATGCTATTCAAGCTGTTTTCTAATATTCAGTAGCTGTTGAATATCACTTCGCTTCACCAGTCCCATCACGAATACTCCAGCGAGATTCCAAAGCCCGATGACCAAGAGAATGACCAATCCATTTTCTATAGGGAGTCCCATTTGATATACATACCAGGCTATGGCCGGGAAGACCAAGGTACGAATCACGTTTAACAGATAAACTCTGGATTTGAAATAGGAACGTGTGACCCAATAGTTAATTGCAACCAACGCAATTTGGTCCCACAAAGTGATCCATGCTGCCGCCATGTATCCATATTTTGGGATGAAATAAACATACAAAAATACACTTATCAGAAGGATGGCCACAAATAGTTTGTTGGCTTTCATCTGATTTCCAGTTGCAGATACAACGCTCCCAACCACGAAAACCTGTGAATTCACGATCAACATGAGCCCAAAAACCCCAATTGCCGCCGATGCTTCTATGTATTCTAACCCAAATATCAACATGGTGAACTCATAATGGGCGATAAATATCGTGGTACCTATGGGGACCGCAGCTGCGAGTAAGATTCGCGATGCCAACTGGATCAACTCCCACATACGGTCACGTTCTTCGTACACTCGGCAAAAAACCGGGTAAATTGCCGCCATAATCGTATCAGGTAATACGACAAAAGCACCTGCAAATCGTGACCCAGCATTATACAAGCCTACCCAGCTTAGGTTACCTGACAAACGCTCCAGTAGAATGGTACCCAGTCTGGTGTATATGACCTGGATAATGTTCATGATAGCGAATGGAAAGGCAGGTTTTAGAATACTTGCTGCGTCAGAAGGTGTCGGGATTACACCAAATTTCACACGGGTCAGGCGCTGGGCCATTACCATTGTGATGATAACTGCAATCAGCGACCCCGCATTATAGAACATCAGGAAAGCCTGCAACTCGGCACTGGTGAACAGAATGAATAAACCAAGGACAGCTATCAGATTTTTCTCGATGGCCAGGGAAATAGCTTCGTATTTGAGTAGCTCCAGCGACCTGAATATGGCGCGAAGATGACTCAGAATGTACAGGAATATACCTTGTAGGATTCCCATCACGTATAATGACAGCGGATACTCATACTGGTACAGCCACAAATAGAGTCCGGAAGAAACGACAATAATCCCCAGTACTCCAAGTCCTCTCAGGAAGATTGATATTCCAGCATAATGTCCCGCTTTATCTTTTTTGGGTGAGATAGATCGCATGATCTGAAGATCCAGCCCCATTTCAAAAAATGCAGAAATGATGTTACTTACGGCGATAAGAAAAACAAAAATCCCAAATTGCTCAGAACCCAGTAGCCTTGTGGTCAGGATCAGGAAAATAATCCATACCGGTTTGGATACAAAATTAGCAGCACCCAACCATCCAATATTATGTGAAATTCTTGCGGGTTCCAGGGTAGGTGGACTTAATGGTGATCTGGTGCTTTGAATATGGGCGGGACCTGATATTTGATATCCTCATAGATCGAACCAATGAAAGCACCACATATCGTTATGAAAAATAGTCCGTCGAACATTGTGAACAGCGGACTCGTTGCGTTCAGGATCAAGGCAGGTAGTAGAATGCTCATAATCCCAAGTGAAACCTGCCTGTAGATATCAATCGGGTGATACTTGAAACAAAGATAGGCATATCGGGCCATGGTGAGATATAAAATGGGCATAAGGATTAATCCCATGATCCCATATTTGAACCATAGGAAGAGATAGCCGTTGTGGATGTAGTGGCTGACTTTATACACATTCCCAAACAGCATGTTATGTCGGATATACTCTGCTCCGAGTCCGTGGCCAGCGATAGGATTGTTCCAGATATGCTGTAAAATCGTTCGGCTTTCAACAACACGTTCACCAAGAGAAACATCCTTCCCAGCTTCAAAAAGTGACATGATTCGGGTCTGGAAGCCGTAGATGATAATTTCGAGTAAATCATAGAAGAATATCAACACTACAGCTGTGACCATCACAAAGAATACGGACATGATGGAAATGGCGAAGACTCGTTCCTTAGTATCCGCAAAATATAAAAACACAAACGTGGCCAGTACGAAAGTGATCCAGAAACCACGACTCTGGGTAAGTATCAATCCCAACAGGAAAAAGGTCAGTAATCCACCCCAGAATAGACGCTTCATGAGGTTGTTCGCATAGCTGAACAGTACCAATGCGATCACGCACCCAAGCAGAATAACGATTTCATTCACTGCAGATCGTGCCAATTCAAGCTCCCAAGCCATGGTTGCCTGGATAATGATCTGGCGATAATTCACAAAGTTCCGGATCACAACCAGAATTATTACGATCAACACTGCCCACAGGAACAGGTCTCGCTTTGATTTGTCCGATAAATACTTTCGGAGGGGGAAATAACCAAGGATAGCTGCATAAATTGATCCGTCGACGAGCATGGTCGGGATACTGTTCCTGTTGAGCAAGGCCAGGAAGACACCATACAGAACCATGGCATAAAGCAGGAAGAAAAGTACATCCATTTTATTTTCATACTTCAGCTCAGCTTTAAGTATATCTGGAACCAAAACGAATACTATGAGCAATAAAGCGGAAAAATAAAATATAACCTCCCCAATATTGAGTCCGGGAGGGTTTCTGAGAATCAAGAAGCTTGCGACTACAAAAATCAGTGGCAGAGTATGTACATACTTGATGACGATGAACAATCCAAGTACTGCCAACGCAGGAATCCCTATCAGCATGAGGTCGCCCTTGCTGATAAGGAGTATTCCGAAGACCACGGCCGACACTAACCCGACCAGGGTCCAGTCAGTGCCTTTGAGCGATTCAGCTTGCATTAGATGAATTCACCAATTCTCTGATGTATTCGCGGTTCAATTTGAAATGTAATTGCAATATCAATATCAGTTTTATCAGAATGCCACCTGACAATACAGATAGTAATACGATGAGTGTTCTGAATGGACGATCTTTTTTCTCAGCGATATGAGGAGCGTCGACAATGGTAACGATTGGCAGTGCTTTTTGCTCTTCAAGTCGTGCCTGCTCATACAGTGGGAGTAGGATGCGTTGTATCTGAACTTCAACCTCTATATCCTGCATCAGACGGTAATATTCACCAGCGATACGTGGCAGATTCGGAAAAGAGATCAGGAACTGATCCTCGTTTGAGTTGCGGTAGAGTTTGTCGATTTCACCGGAAAGAACATTTACCTCGATACTGGTTGTTTTATAGAGGTCATGCTCAGGAGACAACGTCTGTCTGAAGACTTCAAGGCGTGCTTCGGCTTCGATCTTTCTACCCATCAACTCAGCAATGACCTGTAGATTGCTCAATACCTGTTCAGGTAACTCATAAATCCCATACGCTTCCTGAAAAGCTTGCATTCTATTGCGTAGATCTTCGATGGTATCGACAGATAATGTATAACGTTGTTCAATAAACTCACGGTAACTACGTGCTTCCTGCACAGATACCTCGATGTTCAGTTCACTAACCAGATCAACGTAGAATTCGACCATAGCTTTGGCGCGCTCCGGATCTTTATCCCACACTTCGATAATGAAATTCCCCTCTTGCAGACCGCGAAACGATGTGTTTTTGTCCAATTCTCCCATTGTGATGGTCATTGGCCAACGCTCATTTGCGGTTTCATATACTTCCATGAGGTTAAACTCCTCAATTACTCTGCGCTTGGAACTCTCACTGTTTAACAGAACGTATAAACGGTCGACACTCCTGTTCCGTCCGCCAATAAGTCCACCAGTAAGGGCACCAAGACCGCGACCACTTAACAGATCCATACTGATCGATCGACTTTCAGCCGGGAACAGGTTGGCCGATGAACGATACATGTTATCCAAGGTGAGCGAATAAATAGCCGCACCAATACCAACGATGAACGTTACGATGATAATGGTCTTCAGGTTTGCGAACAGGTGTCTTATTATTTGAATACCTGATGGGGATTGATACTTCGAATTCATTAGTTGCTTATCAGCGTTGGTTGATAACTAAAATGGTTGTGATGATCCCTGCAATTGCAGCGATACCAGAGATGATGACCTGAGCGGTACTGTTTCTTTGCTGGATTTTGGTCAATTCAAACTGGCGAGCCGAGACGAAAGTCTCTCTTGGGATTCTGTCAACATAAATCATATCACCGGATTCAACAGTGGTATCTTCGAACCGTTGCCAGACCATACTACCTGCTTTGATCACAAAAATCCGATTCTTATCGGCAGCAGCCGTATATCCTCCGGCTTGATCAATGTAGTGCTGTACACTTGCACCTTGTACAAATGGATAATATCCGGTATTGCTTGCCTGACCGATCACAGTAACGGTTTTTCTATCTTTTGGTATGATCAGACGGTCATTATCCGTGACTTTTATTTCATTTGACTTTCGAGAGTTGTTCAGGTCGATGGGCACTAAGGAAAGACTTCCGGCGCGTTCCAGGTACATTGAATTCACACTTTCCATATACACTTCAGAGGTTCGGTGAATCAGACCCAGGCTCCAGTCATAATCAGGTTGCTCAAGCATGCGCTCAGCCCATACACTGTTACGGTCGATGAAAGTACCATTGAGTAGGGCATCCTCGGTGAGCCCGCCCGCCATTTCAATCAGGTCCTGAACAGTGGTTACCCCTTCAACAATCGGATAGATTCCGGGATTTAACACTTCCCCTACGACCCATGCTGAATGGTTACTGCGACTTCTTGTAGCTCTGTCAATAATCAATCGTGCATCCGGTTCTAAAACGAAACTATCAAAGTCTGCTGCATCAACAATCTGAACAGATCCGCCATGCAATACCCTGACACGTTCCATATTGGCATATTCATTAAATCCACCCGCCATTCGGATGAGTTTCGAAATCGTATCGCCTTTTCTGAACTCCGATTCAAACGGTCGTCTTACCATTCCGGAAACAGACACTCTTGCATTGCTTTGATTCCTACCCTCAAGGATGACGCGGTCACCGTTTTTTAGCATTGGGTTTAACTCAAGATCGCCGCTATAAAAATATCCGATGATATCGGCCGATGACCGGCTGCCGTCGCGGTGTTCGATGGTGACATTGCGAAGCGAATAGTGGTGTAGTCGATTGTCTCCCAAGTCAAATTCTTTCTGGAGATTTGCCAGATTGAATGGAGTGGCCGGAGTGATACCTGATACTGCTGGTATAGCCATTTGAGATTCTGCACCAGATCCGCCATTGTTATCTGACGTCACCGCTACATTTCTTGCACTCGCAGCGGTAAAAATATTGGAAAGTACAACCCTGTCAACCCTTGTCGAAGCCGGAACATATTGCAATCCGGGACGTGGTGCTTCACCTGTCAGGTGCACAGCCACCGGCTTAGGTACATCAAGGGTTACGGATAGTTGGTCAAACCGATAGTATCGAGCTGCATGTTCTGCTATTCGGACCCTGGCTTCGGTTATGGTAAGATCTCTGAGGTTGATGTTACCAATGGTTGGGAGGACAACTTCACCCATGGGATTCACGACCACTCCACGCATGATAACCGGCACACTGCCACGTAAGGTGATGGTCAAGGCGTCCATAGGACCCAGTTGGTATGTATCCGGATCGATGGCATCCTCCATCATAAATCCATTGGCAATGATACCCAGTCCCAGTTCATCAACGTACTGGTTCATAACGTTGCCGGAAGTTCCTCTGTTTTGGGGATCTTGTCCCTGTTGTGCTGCCACGTTAACCGTGGTCGCAACTAAAAACAGTAGTGTCAGAAAATTTTTTAAAGAGCTCCTGAGATGCATCATAAATCATTAAACGGTTAATATACAAGCATGCCAAAATAACGATAAAATCACTAATGATTTTACCCAAAGTGAGTAAAAAGTCAATATTAATACTGCTATGCAGTTAAGATGGCTACTTCCGGCGAGTTTGAATAATACCAGCAATAACTATGGCCGACCCGATATATTGTACGGTGGTCATTTTTTCGTCCAGGATCAGAAATCCGAGTATGAGTCCCATCACAGGGACCAAATTCTGATAGGTGGCTGTACGGACCGCACCGACCTGTCTTAGTCCGTAATTCCAGATGATGTACGATACCCCGACCGATAATAGTCCGCTGTAGATGGCACCTCCATAACTGGCGAGCCCAATATTGGCATAGTCCAGTTCGATGAGCCAGGGTATTCCGGCAATAACCAGCGATAATCCGCCAAAGGTCATGGATAGAGTTGTGAGCTGCAGAGGAGGATAATACGATAGAAACCCCTTGGACCTTACCGTGTAATAACCAAATACAAAGGCGGATGCCAGTGATAACAGGTCCCCCACAAAGGTTTCAGATGACAGACTGATGCGTTCCGGTTTCCCGAGTAGTATGAAAATGACTCCCGAAAAGGCAAGTGCAACCCCAATGGCCTTGTTTCGGGTCATTTTTTCATCGGAGAACAGGTGTGACGTGACTGCCACCCAGACCGGAATCGTTCCGAGCATGACGGCTGAGTTAGCCGAGAACGTACGCTCGATGCCAAAAATAAACAAGAGTTGATACAACAGGTTCCCGAGGGCTCCAAGTATGATCAGATGCTTCCAGTCACCCTTTCGGACCGGACGCCATTCCTTTCTGTATAACACAAAGCTCCACATGAGTATTGTCGCCAAAAGAAAACGCATGGCGTTGAAACTCATGGGATCTATTTCCACCAGGCTGATCTTGACCACCGAGAAGTTCAGAGCCCAGATACATGCTACTCCAAAGAGTAATACCTCGATTATAAATGTCCGTTTGGGATCGTGCTCAGTCGTCATCTATGTGCTGGTAACCTGTTTTTGGCCAATACGTTTAGAAAAATTGGTGTCTGGCCCCCGGGGGATGGTCAAGCCACCAAAAAACCCAATTTAACGCTATTCACAACCCAAACCATAAGTAATTTTGTCCATCACCAAGATTCGCAAGATTCCGTATATTTGTAGCGATTATTAACCCTAAATCGTTATTGCCGTGATCCAACGCATTCAAACCGTATATCTGATTCTTGCTGTTTTATTAACAATATCAGTGGTCTTTACCGCCCTGTTCGATCGTCTGCTTGAAGATCCTCAAGCATGGATTCTGAGCGCATTTATAGCAGCAGTTGCATTTTCTGTCGGAATCTCAATATGGTCGGTCTTTAAATTCACCGATCGTCCGGCTCAAGCCGCAACCGTAAGTAAAGCGATGGTGTTTCAACTTATTGCCATGGGTGTGGGTGTTGCGGTGTTTTTCACTATGGGACCGATCAATTCGGGTGATATCGGTGAGTTCTTGGGAGTTGGACTGTTGTCAGTGGGACTTTTGTTTCAACTTCTTGCGCGTATCGCCATTTTGAAGGATGAAAAGTTGGTTAAATCCATGGATCGGATACGATAAGTTATGTCAGACCGACCCTCCATTACATCTACTCCGGTTCATACCTATATCTTTCTTGCTGCCGGCCTGACCATGTTCGCATTTGCTCCGATCATGGTGCGTATGGCGGGGCCGGATTCAGATCCGGTTGCTATTACAGCCATTAGAACGGTCTCGGCATTCTTGATGCTACTTCCATTCTGGTTATGGCAACGATACAAGCAAGGTAGTAATCGTATCCACCGCACCAGACAGGAAATCGGATGGAGTGCACTGGCAGGGGTATTTTTGGCATTACATTTCACGCTTTGGATCGGGTCTTTGTTCTACACATCAATAGCCTCGGCATCGGTACTTGTTACTATCCATCCCATAATGTTGATCCTGGTCGAATCGACATTTTTGAAAAAACGTTTCCCTGTTCTGAGTTGGTTGGGTGTGGTAGGGGCATTCACCGGATCCCTGCTCCTCGGGATTTCTGATTCTGGCCCAAGTGATACATTCGCGAATCCGTTGCTTGGGAATCTGATGGCACTGACAGCCTCTGTCTTCTTTGTATTCTACATCCTCATCAGTCAAAAAATTCGTAAATCATCGTCCTGGTTGGATTACGTTTTTACCGTTTATGGATTTACCGCGCTGGCTACACTGATCATAGCCGTGATCATGGGAGTGAGTCTGTTCCAGTCCACACCAACGATACTCTCTGGTATTGCTTTGGCTATCGGGGCATCGATTATTGGTCACGGTGCCATGAATTATGCCGTGAAATTCATCTCCGCTACGTTGCTATCCACTTTGATTCTGGCCGAACCGGTATTTGCTACACTGCTCGGGGTCGCATTTTTCGGTGAAATACCTGCTTTTTGGTCAATCGTAGCCATGGGTGGTATCATGGTTGGGATATTCATGACTTGGTGGGGCAGAGTGAAACAAGCCAAAGAAGCGACGCAGTAATCGAATCGAACGCATCCGATTTCAGAAACTGTAAGAGTACTTCAGAGTAATATTCCTGCCCAGTCCATCGAGTGTACTACCATGTTCGCGGTAAGCCCGATCGGTGAGGTTGTCGGCAATAACCCTGAACTCACTGTGATTCCCAAGCTGCCAACCTGCCATGACCTGTAGGACCCAAAATGCATCGGTTCCATCGTTTGAAATACGATAATCCTGGAGCTCAAGCTCAGACAACCGACGCTGTGCAGTAGCATAACGGATACGGGCTGTGAGCAATACTTCACCGGGGAGTTCATATCCGGCATAGACATAGCCATTCAAAGGTGGGATGCGGTCTACAGGGACCACCTCTCCATTTCGTTTGAATAGTTCGCCATAGGTATAGTTGAGTACAAATCCACCCGTCCATTTGTCTGGACTGACATCCAGCGAGCTCTCAATTCCGTAGAGTCTCATTTTGTCCTCATTGCGGTTCATAACTTCAAGCAGCACTCTTTCATTGCCGGGCGATCCGACCAGGATGGATCTTCCCGTCTGAACGGATTCGATTTTGTCGAAATATTGCACCATAAACCCGGTGATTTCAGCCCTGACATCATTCCTTATCCATCGGGCACTCACATCGGTGTTGAAAGTTTTTTCACCTGAAAGGGATGGATTTGGAACCTGCATGAAACGAGACCTTCTGACTCCTAACTCCGAAAGATCTGCCACATTTGGAGCTCTGAATCCACTCGAAAAATTAGTAAGCAGGTAGAGTCCTTGAATCGGAGACCAGGACAGTCCCAGCGAACCGGTCGTAAACTTAAACTGAGTCGTGTATGCATTAAATCCACGCTCCGAATCAATCCCCTCAAGGTTCAGATCGGCATATATGAATGAGTATCGTAACCCTCCCTCAATCCATACTTTTGAACTCAAGTTGTAGGTTACATGTGAAAACAGCCCCGTTTGAATATACATCGATCCATCAGGATAGCGCGAGAGAAGATCTATGGAAGGTGACGATCCAACTATCCTGTATCGATTACTTGAGACCATGTCGGCACTGAAGTCACCACCAACCCTCAAAATTGTAGATGAGGAGGGGATAGAGGTCAAGTCGAACGACATCAGATACATATTACTTGTATTCTTGTCATATTCAGTATGAGTGACAGAATACAGACTACTTACCGGGTTCACATAGGGCGACTCTTTCCGATGATCCTTTAAATGATGATATCCTGCCACTACATTCAATGAGTTGAAGAGTTTATATGGAGTGGCATATTTCCATCGTACACTATGGGTGCTCAATTGAAGGGGTGAGGTATTCGATGCATATCCGTTGGTGGGATGTTTGATTCCCGGATCGACCTGGCGCGCATAACCAAGGATCATCTGATCAATCCGAGCCGCATCGGGCAGGTATCCGGTATAGGAGGTCACTTCCAGTTGATTGTTCGCATCAACTCGATATCTTGCCGACACCAGATATGCACTGAAATCATAATTCGCGATTCCCATGCGCGTACCATATGGAAACCAAGCATCACTTCTGCTCTTGGGACTCATACGATAAAACTGAAATTCCCTGTATGTCCCACTCAAGTGAACTGCCAGTCGTGGACTATGTACATTTGCTTTCAGATTAGTGGATCGCTCTCCTGTTCCGAAAAAATTTCCGATAGCTGTAACCCGACCGCTTACTGCTAAACTATCTCTATACTCGGCCACAAACGGAATCACATTCACTCCACCCGATAAGGCATCGCTTCCATAGTAAACCGAAACGGGTCCCCTCATTACATTGATCTGGCTCATCGACAATGCATCGATCGCTCCAAAATATTGGTTCTGGCCGGACCTCACGAACGAAGGATTGATTCGGAGTCCGTTATAAAGGTACAGCACATCCCTGCCTGCCCGACCGCGGATGTACACACTGCCTTGTCCCGGACTGGTTTGTTGAACATATACGCCTTTTTCCGACCGAAGGAGGTCGACGGCGGAGGTATTCATCTGAATTTTGGCACTATTAGTGTTGATACTGGTCACAGGAATGGGTCTGGATCGGATATTTGAGGTATTGATCCGGTCTTGTGAAACATATATTTCATCGGTTTTGTAAACAACCGGCTCCAGTTCAATCTGCAAATTCGATGTCGCTTGAAAAACCTGGACCTCACGGGTTTCGAACCCAATAGCTGAGACACGGATTCTAATTGGGAAGGTAGTCCAATCGAGTTGAAACTGTCCATTGCGGTTTGTGGTCGAACCAAACTGAGTGGTGGTTATGAGAATACTTGCATCTCTGATACCGGTCCCACTCGATGCATCCATCACACGTCCTGTTATCTGGGCTACTACAGGGACAGAAAATCCGGTGATAATAATAAATAAGAATATGAATCGTTTTTTGTCCATCGTGTTTGAAAATTGGTACACCATTTTCGATGTCGAATTAATTTGAACGAATTTTAAGAAATTTTGTTTATCTTTAGTGATATCATGTTTATATCCGAACACTCTAGTATTAAACATCAACGAATCGCAAGCGGAAACAACTTAAAATCGTATCCGGAGGCAATCCGAGCAGTAAAACGAGGGCATAAAAACATCACATAGTGATCCAGGTCACTTGAGATAAACCAACGGGGTACAATCCATCCCTCACCCCATCCACCAAAAATATACTGCATGATCCCAAAAAATTACAGGTTAACCATAGTTATAGCTATTGTTACGCTCGGCGTGGTCGTTTTATTGTCAAATAAATACTTCAATTTTAACGATCCCGACGATTTACTCCTGCAATATGAAGATCCAATCGACCTTGACTTTGCTGCAATCAAAGAACGTGGATCAATCAGACTGATCACACGCTACAGTTCGGTGTCATACTTTCTGCACCATGGACTTGAGCGCGGTTTTGAGTATGAATTTCTACTCGAGTTTGCCAAAGAACATGGACTCCGTGTAGAGGTGGTCATTCCGAATGAAAATGAAGATCCCATTGATGTCCTGAACAGAGGCGATGGGGATGTTATCGCCCAGAACTATTCGATCACTCCAAAAAGAGCCCGGTTCATCGAGTTTTCAGAGCCATATAATGTCGTAAATCAAGTGCTGGTGCTGCCTTCACATATGGAAGGATTCTACACATCCATCGATTCCCTCGACGGACTCACCATATCTGTGCGCAGAAGTAGCTCGTATTATTACACCTTACGCGAGCTGCAAAAAAGAGGGATAAAGGTCAATATTGAAGCAGTGCCTGAGCAATGGGACACCGAGGGGCTTATATCAGCGGTGGCTAACGGCGACATTCAGGCTACTATAGCCGATGACAATCTTTATAATGCAGCAAAATTGTATATCAAAGGGATCTCCGAGGGTCCTGCATTGAGCTCACGTGACGTTGTCGCTTGGGGCATTAGACGCAACGCGACCGAATTAAAAGAGAAAATGGATGATTTCGTCACCGGGCATTTCCGAATTAGTGAGGCGGATGGTGAACCACGACGATCCACAGTACTGAACATGCTACGGCATCGATATTTTGAGAACGAGATCATGGTCAACAGATTCCGTTCCCCGGTAGCACGTACCGAGTATGCAGGATTACTATCCCCATACGATGCATTGGTCCAGCCCATTGCCGACGAACTGGGGGTCGATTGGAAACTCGTGGTAGCCATTATGGCACAGGAATCCAGGTTCGACCCATTTGCTGAAAGCTGGGCTGGGGCGGTTGGTTTGATGCAGGTTTTACCCAGGTTTACCGATTTTGCAGATTATGAACTTTATGATGAAGAGTTGAATATTCGAGAAGGCATCAGGATCTTAAAAGAACACCTGGACCATTATTCATATCTCGATTCTACGAATCAGATCCAGCTTGCACTGGCTACCTATAATTCGGGAATGGGGCATGTGGCCGATGCGCGACGCATAGCGATCGATCATAATCGTGATCCAAACAACTGGGAGCATGTTGAAGACGGACTTCTCAAATTGATGCATCGGGAGTATTACATGCATGCCCGACACGGATTTGCCAGAGGAATCGAGACATCGAACTATGTCCGTGAGGTCATGAACCGGTACCGTATGTATCAGACGATAGTCTCATTGGCCAAACAACAAGAAGATCAGCGACGACAGGGCTGGACCCTCGGTTATAGTGCTTTATCGATGCTGAGGTAGTCCAAGAGTTGTTTGAATTGACCAGTATAACGCCCGGCTGTGAGAACAGCGGTTTGCACCAGATATTCTAATAGTTGTACGAAATTATCGCCGAGTTGAACTAGATTGGCGGTGAGTTGAACATGATTGGCGATGAGTTGTACGAAATTATCGCCGAGTTAAACTAGATTGGCGGTGAGTTGAACATGATTGGCGATGAGTTGTACGAAATTATCG
>CAZDYD010000034.1:20819-26577 GCA_964509715.1 uncultured Chitinophagales bacterium
CCGAGTTGAACTAGTTTGGTGCTGAATGTGACCCTAATTCAGGTCTTGATATGCTGACGGTCAATGGGGATCGTCAGTTGGCTTTTTTCAGAACCAGCATGGTGATATCATCGTTGTAGTTATTGTTCGTGAATATTTTCACATCATCAATAACGGCATCCATAATTCCCTCCGCATCGAGGGATCTGTTTTTAAGGATACACTCAGCCAGTCTTTCCTCACCATACTCTTCTTCTCCTTCATCCATTGCCTCTGTAACTCCGTCGGTATACATCACGATGATATCGTTTTTTTGGAGCTTGATAGAAGCACTTTTATAGGGAAGTAGCGTGGGCATCGCTCCGAGTAGAATACCTCCATCAGATAGTGGGGTGGGTTCGTTTTGTCCTTCTCTCAGAAAAAATGGCGGGTTGTGCCCGGCATTGACATATTGAAACTGGTGGGTTTCGGCATTATATGAGCTCCAGAAAAAACTGATGAATTTATCGCTCGGCGTGTTCTTGTAAATTATATCGTTGATTTTCCCAGTAGCGCATGACAAGGTGTCGGTTACCGGTGTTAGTACATGCAACATGGCTTGCAGGTTTGCCATCAAAAGTGATGCCGGAATCCCTTTGCCAGTAACGTCTGCAATTGCCAGGTATAGCTCGTTCTTGTGTTCAATAATGTCGAAATAATCGCCACCAACTTGCCGACTCGATACGTTCATGGCAGAAATATTGAGTCCATTGAAGTGCCTGAGCGGATTTGGGAGTAGTTTTTCCTGAATGGTCCTCGCGATGCTGAGTTCCTCCTCGATTCGTTCTTTCTCGATACGTTCTTCAAGAAGGTAGGTTTTCTGGATAGATAACATGGCCAGGTTACCAAGTGAACTCAGGAAATTGAAATCTGACGGTTCATACGTATCGTTGGATGCACGTTTACCTACGCCAAGAATCGCAACATCATCCTGGAGCTCGAGTCGAATAAGTGCTTCTATTTGATTTTGTTCGACGGTGGAATACTTGACTCTGTGAGAGTCTCCGGTACGCGTGATGGTATGTTTGATTTCGATCAATTTGGCCATTTCTTCGGGTGAAATGGGAGTTTTCATACCGCTGTGGACCACCACTTCCGGATCGTGGCCATTTCGCTGCAGTAGCAGGAAAAAGGTCCTGATGAACATCTGTCCAAGCAAGGCGAATTTGAAAATTTTCAGAATAGGCTGCAGGTCGACATTGGCATTGAATTCCTTGCTGAGGTCGAACAGAGTGTGGATCTCTTGAATCCTGCGATCGAGTTGCAGGTTGGTGTTCTTCAGTTGGCGGACCAATATCGAATTGGAAACCGCAACGGCAGAGATATTTACCAGATTTTCGATGAATTCGAGTTCTCTGTCGGTAAATTCCTGCTTGTTCGCTTTGGCTCCCATGCACAAATAACCAATATGCTCGGAGCTGGTGCGTAGATTGAACAAAACACAAAGCTCATTTTCGATGAATAAGGACGGGAGTGTCCCGTCATTATCACGTGCAGAATAGATGATTGACTTATCCCGAAGGGAATCGCTAAGTTCGAGGTAGAGGTGTTGTCCCTCGAACAATCCGGTCTTTCCTTTGTTTTTTGTTATTTCGTAATACTGCTCTTGTTTGTTCCAAAGTAGAATAGCTGATTTGGTGCAGAACAATTTCCCCATGGAAATCAGGAGCAAGTTGTTCAGTACGAAATCCAGGTCATGCGACTCAATGAGCATACGACTGGTGTCGAGCAACGTTTTTAGTTCAAACCGTGCGTGTCGACTATCGATCTGTTCACTACCTGTGTTCAAATTCGGGGCGGGTAACGGGGTTATAATTTTTTGGACATCACGATTTCGTTCATGATACCACTTTTTCTGTACTCAACATGATCCATTAGCCTGTGGATGAGGTAAACGCCAACGCCGCCGCGTTTACGAAGCATGATACGTTCACGGATATTCGGTTCCGAATAGGTATCTGGATTGAAGCTTCTACCTTCATCGGCTATCGTGATCAGGAACTCACTGCCGTTAAATCCGACTTTTATGGTAACTTTTTTGCTCGGGTCATAATTATAGGCGTGTTTGATCACATTTGTGTAGGCTTCATCAACTGCAAGACGGATATCATCAACATCTTCGGGTGTGAACCCGACGTTGGCTGCATGCATGGCAACAAAATTTCGCACTTCGGCAATTTGTTCTGTCGATGCATTGACCAGGATGTTATGTTCTTGCTTTACAGCCACTATTATCCGTGATGGATGAGTTATGAATTAAATTTCTCTATGGCATCTTTTTCGTCATCTAAGATGTCGTACAGGGTCGGAAAGCCTAATAAATCAAATACATTGTATACCTTTGAAGACATGTTTGTGAGCTTGATATCACCGCCAAGGGAACGAACGTCTTCAATATAAGCCATGAATACCCCAAGTCCGGCACTCGATATATACTGGAGCTTATGGCAATTGATGATGATGCGCTGCCGATTGTCGGAGATCAGTTTCTTTAAAGAGTCTTCGAGATGGGGGGCGGTATGAGCGTCCAGTTCACCATCCAGTTCCAGGATGTCGAACTCTTCGATATTTCGGTTTCGAATATTAAAACTACTCATAAACTATAAAGATAAAATTGGCTGCAAAGTTCATATTTCCCTGAATATACAACTTTACATGGTAAGCTCGACAAAATTAATCATCGTGTTGTTCACCTTACAAAGCATATATCTATTACAGAGTAAATGCGCACAAATACGCTTGTACGTTGCGAATAATGAAAAGTTACAAGGGTGGGATAAAAAAATAAGGCGGTGTATGTATCAGACACACCGCCTTTAACTATTCATCAAGAGAGACGCTACTTGAGCGCATTTCATTATAATTAATTAATATTATCAATGCAATAACATTTTGTCAATTTCTTGTTTTCTAATGGTTTTATAATGCCGAATAGGTGATTAGTGTCACTTTTTCCCGCAATTTGTGACAAAAATAAGACGTTATTTATATACTACTATTGATAAAACCGGCTATGTTCTTATTTTGTCTGAAAGTGAGAATAGTATATCGGATGGGTGAAATTAATTTAAAGGGTTAAACATGAAACAGTTCAAGGTCATTCTCTCATTAACTTTAGTTACAGTAATTCTGGTATCAGCATGTGGTCCGACAGAAGAGGAACTGCGTCAGCGTGAACAAGCTCGCCTGGATTCATTGGAAAGAGTCCGCGTTGAGCAAACCGAACGAGCCAGAATGGATAGTATCTCCCAGGCAGATCGCGCACGTGAAGCAGCTGAACGCGCTGAAGCCGAAAGACGTACCATCAATTACGATGCAAATGGTGCTTTTTCCGTTCAAGTTGGATCATGGAGATCTGAAAGCAAAGCGGCAGAAATGGTTGCGACCTGGAAGTCCCGCGGATTTGATCAAGCTTACTATGTCCAATACGGCACGGAAGCTTCCGGTGATATATGGTTCCGTGTCCGACTGGGTAACGTAGCCACTCTCGATGAAGCCGCACGACTGCAACTGGTTGTCAGAGAAGATTACAATGCGTCTTCTTGGGTAGCTACCGTTAGATAATCAGGATCGTATACCATAAGTTTAAGCGCTTTAATTCCTTAGCAATATGATGTTGCCAAGGTGATATAATCAAAATCGTTTGCCTGCTATCTTCAATTTTACCAATTCCTTTTGTGAATTGATTTATTATTGGTATATTTATTTGTTTAAACAATAAAATGATATACCCTTATGCGACTAGAAGACGAAATCCAACAACAGAAGTTCAGAAACCAGCAACACAAGCTACTGGTAAATCTGATATACAGCTATAATGTGCTGAGTAACAGGATGCAGGATATGTTAAAGTCTGAGGGACTAACCATGCAGCAATACAATATTCTGCGCATCCTCAGAGGACAACACCCCAACCCGGTCACCAACACGATGGTCAAGGAGCGCATGCTCGATAAAAACTCCGATGTGACACGGATCATAGACCGCATGATACGTGATGGACTGGTATCGAGAGTCAACTGTGAAGCTGATCGCAGAAGGGTCGACATCAACATCACTCAATCCGGACTTGATAAGTTAGATCGTCTGGATACAAGATCTGCCGAAATGGATGCATTGGCATCGAGTTTGTCAGATGAGGAAGCCGCCATGTTCAACGACATGTTGGATCGTTTGAGGGACGGGGGAGTATCATGACGTTTACCCATCCACATCAGCATTTTTTTCAAAAATCAACCAATCCGGAAGAAAAAAGGGTACTTCTGTTATTTCATGGTACAGGTGGTAACGAAATGGACCTGATACCGTTGGCAGAAAGGATTTTACCCGGAGTAAGTTATCTCGGAATTCGAGGAAACGTAATTGAACATGGTATGCCACGTTTTTTCAAACGCCTTTCTGAAGGTATCTTTGATGAAGCGGATATAAAATTACGTGCTCACGAATTGGATTCATTTATTCGAGAAGCAGCAACCAGCTTTGGTTTTTCGTCTGAAAATGTAATGGCTTTGGGATACTCGAATGGTGCCAACATCATTACTGCCCTGAACTTTTTACATCCCGGTTTGATCTCTACTTCATTATTGTTACGTCCCATGACACCTTTGGTGCCTGCCAATGCACCAGATCTATCGAATAGTAATGTCTGGTTATCGTTCGGGTCGGTCGATCCGCTCATGCCCCCGGGAGAGATAGAAAAACTCAGTGGACTGTACACCGAATATGGGGCTAATCTCACAGTAAACATTGAACAGGCTGGTCATCAACTTGTCCAGAACGACCTGACCAAAGCCAGCGAATTTTTGATGATGTGACCCGACCGGGACTCGAACCCAGATCTGGAGCTTAGGAGGTAAATTTATATTATTGCTTCTCAGTGTGTTAAAATTAACAATGTCAACTGAATGTCAGATAATGTACTCTCTATCGATTTTTAAAGCATGTACAATATATGTAGATTTAGTTATCAGAGTTTGGTCTACTCCATCGATTCCGGAACGATTCAGCAATCTCCGAATCGCTCTCTTTTGGTTCAATGAAGAAGTAGCAGTCGAGGCCATAGCAGAGTTTTAGAAGTGATTTTCCGTCCGGTATGAATTTTGCAAGTTCAATGCGCCTTATAGTGGCAATCCCAAGGTCGCACTTTTCTGCAAGTTGTTCCTGCGTCATACCTAGCTCTTTTCTTCGGGTTACGATGTAATTAGCGATTAAATTTCGAGCTTCATCAATTATATTTTCATTCATGGGTTTAATTATTGGTTTGGTTTGACATAAATGAAAGCTTCGTCGTTGTATGATTTCTCTTCAGACAACCAAATTTCGTAATCTTCTTCATAATCAAAAGTTGATTCCCAATTCGGATCTTCAGTTATGATGTTCATTGATTCAAGTTCTGAAAAGCGAACGTTTAGGCGACCTGATTCAGGATGACAATCGCGATGGTCTGAAAATCTGATTTCAGATACTTCATCATGGGTGATGTTAACATAAATTGATTCGGATTGATTTGAATAGCCGTCAACACTTGCGTATGTAGCTGGTTTCATTCCTTTGATTGTAAGAATTCTATTAACGATTTCGAGAGTGTTTTGTTCGATAATTTCAGTTGTTGATTTCATGTTTATGTCTCCGAATTAATATTGCCAGTTGTCGCCTGGGTAATGTGATTGTCACTATCACAAAAACAATATATCACAAATGATATTAATTGTCAAATAAAATATATCACAAATGATATTTT
>CAZDYD010000035.1:0-26164 GCA_964509715.1 uncultured Chitinophagales bacterium
GTATATGTATTTTGAATTTATTGATTGTACTAAAACAGGCATCAACAACATAATAATAAATATGACCAAATTTATGATTATAGATTTATTATTTTGATATTTATCAACTTAACGTAGTATCTGTTGTAGGCTATTTATTCGGTAATTACATATTGATAATACAATTATTTTAATTTTGTGTATTTAATCTGTTAATTATGACTTCTACATGAGTTTCAACTTTTTGATGTGGTTCATTGAAATTTTATTATTTTGGCGGCTATGGAAAATACGAGCTTAAATACACCTCCTACGCCGCAGGAGTCTGGAAAAAGGACGGCGTTTACAAGATTTTTAGATGCCGTTGAATGGTTGGGAAATTTACTCCCACATCCAGTTACTCTATTTGCGCTTTTTGCGTTTGGTGTGGTGGTGATGAGTGGTATCGCCGGATATTTCGAATGGAGTGCTATTGATCCACGTCCTGAGGGTGCCCGTGGTCGTTCACCTGATGGAATTATCATGTCCATCAGTTTGATGAATGGTGACGGTCTGAGACGAATTGTTGAGAATCTGGTGACTAATTTCACCGGATTCGTTCCCTTGGGTACTGTGCTCGTAGCATTACTTGGGGTTGGGGTGGCGGAACATTCTGGGCTTATAAGTGCAGCAATCCGTGGACTTGTTCTGAAAGCGGCATCTTTCAAGCCATCTTATTTGGATAGGTCGAAGTATCCGTTACTTTCCACCCGCTTCATTGGGAATCTTTTTTTAGATCTTGTCATTTTCTTTCAACGAGTTGCGAATTTCATTCTTACACCCAAGATTTTAGTTACGGTCACGATCGTATTTGCCGGTGTAATATCCAACACGGCCTCTGAAATGGGATATGTAGTTTTGGTACCTCTTGCTGCTGTTGTCTTCTACGCCCTTGGTCGACATCCACTGGCGGGGCTAGCCGCTGCATTTTCCGGGGTGTCGGGAGGATACAGCGCCAATCTTTTGATCGGAACAGTGGATCCTCTTTTGGCCGGTATCACTGAGGAAGCCGCCCGATTGATCGATCCTGGTTATATGGTACACCCGGCTGTGAATTGGTATTTTATGATCATCAGTACATTTCTGATCACGATCGTCGGTAGCTGGGTCACACTCAAGATAGTAGAGCCAAAACTTGGCAAGTATAATCCTAAAATCGCCAGTGAGGATTTGTCGGAAGATTCAAACATGGATCCATTGACTCCGATCGAACGAAAAGGTTTGCTCTGGGCTGGTTTCTCTGTACTTGGGGTTAGTGCCCTGATCTTTTTGTCCGTTTTTCCTGAATGGGGAGTATTGCGAAATCCGGATACTGGAGATGTGCTCAATTCACCTTTTCTCCGTGGTATGGTAACCCTCATTTTTGTGTTTTTCTTGATCCCCGGCTATGTTTATGGTCGAGTAACGGGTACTATGAAATCCGATCGCGATGTAATCGACGGTATGGCTAAATCTATGAGTTCTCTTGGATTGTACATTGTCCTTGTTTTCTTCGCGGCACAGTTTGTGGCTTTTTTTGGATGGAGTAATCTTGGGCCGATTATTGCCGTTAAGGGCGCTGACTTATTGATCGCAATTAATCTCACCGGTCCAATGGTGTTTGTACCGTTTATTCTGATGTGTTGTTTTGTCAATCTGATGTTAGGGTCAGCCTCCGCTCAGTGGGCCATTACAGCACCCATCTTCGTGCCTATGCTGATGTTGATCGGGTATAGCCCGGAGGTGATTCAAGCTGCCTATCGTATTGGCGACTCAACCACCAATATCATAACACCCATGATGAGTTATTTCGGGTTGATATTGGCCTTTGCGACCAGATATGATAGGAAACTGGGCATCGGGACCATCATTTCTACCATGCTACCCTATACTTTGTTTTTCCTGATTGGGTGGATAGCATTGTTTTATATTTGGGTTTTTGGTTTTGGATTACCTGTTGGACCGGAGGCTCCTACGTATTATATCCCTTAATTCAATCTTATGAGTAACCTGGACCGGGATCTGATTGTGGTGATACGCTCCTCTGGTGAACGCACCGAAGAGATGTGTCGAAAACTTGTTTTGAGAGAGATATCGGCTGACCGTGTTCATGTTGTTCGACAATTCCCCTTTGAGTCCACGTTGAGAGCGAGTTACACTATTGGAGGTAATTCTGATGCCAAGTGGATGATGACGATTGACGCCGATGTGTTGTTACGTATGGGTGCAATTCAGGATTTTTTGTCTGAGGCAGAGCAACTTCCTGATCATTTTTTTCATACGGAAGGTTTGATTTATGACAAGCTAACCGGTCGATACCGTAAGGCCGGTCATCGTATGTACCGTACTTCAATGCTTGGGAAAGCTCTCGATTTGATACCGGAACTTGGCTCTGAAATCAGGCCTGAGTTTACAACTGTGAACCGAATGGCTGATGCCGGACACCTTTCCAGAGAGACCTCCACCATATATGGAATCCATGATTTCGAGCAATTCTATGAAGATGTGTATCGAAAGTGTTTTGTCCATGCCCGTAAACATCGGGATTGGGTCGGTGGATTGATATCATATTGGCAAAGTAATCTAAATGATACAGACTTTCGTGTAGCGCTCAGGGCGTTATATGACGGCCTGACAATGGATACACATATCTCGATCGACAAACGATTGTTTTCCGATCTTGCTTCCCAAGCAATGATAGACTTGAGCTTAACAGAAAAAGATACTCCCTCCGATTATTTGCAGATGGAGCAATTAGTCAATGAAGTGTTGAACAGAGTGGGTCCGGTACCGGATGATCAGAAGCCCGGTGATATTTTAACCCCCATTCCAGGGCGCAAAGAGTTTTTTAAAAACCTGATAGCACAAAAAGGGTATGTTGGATCGATCAAATACCTAATGGGACTTAGATTAAATCGAATTGGAAAGAGATGGATGGGACAGGAGTGATCAGGGTTTGATGGCCGTAACCGTGTAACCCGTGGTCATGTCACGTACAGGAAGCAACTTGTAAAGCAATTTTGTGCGAATTCTACCCAAATAATACACCCATGGTAGTACAATCCAAGAAACCATGTTGGTTCGTGGATGATTGGTCTGTAGGATCCTCATGTAAAAAACATCTATCGCTTCGAAATAGTTGTTACGCTCTCTGACTTCTACCCGGTCGAAATTTTGGAGTAGGTGCATCAGACCATATTTCGTAAAGCGATAATAATCGATGGGGGCTTCATGAATCGGGAGCATGAAGGGAGTTGTAAGTATTAGACTTCCACCTGATTTCAGCACACTAAAGATGTTATTTATTGCCAGATGTGGTGAATGGACATGTTCTAACACCTCACATATTGCTACGTGATCAAACCTAGTATTTCCGAAATCAAACGTGCATATATCGCCTTGAACATCCGGATTGCGATGACTGTCGATATCAAAAGATGTCACATGAAATGAATTCATTTCGGCATGTTTATATAACAGCCGATTGATTTCACCACCAGAGCCAATTGTCAATACATTCTCGCCTGATTTGATCTGACTGAATTCAGCATCCAGAAACTCATAAAGTCCCTGCCTTGATCTCTCTTTTGATAGCTTTGTGAGGAACTTGTTCATCGATCTTGGAAATGGGGCTGAATTTTGTGTTAAGTGTTCTGCTGGGCATTGTAATTATTCATACCTGATAATAGCTCTATATCAGACATAAATGCAATAACGTTCAGATTAAATTAAATAAACCTAACGTATTATCCTGTTTAAATATTGCCTGCGAACCTTATTACGTAATCAAATGATGAAAATTGTATCTTTGGACGATTAACGATTGAATATAATATGCCAAAGACACCTTTTTTTATACATATTGGGACCTGGAAAACAGGTTCATCCACCATTCAATTCAATTTGCATACGGTGAAGTCAAGGCTCGAAGAAGAGGGCTTGTTTTATATGTCTAAAGGTGACAAAATGGTGATCGATGACGAGATCATCCGTGGATTCAGATCCTTGGAGTGGGACTACATAAATGCATCTCGTTCTAAGTTGAAATCGATCATTGAATCAAAGCGCAAAAACAATCGCGCGATGCGATTTATTGCCAGTGCGGAGGAGTTTAGTGGTGATCCATTTACTGCTTTTGATAATGCCGGTGAAGTTGCTCGCAACTTGTTTGAAATCACGCGTGATCTGGATTTGGATATCAAGATCATAGTATATCTTCGGAGGCAAGATGATTTTATTGAATCGATGTATACTCAGAGTATACACCTGGGGGGGACAAAAACCTTTGAGGAGTTTCTGAGTGGATATGAGAAAAAGGCATTTGATTGGTATACGTTCCTGAGTTTATATGCTGAAGTATTTGGGAAGGAGAATATCATTGTCCGCCGATATCATAAATCATTCTTGCCATCCAATGATAGTCTGATTCATCAAATGGGAGAAATTCTTGAAAGTGAGACTCTTAGGTCATTTACGTCCACAAATCCAAGAAATCGTGGACTCTCACGGGATGCATTGGAAATCACAAGGATAACAAACAGCCATCTGAATCAGGCAGATCAGTATTTACTCAGGAGTATTTTTCAGGAAACGAATTCCAAGCAACCATTTGAATCGTATGCATATTTTGGGGCAAATGAGCGCATGGATTTCATGTCGGATTATGAAGAATCGAATGCACGCATTGCAAGTGAGTTCCTGAATCTAAAAACTGAGCGATTATTCCCGGATGATTATTCGGGTGAACAGCAAAACTATCAGGGGTTGTCGGTCGAAGCTGTTGCATTGAACCTTTCCAAGGGACTTGTATCCTTGAACAAACGCCTTGTCCGAATTGAGGAGGATCTCCGATACGAAATCATATCCAATACACCCATGTACAAGTTCAAAGCGTGGATCAAAAAGTTAATTGGTAGAGAATTTTAGGAATAACTTTTTTTTTAGCTGATGAATTAGTAATTTAGCTGAAATTAACAGGTAATCATTGTGAGTAAAATCGGCATACTTAAAGAGTTCTGGTTGTTTCTCAAAGTAAGAAAGAAACTTTGGTTAGCGCCGATTGTATTTATTCTCTTATTGTTAGGTCTGTTGATTATTGTAACGGGTAACACGGCTATCGCACCATTCATTTACGCATTATTCTGAAAAGTGATCCACTTTCCAAGAAATTTCAAAAAAATCCGACTCTCAGTTAAATGGGTAGTCGGTTTTTTTTTGCCGTTACGTACCAGTGGCATTGATATGATTCCGATTGGGAATCTGTCACTCATCCTATCTGTGACATCACCAAACACACATACATTTTATCCATGCAAGAACGATCACGTGCTATAATTGCGCTTTCCGACGGAACAGTTGAATACGGCTATGCTGTCGGGCACTACGGGACAACCGGAGGGGAATTGTGTTTCAATACCAGTATGTACGGGTATCAGGAAATCTTTACCGATCCCAGTTATTACGGACAATTAATGATGATGACCTATCCGCATATTGGAAATTATGGTGCATCTTCCCGCGATGACGAAGCTCCAAAAGTGATGGTTTCCGGTATCGTGGTTCGGGCATTTTCTTATGATTATAGTAACCCGATGGCCGATGAGAGCTTGAATGCTTATCTGAAAAGGCATAAAATCGTAGGAATAACAGGTATCGACACCCGTAAATTGGTTCGACATATCCGTGAAAAAGGGGTCATGAACGCAGTTATATCCAGTGAAAACCTGGATGCTGATCAGCTGGTGCAAATGGCGAAGGACTGGGTCGACATGAACGGTCTCGAACTTGCGTCCAAGGTGACCAGAAATGAAGCTCAGACTATTTCACATGAGGGGCACCAATATAAAGTAGCGGCCTTTGATTTTGGGATAAAGCAGAATATCATCAACAGCTTAGCCGACAGAGGGTGTAGTCTGAGGGTATTTCCTGCCAAAGCATCATTTGAAGAGGTAATGGAATGGAATCCGGATGGATTTTTCTTCTCGAATGGTCCCGGCGACCCGAATCCGATGGATTATGCCATCGAAACTGTAAACAAAGCTAAAAAAACAGGTAAACCGTTGTTTGGAATTTGCCTTGGACACCAACTCATGGCTCTTTCTGAGGGAATTCATGTGTCCAAAATGTTTGTGGGACACCGTGGTGCCAATCATCCGGTCAAAAACATGAAAACTGGACTGGTCGAAATTACTACTCAGAATCATGGGTTCTCGGTCGATCCCGACTCCGTGGATGCAGCCGTTGCTGAAGTTAGTCACATGAATCTCAATGATGGTACAGTCGAAGGCCTTGAGTTCAAGAACTTCAATGGTTTCAGTGTGCAGTATCACCCGGAAGCATCTCCGGGTCCACAAGATTCCCGTTATCTGTTCGATGAATTTATCGAAAGACTCAAACAATCTAAATCGAATTAACAACCAGACTTTTAAATCCTGCAAATATGCCACGTAGAGATGACATAAAGACGATATTACTCATTGGTTCCGGACCTATCATCATTGGTCAGGCTTGTGAATTCGATTATTCAGGTACCCAGGCTTGCCGCTCATTGCGGGAAGAAGGCTACAGAGTGGTACTTATCAATTCGAATCCGGCTACAATCATGACCGACCCCATGATGGCCGATGCCATATACCTGAAACCTCTCACAACCCAGTCCATCAAAGAGATTTGTGCCAAGGAAAAAGTGGATGCAGTACTACCCACAATGGGTGGTCAGACGGCATTGAATCTGGCTCGTGATCTGCACCATCAAGGATACTGGGAGAAGAATAATATCAAGATCATAGGTGTCGATATCGATGCCATCGATATAACAGAAGATCGTCAGCAGTTTCGTGATCTTATGGACTCTATCGGCATCGAACAATGCCGCAGTTTTGTGGCTAAATCACTTCTCGATGCCAAAGAAATCGCTGTGAAACTGGGAGGATTCCCACTGGTTATCAGACCTTCTTTCACTCTTGGTGGAATGGGTGGAGGGATCATCTGGGAAGAGGACGAGTTCGAACGTAAGGTCTTGCGTGGACTTGAACTAAGCCCCATTCATGAAATTCTGTTGGAAGAATCAATCGTAGGCTGGAAAGAATATGAGTTAGAGCTATTGCGTGATGACAATGACAACGTAGTGATCATTTGCGGTATCGAAAATCTGGATCCTATGGGGGTCCACACCGGTGACTCTGTAACAGTTGCGCCTGCGCAGACTCTAACCGACAAGCAGTTTCAGATCCTGAGAAATGCCGCGATCAGAATGATGCGATCTATTGGTACATTTGCCGGAGGGTGTAACGTTCAATTCGCAGTAGAACCTGGTACTGATCGGTTTGTTGCCATTGAAATCAACCCAAGAGTAAGTCGTTCATCAGCATTGGCATCCAAAGCTACAGGATATCCTATTGCCAAAATTGCATCTAAACTTGCCGTTGGATACCGACTTGATGAACTGAAAAACCAGATAACAGGGACTACATCAGCATGCTTTGAACCAAGTATCGACTATGTAGTTGTGAAGGTACCAAGGTTTAATTTTGAGAAATTTCCAGGTGTTGATGAGATGCTTGGTACCCAGATGAAAGCTGTTGGTGAGGTTATGGCTATCGGACGGAATTTCCCCGAAGCCTTGAACAAGGCATGGCAATCATTGGAGATTGGTCGTGCTGGACTGGGTGCTGACGGATACGAAGTTTTGGATCGACATAAGGTCCGTGAGCGTCTTATGAAACCTTACTGGGACCGATGTCTCCAGATTCGCAATGCGTTCAAAATGGGTGCTTCGATCGAAGAGATTCACGATGTGACCAAAGTAGACCATTGGTTTTTACAACAGATAAGATACATGGTAACGCTTGAAAATCATTTGGAAGGACAGTCATTAGAAACGATTTCCAGAGAGGATTTATTCGAGGCAAAACAAGCTGGATTTTCTGACAAACAGATTGCATGGTTACTATCACAGAGCTCGGAGCCAGTTAAAGAGGCTCAGGTCAGAGCCAAGCGCTTATCGATGGGACTTAAGCCATCGTTCAAGTTAGTAGATACCTGCGCGGCTGAATTCCCGGCTCAGACACCGTACTATTATTCGGCATACGAGGGCGAGAATGAAAGTGTCGTCACGGAGAAGAAAAAGATTATGATCCTGGGCAGTGGACCGAACAGAATTGGTCAGGGAATCGAGTTTGATTATTCTTGCACGCATGCAGTGATCGCTGCCAAGCAAGAGGGATTCGAGACCATCATGGTGAACTGTAATCCCGAGACTGTGTCCACCGATTTCGATATAGCCGATAAATTGTACTTTGAGCCCGTGTATTGGGAGCGTGTTCTGGACATTTTTGAACATGAAAAGCCGGAAGGTGTGATTTTACAGGTTGGTGGCCAGACGGCGCTCAAGTTGGCTAAGCACTTCCAGGCTGCGGGGATCAAAATTTTTGGAACCGAGTATGAAATGATGGATCTGGCAGAAGACCGGGGAAAATTTTCTGAGGTTTTGATCCAGTGTGGCATTCCGTTTCCGCGATTCGGAACGGCTATGGATGTAAAAGGGGCACTTGAGCAAGCGGAAATCGTGAATTATCCGGTGTTAATCCGCCCAAGCTATGTTCTCGGTGGACAGGGTATGCGTATTGCGGTCAAACCGGAAGAACTTAAAGAATATGTAGAGGAATTACTTACTACTCATCCGGAGAATGTTTTCCTCATTGATCATTACCTTGATAAAGCCATTGAGGTAGACTTTGACTCAATCTACGACGGAGATCAACTGCACATCAGTGGCATAATGCAGCATATTGAACCTGCCGGGGTCCACTCAGGTGACTCGACGGCTGTTCTCCCTCCGTATAGTCTGAGTGAGGAGATAATCAAGACTATGGAAGACTATCAGTTACGGATTGCAAAAGCGCTAAATGTACGTGGTTTCATCAACGTGCAATACGCCATCAAAGAAGATGTTGTCTATGTACTCGAGGCGAATCCACGTGCCACCCGCACCATTCCTTTCATCGCCAAGGCAACTGGTCGTGCGGAGTCGGCCATCGGTGTCAAGGTGATGCTTGGCAAAAAGCTTTCAGAATTTGATCTGAGTTCGAAGCTGACTTGTTACGCCATCAAAGAACCTGTGTTCCCATTCGATAAATTCCCGGAAGTCAAGAAAGAGTTGGGTCCGGAGATGAAATCAACAGGTGAGACCATCTACTTCCTGGAAGACTTTGACGATGAGCATTTCAGACGACCTTATGAGTTCAAAAATCTCTATTTGAGTAAGTAATTTTAATTACTCCATAGGGGGTTTGGGGTTTACAGCGGTCTTCTACATACGAAGTGTGTTCGCATCATACTTCGACAGATGTGAATGCGCCATTTGAGGTTCGTTCACATCTGATGTGATGTCAAAATATGATACGAAGTGTTATAACTAGATCGAACTGGTTTGACACTTGCGTTTTTTTTGTGTATTTGTGCGACAACATGTAATGTGATTCATTGAGCCGCTCGTGGTGTTAATCCGCTGGCGATTCGTAACCAAGAACAAAATTAAGGTCAATAGCGTATGGCACAACAGCAATCGCTTGCTTCGTCGGGTGGAGAAAACCTGGGCAGAGTAATACTTATATCAACATCGGCAGCCATTGGTGGGTTTCTATTTGGATTCGACAGTGGTGTAATCAATGGTACGGTGGATGCACTTCGAGGTGCTTTTAACTCGGATGCGGTCGGAACCGGATTCAACGTAGCTTCCATGCTGCTCGGGTGTGCTATTGGAGCTTTTTTTGCCGGAACCTTAGCCGATAAATTCGGAAGAAAATTGGTATTGATCGTCACTGCGCTGACATTTATCGTTAGTGCCTGGGGATCCGGAATTTCAGGAAGTTCGATGGAATTCGTTTTTTATCGTGTACTTGGTGGTTTGGCCGTAGGAGCCGCTAGTATTTTGGGTCCTGCCTATATCAGTGAAATTGCTCCATCCCGAATCCGGGGTAGATTAACTTCCTTGCAGCAATTGATGATCGTATTGGGACTTTTCGCAGCATTCTTGAGTAATTACTACCTGGCTGACGTAGCAGGAGGGGCCGCTGCAGAGTTCTGGATGGGTTATCAAACCTGGCAATGGATGTTCTGGATGGAAATGCTTCCAGCTACAGTTTTCTTTGTGACATTATTGTTTATTCCGGAATCTCCAAGATACTTGGTTGCTGCCGGTAAACTGGATGAGGCAAAAGCAGTATTGGCATCCATTTCACATCCGAATGACGCTGAATCTAAGGTCGCTGATATTCAAGCCACCCTCGAGAAGGATCGTAAACCAAGACTGAGTGATATTTTAAACAAGGTCACCGGTAAATTGCATCCCGTGATTTGGGTTGGTATTGTTTTATCGATATTACAGCAATTCACTGGTATCAATGTGGTCATGTATTACGGTGCGACACTGTGGCAGGCTGCTGGATTCACAGAATCGGATGCACTCATGCAAAATGTGATTATAGGCGCCGTTAATGTTTCGTTTACATTTCTTGCCATTGCCTTAGTCGATAAAGTAGGACGTAAAGCGTTGCTATTAGTCGGAGCATTGGGACAAGCAGTCATGCTTGGAATTATGGCGCTTATCTTTGGTATGGCCGAATTTAATCCGGAAACAGGTAATTTGGCACTCAGTGACAATATGGGACTGTACGCGTTACTTGCGGCAATGGGTTATATCGGATTTTTCGCAACTACCTGGGGACCCGTGCTATGGGTCATGTTGGGCGAAATGTTCCCAAATCAGTTTAGAGGAGCTGCATTGGCCGTTTGTGGTATATTGCATTGGACATCCAACTTTGCCATAACCATGAGTTTCCCAATAATGCTCGCTACGATTGGACTTGGTTACTCCTATGGAATTTATGCGGCATTTGGGGTTTTGGCGTACTTTGTTGTTCGGAAGTTCGTAACAGAAACAAAAGGCCGAACATTGGAGCAAATGTCATCAGAAGGATAATTGTATCGTCATTCAGGTCCCGTGTCCATGCCGGGACCTGATTTTTTATTACCTGTGTTAAGCAAGTCACTAAACGCTCATCTGATTTCGTTAAAGCCGGGCATTGTAATTGGATTCAATCCAAATACAGTTGCTACGATGCGGTCTTCATAAAGTCTTCATAAAAGTATTGCATCTTTGGGTCGAAATTGAACAGACTGACTATTATTCACCCGGAAATATGCAAAAACCAAAACTTGGTGTAGTTTTAATGAACCTTGGCGGACCCACCTCCGAGGAATCAGTGCGTACTTTTTTATACAATTTATTTAGCGACGAAGATATTATTAAGCTGGGCGGTGGAAAGGTACAAGATACACTTGCCAAAGTGATTTCGAAGTTCAGATACAAGAAAATCGCTGAAAAATACAGTGAGATCAACGGTTGTCCAAAGGGCTGCATGGGAAGTAAACACTGCCTGAACCGCCAGAACAAGGTAGTATCAGATTGTTGCTCTCCAATTAACTCACTTACGGAGTTACAGCGTCGTACACTTGAGAAGGCGCTGGATGACGCCTTGCCCGAATTTGATTGCAAAGTCTACACGGCGATGCGATATTGGAGGCCATTCGCACATCAAACGATGGACGATATGATTGAGGATGGCATAGAGCATGCAGTGCTCTTACCATTGTATCCGCAGTTTTCATGGACAACCTCTGGTTCCAGTTTTCGCGACTGGGAAGCTATCCGGAATGAGTTCGAAAGTAAAGGGAAAAAGCCTAACTGGCAGGAATATATCGTTAAATCATATCATCTGAACAAACCTTATGTTCAGTCAATGAATGAGCGTATTGAAGAGGCACTCGAACGATTCACTGAAGAAGAGCGTAAAAAAGTCCATTTGATTTTCACAGCACATGGAACTCCACTGGCCGAGGTTGAGAGTGGGGATCCGTATGTGTACCAGATCGAACAGACGATGGAGGCCGTTATGGACCTTCGTGACCGTAAAGAGAATTACTGGATTAGTTATCAGTCGCGTGTTGGTCCAAGTAAATGGACCCAACCAAACACGGAAGACCTTGTGAAACGTCTGATCGATTATGGTATAAAACATTTTCTCATGATTCCGATCGCATTCGTAACCGATCACATCGAAACGTTACATGAATTGGGAATCGAGTTGCCGGAAGCACTTGAGGAAGAGGGATTACACGTTGACAAATTGGAAGTGATGGGTGGATTGAACGATCATCCACTTTTCATACAGGCACTTGTCGACGAAGTACGATTCAGAATCGATTATGTTGAGGCGGGAAATTCCGTCAGAGGATAAATAAAAAAGGTAACACATTATTCAATCATCGGTATCGGGATTTCTCTGATACCGATGTAATTGACAAAAATACAGGATAATCCGTTCAAATATGGAACTGGCACAATCCATTCTGGATGAGTTTGTAGTTGTGGGTATCAGTCACTGGTACGCCGATCTGGACGTACGTGAACGATTCGCCTTGAACAATCAGGCGCAGGCAAACTTGCTTCAGGAAGCTGAGGCAATAGGTATGCGCGGTATCATTGTGCTTAGTACCTGTAACCGCACCGAGTTGTTTACTCGCAGTGACCGTGTCGAAATGCTGATCGGATTATTGATCAAATATTCGCACGGCACACGAGCTGAGTTCGAGAAGTTCGGTTTCACGAAGCATGGCAGTGAAGCAGTACGTCATTTCTTCAGGGTAGCTGTTGGCTTGGATGCTCAGATATTAGGTGACCTGCAGATTATCAAACAAGTAAAGCAGGCTTATGAGCATGCCGGTAACTTCAACATGCTCGATGGGGTAATGCACCGGTGCATGCAATCTGTTTTCCGTGCACATAAACGCTCCCGCAACGAAACCAGCTTGGGATCGGGCGCCGCGACAACAGCGTATGCCGCAGTCCAGGCCGCCCGACATGAGGCGGGTTCACTTTCCGACAAAAGGGTGTTGCTGGTCGGGACCGGAAAGATCGGTAAAGTTACTTGTATGAACCTGATCAATATGGGTGTGCGACAGGTCACTTTGGTAAATCGAAGCGAACATAAAGCCCAGCGTCTTGCCGATCGGTTCGATGTGGAGGTTGCTCCTTTTGAATCACTCATCACAAAGATGTCAGATTCCGATATGGTCATCGTCGCAACGGGGGCTACCGAACCAATAATCCGTCCGGGTCATATCAAGGCTATGCGAATGGCTGGTAGTCACCAACCCTTACTGTTGCTCGATTTATCGGTACCCAGAAATATCGATCCGGAAGTGGCTGAAATGGATGACGTTAAAGTCATTAATATGGATATGCTCAACGACCGACTCGATGAAACGTACAAGGAGCGGGAGGCCAATATTCCTTTGGTTGAGCAGATCATCGATGAAGAGTTGGATGAGTTTCATTGCTGGCTCAATGAACAACGCGTCGTACCGACTATTAAAGCACTGACTCGCAAATTGGATGATATCCGCCGTGCCGAAATGGATCGATTTGTTTCGCGTTTCGGTGCCGAAGAAGCCAAGCATGCTGAAAAACTGACCCGACGTATCGTTAACAAAATATTGGCATTTTCGATCGATCATCTTAAGGATCAAGGTCCGGAGTCGGACGAAGTGACTCGTATTGTGCAGGATATGTTTAAGATTCAGCCTGAAGAAAAGCACTGAACATGTATAAAAAAGTCAGAATAGGTACGCGCGACAGTAAACTTGCCGTCTGGCAGGCTGAGTATGTTTCGGCTGCGTTGCGCAGTACCGGGATCGACTCAGAACTGGTGTACATCAAGACAGAAGGAGATCTGGTTTTAGATACACCTCTGCCATTGATGGGAGGCAAGGGAGTTTTTACGAAGGCGCTGGATGATGCTTTGTTGCGTGAGGAGATCGATATTGCGGTGCATTCGCATAAGGATATCCCTACAAGACTGCCTGATGGACTTGTAGTCGCGGCGGTATTTGAGCGAGAAGATCCGAGAGATGTGCTGGTATTGCGGGCAGGTGTTGAGTTGATGGAGGAGGAGCTGGCCGAGCGGGAGGGGACTATTGCAACAAGTAGTATGCGTCGACAGGGTCAATGGCTTCACCGGTACCCTCATCATCAGATTGCAGATATCAGAGGCAATGTGCAGACTCGTTTGCGTAAGCTGGATGAAAGCGATTGGATTGGGGCTATATTTGCCGCCGCCGGGCTAAAGCGTCTCGGTCTCGAAAATCGTATCTCTTACTACCTGGATTGGATGATCTGTGCTCCGGCTCAGGGTGCAGTAGCTGTGATGGCACGCTCGAACGATGTGCGCATGACCGAGATATTACGTGCTCATCACCATCAGGAAACGGCGCTTTGTGTAGGTGCTGAAAGACAATGTCTGAACCGTTTGGAAGGTGGATGCAGTGCCCCGGTGGGAGTTTATGTGCGACGTGACGAAGCGGATCTGGTGCTGTTCTCGAATGTTTTATCGAGTGATGGTGTGGACTGCATTGATGTTGAACTCCGAGCACCAGTGAATGATATGGATGCGGTGCTGTCACTGGGGCGTCGGGCGGCCGATGCTTTACTTGAGGCTGGTGCTGCTGCATTGGTTTCAACAGATGAGCATGGGAATGGGCCATGATCAGGTTATTGTTCACTCGGGATATGTCGCCAATGGATGTGGATTTTGCATCTAAATGGGGTATCGAGTGTGCTGTGGTGCCCATGATTGGAACTAAACTTCGTGGATGGGACAGGATTTTGACGGAGCATCCGGATTTCTGGGAGGAATTGGATGCGGCGAAGGCGGTGGTGTTTACGAGTAGGAATGGGGTGGCGGGAGTGGTGCAACCCGACTTTGTGGATCACGACCGTCTCATGGCAATACTTCGCAAAAAACCTGTCTACACAGTGGGTGAGTCCACAGCCGATGCACTTGAGCCTTATGGAATTTTGGCTCGATTTCCAGATGATTACAACGCTAAGACACTTTCACGTATGATGCTTCTGGATGGTGTCCATACTCAGATTATACATTTTTGCGGGAGTATTCGTCGCCATGAACTTGGTGTTGCTATGGATGATGCAGGTATTTCAGTATACGAGGTGATCGCATATGATAAGCTGGCATTTGATTGGGATGGATCCGGATTGGAAACTTTTATGGTCGACACGTCTGCCTCATCGATCCGACAGCTTGAACAATTACATCCACAAGGAGTAGTGTTTTACAGTCCCAGTGCCGTTGAGTCTTTTTTTGGTCAGGGACTGCATGCCGGATTCAATGGAGAATGGTTCGCTATCGGTCAGACCACAGCAGATGCACTTCGTGAGAAGGGTATCGATCCGCTGGTCCCGCGAGCCCCCATGACCGAATTGCTGATGGAGTTCGCCTCCAAATATTTCAAAACAAAATCGTTAACCTAAAGTTAATTCAAAATCATATCCGTAGGTGTGAAGCATTGAGACTACAAACACATCATAATCGGAGTTCAATTTAAACAATGAATATGCAAAATGATCTTTTAATCAAGGCCTTGAGAGGTGAAAAAGTGGATCGTCCACCAGTTTGGATGATGCGTCAGGCCGGGCGTTATCTGCCAGAGTATCAGGAATTGCGGGCCAAATACTCATTCTTTGAACGAGTGGAGACTCCGGAACTTGCTGCCGAGATCACTATGCAGCCTATTGAGCGGTTCGGTCCTGATGCCGCTATCATTTTTTCCGATATTTTGGTAATTCCGCAAGCACTTGGATTTGAAGTTACGATGAACGAGGGTGAGGGACCAAGATTACCTTCCCCTGTCCGTACGGCTGAACAGGCATTGGCGGTCTCAGTTCCAGATGTGGTCGATCGGCTTCATTATGTCATGGATGCGATCAGACTTACAGTTCAGCGTCTTGATGGACGGGCAGCCATGATTGGGTTTGCCGGCGCTCCATGGACTATCCTGTGCTACATGGTCGAAGGTAAGGGGTCGAAGGACTTCTCACGCGTTAAGCAGTTCTGTTACACAGAACCTGAGGCCGCGCGTCATTTGCTTGATGTGATAACAAAAACGACCATAGATTATTTGAAAGCTCAGGTGGCGGCAGGTGCACAAACGGTTCAGGTGTTTGATTCCTGGGCTGGCTTGCTGAGTCCTGAAGATTTTTCTGAGTGGGCGTTCCCTTATCTGAAGCAAATCAGTGAAGCTTTGAGTGGATTGGCTCCGGTTATTTTGTATCCCAAGGGGAGCTGGTATGCATTAGAGAGGTTGGCTACACGCACCACTGCATCGGCTATAGGAATTGATTGGACGGTGACACCCGAGTATGCCCGAAATGCTACCCGAAATGAAATTACATTGCAAGGGAACTTTGACCCAAGTAGGCTGATGATGGCCCCAAATGAAATCAAAGCAGGTGTAAATCGAATGATCGACCGATTCGGTGCGCAACGATATATCGTAAATCTTGGTCATGGTATATTACCAAATATCCCGGTAGACCATGCGAGAGCGTTTATTGATGCTGTTAAAGAATGGTCAAAATAGTCAGACAGTTAACGATTATTCGTTGCTATTTTACGAATGTATGAGTTCGGAACCACGAAATAACGTCAAACTTAGGTCTTGATTTAAACAACTGAAATCATGAAAATCGATGGAGTACGGAAACGTATCGATATCGCTTATGGAGGAACCCTTGACTAAAGATGAGTTTATTGATTTCATACACAGGCTTCAGGATGAAATCTGTGATGCTCTTGAGAAACAGGATGGACTTGCCCGGTTTCGTGAAGATCGTTGGGTGAGGGATGGTGGAGGTGGAGGTAAGACTCGTGTCATCGCCGATGGGAATGTATTTGAAAAGGGAGGGGTCAATACATCTGTGGTCCATGGTGTTTTGCCTGAGTTGATACGAGACAGATTTGGCGTAGATCAGGGTTACTTTTTAGCTGCGGGACTCTCACTTGTCATCCATCCAAAGAGTCCGTTGGTTCCAACAGTTCATGCCAATTACCGATATTTCGAATTGTATGACCGAGAAGGTGGTGAGGTTAAAGACCGATGGTTCGGTGGAGGAGCTGATCTGACACCTTACTATTTGGTTGAATCTGATGCAAAACTTTTTCATCAGGTCCATAAGGCTGCATGTGACGGAGTACATCCGGAATTGTACAAAGAATTCAAACCGGCGTGTGACGCATATTTTCATAATTCACATCGTGGGGAATCACGTGGTATCGGTGGGATTTTTTACGATTATCTACGTCCTGACAAGGCGCATGTTCATTCTTCTATACCTATTCTGAGTGATTTGCAGTTGTTCGATCTTGCGAGGCGGTGTGGTAGTGCATTCATCGAAGGCTATATCCCGATTGTCGAAAAAAGCAAGTCCCTTGAGTTTACTGAAGCACAGCGTTATTGGCAGGAGATCCGTCGGGGGAGGTATGTGGAGTTCAACCTGATACACGATCGTGGGACTCTTTTCGGGCTAAAAACAGACGGACGGGTCGAAAGCATTTTGATGAGCCTGCCCCCCCGAGTACGCTGGGACTATGATTTTCAGGTACACCCAGGTTCACCCGAGGCAGCGTTACTGGACGTCTTGCGTAAACCAAAGTCATGGGTGTAGAAAATGAAGGTTGTACATTGAATTAAAATTACCTAAGTCTATGAACCCAAAACCAGAGTATATTCAGACTTCAGACCTGGAAATCGTGCCCATCGCCCGATCGGAGACCATCCCATCGAGCTGGTACACCGATCCACGGCAACTTTGGGTGGAAAATAAAGCCATACTCTCAAAGGAATGGCACCTCGTGGGACATGAAAGTCAGTTTGCTGATGCCGGGCAATCGGTGTGTGTGCAAGTTGCCGGAAATCCGGTAATCGTTTTAAGGACAGAACGTGGTAGTTTAAGTGCGTTTTACAATGTTTGCAAACACCGCGGGGGACCACTTGCTGTTAAGCAGGGCACCCGATCCATGTTGCAATGTGAATATCATGGTTGGACATACAGCTCGGATGGATCCCTCCGTGGAGTCCCCAATTTTAATTATGTTGAGTTGTTCGACAAAAAAGATTTCGGATTACAACCTGTTCGGCTGGAGATCTGGCAGGGCTTGGTGTTCATCAATCTCGATGATCGAGCGACTCCCTTGGCTGAGAGATTAACTGGTATTAAAGAGCGGATCAGTCCTGTTGATCTGACCCAGATGCGATATCATACACGGACAGTTGATATCATTAATTGCAACTGGAAGGTGTACGTAGACAATTTTCTGGAAGGTTACCACATCCCAATTGTCCATCCGGAATTGGCAAAGTTACTCGATTATAGTCAGTATATAACTGAGATTTCAGATTATTATTCACTCCAATACAGTCCGTTTGTCAGTGGTTCAAATGATAATCCTTACATGGCTGAAAATGGAGAAGCCTGGTATTATTTCATTTATCCGAACATCATGTTGAACATACTTCCGGGCCGACTTCAGACGAATGTGATTGAACCTCTGGGGCATGACAGATGCCGGGTAATATTCGATTTTTATTATTCGGATGTGGATGCTGCCAAAACCAGTGGGTTGATTGAAAGTGACATGCGATATAGTGCAGATATTCAGAATGAGGATATCGAGATTTGTGAGAAGGTTCAGATTGGTCTAGGGTCGGCAGCCTATGACAAAGGTAGATTCTCGGTCGAACGAGAACTCGGGGTCTGGCACTTTCAGTCGTGCATAAAAAATAGTCTTAGAAACTATTTTGGTCCGGACCAGTAGTTGATCTTGATTCAGGTTGGAATCAAAAATTAAGTGATTGTCCAACGAAGAACATTTCGATAAAAATGAGGATATTATCCTACGAAAAGAAACTCATATAAAGCTCTAATCTATATGTACATCAGACCCAGAAGACTTCGAAGCACAGCTGCCATACGGGCGATGGCCACTGAACACCGCATGACACCAGATAATCTGATCGCTCCCATTTTTATTACCGAGGGGATTGGCTTGACGGATCCCATCGCATCTATGCCTGGGTATCATCGATATTCGCTCGATTTGGGTGTTCAGGAAGCGAAGACACTGTGGAACATGGGTATAAAGAGTGTTTTGTTATTCTGCAAAGTTCCCGATGAGTTGAAAGACAATAAGGGAACCGAGGCGCTAAACAAAAATGGATTGATGCAACGCAGCATCCGTGAGATCAAGGCTGCAGTACCCGATTTATGTGTAATGACAGATGTGGCATTGGATCCATTCTCCAGTTACGGTCATGATGGAATCGTTCAAAATGGAAAAATCATCAATGATGCAACGATTGATGTTCTTGCGGCTATGTCTGTGAGTCATGCAGATGCGGGTGCTGATTTTGTGGCACCATCCGACATGATGGATGGTCGAATTATGGCAATTCGGGAAGCGTTGGAGTCCAGCGGACATGTTGACACCGGCATCATGTCATACAGTGCTAAATATGCATCGTGTTTTTATGGTCCATTTCGGGATGCATTAGACTCTGCACCGGGATTTGGGGACAAAAAATCATATCAGATGAATCCTGCGAATATTCGAGAGGCCATCAGGGAGACATTGCTGGATGTAGAGGAGGGGGCCGACATTGTTATGGTCAAGCCCGGGATGCCTTATCTGGACGTTGTTCGAGCCGTAAAAGAAGTGGTAGAAATTCCTGTATCGGTCTATCATGTCAGTGGGGAATACGCAATGATCAAGGCGGCTGCAGAGCGTGGATGGTTGAATGAAGATCAGGCGATCATGGAAGTCATGACTGGATTTCGTCGCGCAGGAGCCGATCTGATAGCTACCTATTTTTGCAAGGATGTTATTCGATTGCTGGGGTGAGGTCAATCTTAGTAAGGAGTTCTTGCTGAAGCTGAGTCTTCCGCAAGTTATTCGATTGCTGGGGTGAGGGCATTCCACTATATTGAGGTTATTGTCGGGTAGTATTTGTATGTACTAATTTATCAAAGGATTCATATGGAGAAGTTTAAAACCATTTCAGTTTCTGTTGTGATCGGTATTGTTGTTGCCACGATTTTTTGGGTAATCTATTTTAATCGAGGGTCGGATGAGATTACGAGAAGTGATTTGAAATCCTTTGAAAAATTGGCCGGACTTGAGTTCACTAATGCCAAAAGAGACTCGATGTTACCGGGAGTGCAATCGAATCTGGAGCGCTATGAAACACTAAGGTCGATTGATATTGGAAATGCTGTTTGGCCGTCTTTGTTGTTCAATCCTGTGGTGCCCGGGATGCAATTCGACAGGACTCAATATCCGTTGGATTTCAAATTACCTCAGGATGTACGCGTACCCGAAAATCGAAATGAGCTGGCTTTTTTTACTGTTGCGGAGCTGTCCTACCTAATGCGAACCCGGCAGATCACATCGGTAGAACTTACTGGTTTGTTTCTGGACCGTTTAAAGACTAAAGGCATGCAATTGGAAGCGGTGATCACATTGACCGAGGATCTGGCCATGCAGCAAGCACGTAGAGCAGATGATGAGATAGCGGCTGGAAGGTATCGGGGGCCATTGCACGGGATTCCATATGGGTCGAAGGACCTTTTGTCACTTGCGGGTTATCCGACAACCTGGGGTGCGACACCTTATCGGGATCAGGTTATTGATGAAACAGCTACGGTTATCCGGAAACTGGAGGAGGCGGGAGCGGTACACCTGGCCAAACTTTCATTGGGAGCTCTGGCATGGGGTGATGTCTGGTTTGGAGGGACTACCAAAACTCCCTGGAATCTGGAAGTAGGCGCGAGTGGGTCCAGTGCAGGTTCGTCATCAGCCATGGCTGCCGGGCTTGTTTCATTTGCAATTGGGAGCGAGACCTTGGGCTCGATAGTTTCACCATCCACACGAAATGGAGTTACCGGATTACGTCCCTCGTATGGTCGGGTGAGTCGACATGGAGCAATGGCTCTTAGTTGGAGTATGGACAAACTGGGACCGATTACCAGATCGGCCGAAGATGCAGCACTTGTCTTTAATGCAATATATGGGCCGGATCCGAATGATCCCACATTGGTAGATCTTCCATTTAATTATAATCCGGATTTTGATTTTAGCAGGTTTCGGGTGGGGTATGTTGAAGCGGCATTTGAGGCTGACTATCCAGGCAAAGCGAATGATCGATCGACACTGGAGATATTGCGTGGACTTGGGGCTCAACTTGTGCCGATACAGCTCCCGGACTTTCCTGCCAACGCGATTAGCCTGATTCTGGATGTGGAGGCTGCCACTGCTTTTGATGAACTCACACGTTCGGGGAAGGATGATCAATTGGTCCGACAAATTCGAAACGCCTGGCCTAATGTGTTCCGAACGGCTCGCACAGTCCCCGCGGTCGAATATTTGCAGGCCATTCGGGCACGGACCCTGTTACAACGCGCATATTACGATGCTATCAAATCGGTTGATGTTTTTATTGTCCCCTCTTTCGGTGGAGGGAACTTGCTCATGTCGAATATGACTGGTCACCCGGCGGTTGTAATTCCAAATGGATTCAATGAACGTGGTCTGCCGACAAGTATTACCTTCATGGGACATCTATATGATGAAGGCAAAATATTGGCATTGGCACGAGCGTATCAGAATGTGACCGAATATCACAAACAAATACCTGAATTTGCTCGTAATTAATGGTGAATAAGCTCACGTTTAAAAATTTTTTAAAGGAAATACGGTTTCCGTATCTGTTAGGTACATCCATATTGATCGTGGGACTTATTTTTGGTGCGTTCGAAATTGTTGAGCTTACCATGGGAGATAACCTGGATCAAGGTGCGATCAGGGCGTTGCATTTCAGTCGTGGAGCCATGACAGCTGTATCATTATTGATCTGGATTGTCTGGACGCTATATGAATACCGAAAACAATTCCTGGCGGCCATTCAGCATCAGGGTGATCAATTCATGCGCATACTGAACAATGCCTCAGAGGCTGTGATCATAACGGATATGTCGCACACGATCACCTATTGGAATGATGCAGCTACTACGATGCTGGGTTGGAGTACTGAAGATGTTGTTGGTAAACAACTTGACCATATACTTCAGATACCTGTAGCATCCAGATTCGCACCACGCGGACAACAGGAAATTGAAATTGATGTAACTGATCGGGATGGCCAGAGAATATTTATTGCCCTCACCATGACCAGCCTGCTGGATGAAGATGGGAACGTAGAGATTTACTCCTATATGATCCGGAATTTAACTGCCCGAGCCATCCGCAAAGCGCAAATGGAAAGGTCGGAACGGATGGCAAGTCTTGGTCACATGGCTGCCGGTGTTGCGCACGAGATTGGAAATCCGCTTACGGCGATATCATCGATCATCCAGTTGCTACAACGAAAGATCACGGACAAGACGCAATTGGAACAACTGGGGCGGGTTAGAGAAAATATCAATAGGATCACTCGGATCGTTCGGGATTTAGTTGATTTTTCAAGAGCGAAAAGTCCCGAAATAACTGTGATGAACATCAATGAAACCATAAACGAAGTCATCGGATTACTAAGGCATGACGCCCGTTGCCGAAACGTTGAGTTCAGGTTGCAGTTAGAAAAAAAACTAAAGCCAATCAAAGCGGTGCCCGATCAGTTATATCAGGTTTTTCTGAATTTTGTATTGAATGCGGTTGATGCCTGTGAGCTTGTGCCACATCCCGTTGTTACAATTGTCACGGAGAATAGTGGGTCGGAAATCCTCATTGAGGTCAGGGACAATGGCACAGGCATACCATCGAATCTGAAAGAACGAATATTTGAGCCCTTCTTCACGACCAAAGAAGTAGGAAAAGGAACAGGATTGGGACTTTCTGTGAGTTATAATATCATCGAAAGTTTTGGTGGACAAATAAAAGTGGAATCCCGACCGGGTGATACTAATTTTTCGGTTAGGATACCGATAGAAGATGCATCCTGATCTGCTATTGATCAGATTTTTAATCACTAAGTGGATCTCAATGCTCAAATGCGACCTGATTTGGTAGAATTAAACCCAGCAGTGGCGACCTCAGGCTGTCAGGGATTTCTCCAAAATGCATCCTGAGATTGTTGAAATAAACCTCCTTTGGTACAATCGATTATTATCCCGAAATTACGACTCTGTTTGAAAAAATGAATCTTATGAACGATTATGAGTGTTAGAATTCTGATTGCCGATGATGAATCTATGATTCGCGATAGTATTGCTGAGTTCTTACGATCTGAGGGTCACGACACGCAGACAGCATCAGATGGCAATGAAGCACTTCAACTGATTCAGTCAAGCAACATTGACATCCTTATTTCAGATGTTAAGATGCCTGGGATGAATGGGATAGAGTTGATGAAGCAGGTGAACAACTACTCCACTGATACGTTGGTTATATTGATGACGGCTTTTGCGAGTGTTGAAACTGCTGTGCAGGCTTTGCGAAGCGGTGCTGCAGATTATATGCTCAAACCTCTGGATTTTGATGAATTATCGATGCGAATCAATGCATTGATTGAACGTAAGAGCCTCATCCGCGAGAATAAATATATGCGTGAGGTCATCGACAGATCTTTCAATTTTAGTTTCATTATCGGAGAGAGTCCGGCAATGAAATCGGTTTATAGGATGATCGACAAGGTTGGTCCGACGAAATCTACGGTACTGGTTACGGGGTCATCCGGTTCTGGGAAGGAACTCATTGCGCGTGCGGTCCATCAACGAAGTGAACGCAAGAACAAGCCATTTGTAGCTATAAATTGCGGGTCGATTCCTGAAGCATTGTTTGAATCTGAGTTATTTGGTCATAAAAAGGGATCATTTACCGGCGCTGTGAATGACCACGACGGACATTTTGTATTAGCCAATAACGGGACATTGTTTTTGGATGAGATCGGGGAGTTGCCATTATCGATGCAGGTTAAATTACTTCGCGTGTTACAAGAGGGGGAAGTTAGGCCTGTCGGTGCACAAAAAGGAATTCTGGTAGATGTTCGAATCATTGCTGCAACGAATCGGCATTTGGAGAAAGAAGTTGAGGAGGGTAGGTTCAGAGAGGACTTATTCTACCGGTTGAACATTATTCGCATTAATGCGCCTGGACTTGAGGAGCGGAAAGAAGACATTCCATTACTGGCGAGATATTTCATTGAGAGGTACAACCGGGAATTGGGGACATCGGTTAAGGGCATCAGTGGAGAAGCAATGGGAATGCTGATATCTCACACATGGAAAGGCCAGGTTAGGGAGTTGGAAAATGTGATAGAAAGGGCTGTATTGTTGACTGATCACGAGTTTATACAGCCTTTAGATCTACCTTTTACATCTGTTACTGCTGACAAACAGACGGAAATCCCTGATGACCAATCATTGAATAATGTGGTTTCGGCCTTTGAAAGACAGTATATCCAGCACATGCTCAAAAAATTTGATGGTAACCGAAGTGAAACTGCAAGAGCGTTGAGTATTGATCCCAGTACGTTATACCGTAAAATGGAGAAGCTGGGAATCGCTGAAGGGACTTGATCAGCGTATCATACTCATGTCTTTGAGTGTAAGGATCACGTCAAAATGTACGGTAAGCTCGTCATTTACTTTTATTAATCCCATCATTGGTGAGGGTGGTTCGAGGCCGTAATCTGACATCTGGATGGTGTGTGCACCTGTAACACGGAACTGCCAGGTACCGATGAATTGTCCCTTGACTATAATTTTTTCGGTTCGTGTCTTACCGGAAATATTCAACTCTCCGAAAGTCTCAATATCAAAAGATCCGTTGAGATTTCGGTTAGAGGGGTCGACCAGTTTGTTATCACCCAACGTATATACGATAAATGGGTGACTATCGGCATTGAGGGTGCGGCGCATGTCTCGGTTGATCGGTGGTTTTCCACAATTCAGATTTTTGATAGGTATACTAACCTGTAGCTGCACTTCACCGTGGGGCCTTCCACCCTCTGATTGCGCATTGAATCCGTTGAGAAATCCGTTACTCTCGATGATGCCGGCTACACACGTAAAATCAACGATATTCGCTGATCCATCGAGCCAAACCCTTGAAGCGGGATCTATGGCAAGAGGTACAACGGCTGGCAACTTTAGATTAGATTGGGTCATCATGGGATTTGGTTGCACATTTGGACTCCCTGAAAGTGATTGCGCCCGGACCTCTGCATTGAGAAGCCCGAGCACCATCACCAACCACAAACAATATCTAAAATGGATTGTCATGAAATACGGTTGTGAAAATTGACCCCGTGTGAGTGTTGATTCCATTGAAAATTGTGATCAGGATCCGGAATCAGGTTGCCTGAAATAATGCTTCAGGCAACTGATCCTGAGGGTAATGTACGATTATTGTGCTAATGCAACTGCAGGTTTTTTGGTAACGACTTCGAATCTGACTTTAACGGCATCGCCAGCTCTTACGGTACCCATCATGGCTGTTGGAGGTTTCATGTCGAATGTTGTCATCAGCATATCGACGGCACCTACGAACTTCCAGTCACCAGAAGTAGAATCTACAGTGAAAGGTACATCGATGTCTCTGGTTGCACCGGCCATTGTGAGTTTTCCTTTAGCCACACCAGATTTTCCATCTGCAGCCATGGTCACGTTAGTTGATTGGAATGAAATCGTTGGATTCTTTTTGGAATCGAAAGCACCGTACACTCGGCTATCCATTCCGCTTTTGCCACTTTCAAGTGATTCTACTGGTAGACTCAGTGTAACAGACTTAATTGCACCAGATGCTTCGTCAGCAACCAGTTTTCCTGTGATTTTATTGGATTCGATCGTCCAATCGTGTAGAGTGGATGTACCATCTACAAAGAATTTGGTAGAACTGTTGAAAGTGAGTTCTTGTTGAGCCTGTACCATTCCGGCTGTAAAAAATAATAGTGTAATAAGTAATGATCTAAACATGGTTGGTTCCTATTTAATGTTGGTTGATGGTTTCGATCAAGTACATGCAACTATCGTGCCAAAAAAAGATAGAAGAGTCCGAATTTGCAGAAATGAAATTTATCGTGGACTTTGAATTTAAATAAAACGATGTCATCACACTTTCACGCATTCGTTGATCTATTACAGTTAATTGCCCTAACAGGTTCAAACGTCCCCAAATGGACGTTATATAAACGCAACAAAAGAGCTACATAATTACAACGAACAAATCTCAATAAAATTGAAATGAGTTTGTAGAAG
>CAZDYD010000036.1:0-25681 GCA_964509715.1 uncultured Chitinophagales bacterium
GGGCTTCATTGCGAATAATATCCTGAGCCTGTTTTTTTGTTCCTACGAAAAGGATCTTCTTGCCAGAGCGGGCAACTTTCCCGATTGCATCGAGAGTTTCCTGAAGGAGTGCGTGGGTTTTTTTAAGATCTATAATGTGGATCCCATTTCGTTGCATGAAGATGAAATCTTTCATCTTTGGGTTCCACCTACGTGTTAGGTGACCAAAATGGGCACCAGCTTTCAATAATTCTTCTACAGATGCTGCTTGAGCCATGTTTAAGTATATTTTGAGTTGTTATCCTCTACACCGGTCTGCCAAATTTCCAATTCCGAAATATTTCAGAACACTCTGGACCTTTGTCGCGATGTATGTGAGATGTTAATTTTGATTTTAGATCTACTTTTTGTGAAAATGGCCACTCCGCAAGTAATTCGCAGAGTGGCACATAACCAAAACTGTAGACCAGACAAGCGGTATTAACGCTTGGAGAACTGGAATCTTTTTCGGGCTTTCGGACGTCCGTACTTCTTACGCTCGACCATTCGGTCATCACGTGTGAAGAGACTTGCCGCTTTGAGTTTGCCATGGAGCTCGCCGTCATGAATGTCGAGAGCGCGGGCAATACCCAGTGAAATTGCACCAGCTTGTCCACTGAATCCACCACCCTTTACGTTCACGAGTACATCAAATTTACCCTCGGTTTCACTGACTCGCAGTGGTTGGGTAACGATGTTCTGGTGTGAAAGAAGAGGGAAGAACTCAGCCATTGGACGATTGTTGATTACAATCTCACCCTTACCTGGTTTCAGGTAAACGCGGGCTGTTGACGTCTTTCTTCTACCGATTGCGTTGATCTGTGCCATCAGGTTTTCAGAGAGTTACGTTATCTGGTTGTTGTGCTGTGTGTGGGTGTACCGGTCCTGCATATACACGCAGGTTACGTAGCAGATCACGCCCAAGTGAGTTCTTTGGTAACATCCCCTTAACGGCCATTGTGACCACTCGGGTTGGATGCTTCTCAAGGAGTTCTTCTGGAGTCGTAAGTTTTACACCACCCGGATATCCCGTGTGACGAAAATACTGCTTATCGGTCATTTTCTTGCCAGTAAGACGAATCTTATCGGCATTGATGACGATCACGTTGTCACCGGTATCCATGTGCGGCGTATAGGTTGGTTTTGTCTTGCCCCTAAGTATACTTGCTACTTTGGAAGCCAGACGACCCAATACCTGGCCTTCTGCGTCTACGACAATCCACTTCTTGTCGATAGTCGAAGGCTTTGCCGAAAATGTTTTGAAGCTATTTGTATCCACGGATATGTACTATTTAGTGATTTTACGTGTAGTCAGGAAATATACGGGTAAATAATTATTCAGGCAAGCGGAAAATATAAATGGAATCCCTTAATCATTCATCATTTGTGTTGTGTCCAAAACCAGAATTCCACAAAGCCTATCGGGCTAAAACCAACTGCAATCTGGACCCAGATTTAACCAAAATCAAGTCATCACCAATGTTAACGTACCATCGTACCAAGCACATTATAGCAAAACCCGTACAATCAAATTCAGACCGTACGGGTGTTACTTATAATAGATTATTTTAGGTTACAATCTAGTCTTTTTTCTTGGGACCTATCAACGTGATCGCTGCGAAGACCATCGCCATGAAACCAAATACCAAAGCTATGAAGGTGAGTCCTGCCGGGGCTGCAGAGCCTGATGACGCAACGATCCTGCCTCCCTTGCCCGGATCACTGACCCTGACAATTCCTTTCATATATGGATGGGGTGCACATATATAATTGTACTCACCAACTTCCTCGAAGGTAAATGACCAAGATTCAGCATGTGTGAGCAGGGGAGATGCAAAATTCTGAGGACCAGACATTCCAACCACATTGTGAAGTCCCGAGAATTCACCCGATAAATACGTAAATACGTCCTCGTTGACCCATTTTACCGTAGTTCCAGGCTTGATATCAATTACTTTCGGATAGAAGGAGTTTCCAATAATGCGTACAATGACTTCTTCTGTACCCAAATCATACTTTACCGGGACATCAATATCCTCCGAACCGGGTTCGAATGGAGATATTCGCCTAATCGCTTTTTCTTTGATTTCCTCGAGCTGGGCTTTCGTATGATATATACCCTGTGAGTCTACTACTTTGTCAGAATCCCCATCCCGTTCTACCACTATCAAACCAATAGCCCCACGATCAGTCGATCCAACGGCATGCGACAACATGGTGTACGTGCCTTCATCATCGGGAATGCGGAATTCTATCACCCAAGAATCAGTTGGACCAGACGTAACACTTTGTCCGCCCACCATCATGTTTCGTGGATTTCCTTGCCAATAGACGTAATCCCAAAGAATACCCACTATATGAAAAGTGGATACAAGGTTGGGACCAATGTTCATGTAGTTAATTCTTACATAATCACCAGGTCGGGCTTTAATAGGTTCCTCGACATATCTAAACAACTTTCCGTTAAATGCGGTGTATAATGGCTGACCTTGTCCGGTCACTGCGTCCTTACCAGTTGAATAGTACTCGTGCTGATTCAGGAATATTTCAACATCCGGTTTGCGCCCCAATTCTTCTTCAAGTTTGAACTTTTGTTTTGGACGTACTGTCATCATACCATATTGTCCGTAGATAACGTGCATCGGGATGGCATGTCCACCGGGAGCGCAATGATACAGAAATACACCGGGCTGGACCGCTTTGAAAACAACACTTGCCGAATCTCCTGGTGCTATTTTTCCAACGTACTTTGAAGTTTGAGTGTATGCGGCATGGATGGATGCTCCGTGTGGTATGTTGCCTTTGTTAACAACCTTGAACTCAACAACATCTCCTTCGTCCACAACTATGTTCGGTCCTGGAATAGTGCCATTGATGGTGAAACCTTTGTACATAACACCATTTCCGAGATATACTTCTCCCTCCTGAAGTTCAATTCTTACTACTTTATCTGGTTTTGTGTTTTGTGGTACAAAACTGGTAGGTCCTGCGCTAATGTTGTCATTGCGGCGGGTAATACTTGAAAATTCCCTGCCTGAAACTTGCGCCGGAAATGATGGTACACCGGCATTTGCTGAAATATATGCATCTGAAACCCTGGCGTTACTTCCTGAAACCGTTCTATCGGCAAATGCGGAAGCATCAATATTTGCGACCTCAGCATCGCCTAAAACCCGTGCAGCTTTTTCACGCAGAGCGTTGAAATCGTGCTGATTGTAGATGGCCGACAACAACTCTTGAGATGCAAGCGTGTTTTTTCTGGTTGTGTTCAGTTCGACGAAGAATTTATTATTACACCAATCGCAAGCAAATGCTGACTGGGAGAATAAGAGCATTGTTAATAATATTAATGCCGTTTTGATTTGGAAATGATACTTTTTCATGGTGATGTTATTCGTGTGTATGGATTGGTAGGTATTGTATTGAGCGCGCGCCGCATTAATTAAAAGATAAAAGACTATTTTATCTTAAATATATAGCACTAAAGCAAGAATGTCAATTATATAAGACAAAATAATCTTAAATTATATCGTAGTTTTCAGAATCGTCTCAGAAAATGACCTTAACCATACAGATTCAACCATATATGGCAATATCAAACAGCAAGAAAATAGGCATCTGGTTCTTTACTGGCGCTCTGATGGTTTTTTTGATTTTAGTGATTGGTGGGATTACCCGATTGACTCAATCAGGACTATCCATTGTTGAATGGCGTCCTGTCACAGGAGTAATGCCTCCGTTGAGCGATACAGATTGGATGATTGAATTTGAAAAGTATCGTCAATCACCCGAGTATCAACAAATAAATGCCGGTATGAGTCTGGATCAGTTCAAGTTCATCTATTTTTGGGAGTATCTCCATCGCTTGCTCGCCCGCGCACTTGGAATTGTATTTATAGTCCCATTTATCTGGTTTCTTGTCAAAAAACAGATTACCTCCCGTCAGATCAAACAGTCATTGATTTTGGTACTATTGGGCATTATCCAGGGATTCATGGGTTGGTATATGGTCGCAAGCGGATTGGTTGACATCCCATATGTAAGTCCATATCGACTTACGGCACATTTGCTTTTGGCGTTTTCGATTTTTGGCACATGTGTTTGGTTTGGGATTGAGGCATATAAGAATAAAATAACTGCGAGCGAAAGTTTATCTATGTCTAAAGAATCTCAAGCGAACCTACTCAAATGGATCCTGGCTACTTTTATTCTTCTGACATTACAGATATCCTGGGGAGCTTTGGTTGCAGGACACAAAGCCGGTTATATCTTCAATACTTATCCGTTAATGAACGGTTATTTTATACCTGGTAATGCCATGGATCTAAAACCATTATGGTATAATTTCGTTGGGAATCCGGGGATGGTTCAGTTTATTCACAGAACACTTGGGATTGTTTTATTAGTAGTCAGTATTGCTACCGGACTGAAAATCACAAAAAATATCAATGATTTCAGGGTTCGTCAATATGCTACCTACTTCATGTTACTGATGGGAATTCAGGTTGTATTTGGGATCATCACACTTCTTTTACGTGTTCCGGTAATTCTCGGTGTAGTCCATCAGGCAATTGCAATGATCTTGTTTTCGCTATTAATACTGATATGGTATGATGTCCAACGCATGAACGTCATATCGGGACAAGCTAAGAAATCCAAGAGTTGAACTTTATTTTCCAAGTCCTTGGCAATAAACCAAAACTGGGCGTATAGGCCAAACCCGGTCGCACAATCTCTGTAGGTGCCTGAATAGAATTAGGACCCAAAACAGCTAAATAATCTTTTACAATGCTTATTCGGAATTAATAACCCTATTAATTAGTTTTTGTGTTCATATTTGGATTTTTTCAAACATATATGATAGTATGTTGGTTAAATCATTCATTATTCACAATAATCAGGGGGACATCATGAACAGAAGAGAATATTTGAAAAAAACGTTGGGTGGAGCGGCTCTAATCGGTGCTGCAGGAGTTATCAATGAAACTTCAGCCAGTATATTGCCACCATTTGAATCAGGTCTCAATGAATCATTATCCACTCTTAAGTTGGTCGATGAACATGGTAAGTACACTCTACCCGACCTACCGTATGCTCCTGATGCTTTGGAGCCGCATATTGATGCCCAAACAATGCAACTGCATCATGGTGCACATCACCAGGCGTATGTGAATGGACTCAATACCGCACTTCAAAAACTTGAAGAATCCAGAAATAGTAATGATTTCAGCCTTGTCAAGCACTGGTCCCGAGAAGTAAGCTTTCATGGCGGTGGACACTACCTGCATACCTTATTCTGGACAGTGATGGCACCAAATGGTGGTGGAAATCCACAGAATACAGCCTTGAAAAATCAGATTGATCGTGATTTTGGAAGTTATGACAAATTCAGAGCTCACTTTTTAGCTGCATCCAATGCGGTAGAAGGAGGAGGTTGGGGAGTTCTGGCATGGGAACCAGTGGGAAATCGTCTGATTATACATCAAGTTGAAAAACAACAGGATATGTCAACATGGTCGAATATTCCACTTTTAATGGTCGATGTCTGGGAGCACGCTTATTACCTGAAATATCAAAATAGAAGAGCTGCATATACCCAGGCTTTCATGAATGTTGTAAACTGGGACGAAGTAGCTCGAAGACTTGACCTTGCGAAACGAATCTAATCGTTTAGCTAATGTCGGTTTAATGCTTTTTTTGTATCTTGCGGGTCTAGCATTAATTCGACAAAATCCGAACCTTTTGACACTATTATTATGAGCAAAAACAAACTGGGTACCCGTAAAGTCTTCGACACGGGTAGCGGAAAAGCATATTATTACAGCCTGGAGGCACTCGAACAACAAGGTCACTCCAATATCAAACGTTTGCCTTTTTCGATCAAAGTGCTACTCGAAGCCGTACTCAGAGAATGTGATGATTATGTGGTCACAGAAGAGGACGTTAAACGCCTGGCTTCATATGATCCACATTCACCTGCTGATGTCGAAATCCCATTCAAACCAGCCCGCGTTGTACTTCAGGATTTCACAGGTGTTCCAGCTGTGGTTGATCTGGCTGCTTTACGTCATGCCATGTCAAAAATGGGAGGTGACCCCAAAAAAATCAATCCTACTGTGCCCGTAGATCTGGTCATTGACCACTCTGTACAAGTAGATACATTCGGACAGGAATTTGCATTTATGCACAACGCAAAAATTGAGTTCGAAAGAAATCTCGAGCGCTATGAATTCTTGCGATGGGGACAAAAAGCATTCAAAAACTTTAGTGTTGTTCCTCCAGCCCGTGGGATTGTCCATCAGGTGAACCTGGAATATCTGGCAAAAGGAGTGTGGAGCCGCAAGGAAGATGACCTTGATGTAGTCTACCCAGACTCTCTGGTCGGAACCGATTCTCATACTACCATGATCAACGGACTTGGTATCCTTGGGTGGGGTGTTGGTGGAATTGAAGCTGAGGCTGTCATGCTTAGCCAACCTATCTACATGCTCATTCCTGAAGTCATTGGTTTTAAAGTCACCGGTAAATTACGTGAAGGAGTCACAGCTACTGACCTTACTCTTACAGTGACCGAAATGCTGCGTAAAAAAGGTGTTGTTGGGAAGTTTGTCGAATTCTACGGTGCCGGTCTTGGTAATATGTCACTTCCGGATCGTGCAACCATTGCCAACATGGCTCCTGAATATGGAGCTACATGTGGATTTTTCCCTGTTGACGATGAGTCATTGAGATATCTCCTCAGGACAGGTCGATCACCTGAACTGGTTAAGACAGTGGAAAACTACTACAAGCTTCAGGGTATGTTCAGAACTGCTGAAACACCCGATCCAATATTTACAGATACCCTCCACCTGGATCTCGCTACTGTTGAACCATCCCTGGCTGGACCAAAACGTCCCCAAGACAGGGTGTCGCTCCAAAACATGCAGACATCCTTTAATGAATCTCTTACTACCAAAGAGGCCACCAAAGGGTTCGCACTTACACAGGAAAAACTTGCAAACAAAGGCGTCTATAAGAATGGGCAAACGTTGGAGATGACCCATGGTGATGTAGTTATAGCCGCTATTACCAGCTGTACCAATACCTCAAATCCATCGGTGATGTTGGGTGCTGGAATCGTAGCCAAAAAAGCCGTTGAAAAAGGTCTCAAAGTTAAACCGTATGTCAAAACTTCACTCGCCCCGGGCTCACGTGTGGTGACTGAATATCTGGATGAGGCTGGTTTGACTCCCTATCTGAATCAGATAGGTTTCAACCTGGTGGGTTATGGCTGTACTACTTGTATCGGAAATTCAGGTCCGTTACCAGAACCTGTGGAAAAAGCAATTTCGGAAGGCGACCTGATTGTAGCCGGAGTACTTTCAGGTAACAGAAATTTTGAAGGACGTATTCACCAGAGTGTCAAAGCAAACTATTTGGCTTCACCGCCACTTGTTGTGGCTTATGCACTTGCCGGGACAGTCGACATCGATTTGACCAAAGACCCGATCGGAAAAGGCAAAGACGGTGAAGATGTCTATCTGAAGGATATCTGGCCAACGTCTGAGGAGATTTTACAACATCTTGATAATGCAGTACGTCCGGATTTGTTCCACAAAATGTACAATGGTATCGCAGATTCCAATGAAGAATGGAATGCCATACCTGTTACTGGTGGTGACTTGTACGAATGGAACGAAGCGTCCACCTACATTCAGTTGCCACCATTCTTTGAGAATATGTCGAAAGATCCGGCACCCATAACATCAATCAAAGATGCGAGGGTATTGGTCAAAGTTGGTGACAGTATCACAACAGACCATATTTCACCGGCCGGTAACATTAAAAAAGATTCCCCGGCAGGTAAATTCCTGATGGATAATAATGTCCAACCATATGATTTCAACTCTTATGGCTCGCGACGTGGGAATGATCGCATCATGACCAGAGGTACATTTGCCAATGTCCGTTTGAAGAACCAATTGGCCCCAGGGACAGAAGGAGGCTATACTACCTACTTCCCAACCGGTGATGTTACATCTATTTATGATGCAAGTATGAAATATCAAGCCGAAGGAACTCCTCTGGTAGTTTTGGCAGGTAAAGAGTACGGAACCGGATCATCCCGTGATTGGGCTGCAAAAGGGACAAATTTGTTAGGTGTCAAGGTGGTTATTGCTGAATCATTCGAGCGTATTCACCGAAGCAACCTGGTCGGAATGGGAGTACTACCACTCCAGTTTAAACCCGGCGAAACTCCTGCAACCCTTGGACTTGACGGAACTGAACATTTCAGTGTCCAAATAGGTGAAGACACAAAACCTAAGGATTTGATCAAAGTCTCAGCCAGAAAGTCAGACGGTTCGGTCGTTAATTTCGAAGCGATCAGCCGCATTGACACATTGGTTGAAATTGATTATTATCGAAACGGAGGCATCCTGCAGACAGTTCTTCGTAACTTTCTGAAAGGATAATCTCCCAAAATTAACCACTAACTGAAGACTAATTTAGGCTTCACTACTTGCACAAAAAAGCCCGAAGGATTTCTCCTTCGGGCTTTTATAATTTTAGGACGGGTCAACAGGTCAACAGGTCAACAGGTCAACGTGTCAACGGGTCAACGTGACAACAGGTCAACGTGTCAACGAGACATTCTCCAGTTGGTAAACTAAACCTATAATAGTGTCAATTTACTTTAGGATGTGACCTACTACTTGGCCAGGGTCATTTTTCTGACCTGGATCTGAGTACCCATTTCCAATCGATACATGTACATTCCGCTGGCCATTTGGGTTGCATTCCAACTAACCTGATGCGCTCCGGCCGGGAAGTTCCCATCGGCAAGAACGGCCACTTGACGTCCGAGCAGATCAAAGACCGAAAGTTTCACAACACCGGATTCAGGTATTGAGAAGGAAATCGAAGTAGTTGGATTGAATGGATTGGGATAGTTCTGTGATAATTGAACCTGTGTAGGTAATTGATCATTATGGTCACCAATGGAGGTGTTCGTACTTGAGTACAATAATACTCCTGATTCTGCATGGATCAACAGAGTGAACTCCTTGTAGTATCCCTCACCATATTGGTTCATATAGGTAGCTTGATAATACACTTCCCAGTATGGCGTGTTTGACGATGCAAATACATTAGGGTATTTGTTCGTTGCACGACTCAACTCATAGTGGATCGTAATGTTGGCATCATCAGGTAATCCATCAATAAAATTTGAACCTTGATACGCATATGCATAATGGGCCGCATTTTTTGAATTCAGAGTCTGAAGTCCAACAGGATTAAGTTCTGACATGGGTTTTCCATGTAACTCCTTTTCAGTAGGGATTGTCAGGGAATAAAATGGTGAGTTTATGACCAGTACTGCAGTATCTGCCGATGGAGAATAGAAAGTGTACATCCAAAGATAGGTTTCACCGGTATTGTATAGCTTGCCTGAACCATTTCGTTCTTCAGCAATTTCAGATGATCGAACCTGCATCAATTTAGCATCTGGAAACATATCAGTGATATCATCCAAAACATCTGTGAAATACTCATCAGCATCAAACTTTCCAGGCTGATAACCTGAGAAACCTACCATACTGAAGGATGCATCAAATGAACTGAATCCAGACTGGATCACAATTGGATCGGCTTCCATGTCACCATCCTCGTCATATGCACCTGCGGCAAATGATACTTCATCTATGAGCAGTCCGTATACATAATAGGTACCTACACGAAGATTTGGGATGGTGAAGTTGCCATCAATATCAGAGTGAGCAGCGGCAACAAATACCTCAGGACCAACCTCTTCTATGTCCTCAATCATGGTGTTGCTCACCAGGATCATCGTTTTTTCGAGGTTGAACATCGACTGTTGTGCTATCTCAAAACCAGATCTTGGCTGAAATCCGGTTCTTTGGAACGGGCTTTTGGGAATTGTTGGTGCATTCTTGAACTGCAGGTTAATGATATCAACCTGCCCATAGATGGTATAGTCGGAGATCGAATGACTGGTAGTGTACCAAATTACATGATTTGAACTTAGTGATGCTCCATCTTCAAAAATGACATCATGGATCATCCAATAGTAATCTGAATTGTTTTCGTGGGTTACGTCAAATTCGATAGATTTATTGGCGTCTGCATATCGGAATCCGGTAATCTCGATTTTATCAGCCGGCATCGGGAACATTCCCTCCATTACCAGTTCCAGGTCATAAAAAACGTGAAGTGGTTGGTCAAATGTGAATTTTATTTTCGTGTCAATCTGGACATTATTCGATCCGGATTGGATGCTTGAGGAGACAAGAGTGTAATCTGAGGCGAAAGTGCTCTTGATTCCAATTACAAGAACCAGGAGAAATAATGGTACTATATTCTTTAACATAGGAGTTGATGATAAACGTATGATGATGTTTTATTTTAATTGAGTTTTCTCAATCATGACACCATCATACGTTCATCGTAACGCCAGGTTATACATAGGTTTATGACATGATAATGTGATGTCTTACTTTTTTTTTTTGAAGCATCACAGAATCATTTATCGTAATCTCATCACAATGCCGTATCAACTTCTGGAGTCTTGTCAAGTCCACGTCGTTTCAGCAACGCATCAACGGTTGGTTCCTGACCTCGGAAGTTCACATAGGTTTCCATTGGTTCCCCACTCCCTCCACGGGAAAGGATTTTCTGCCTGTAATCCAACCCATTCTCCAGAGTAAGTCCACCTTTGGATTGAATGTACGCAAAGGCGTCGGCAGCCAAAACTTCACTCCACAGATATGCATAGTAACTGGAGGCATAGCCAACGGACCATATATGACTGAAATACGCAGATTTATAACGCGGTGGAACAAAGTCCCAGTCCAAACCGTATTTGGCAAGTGCAGCTTTTTCGAATGACTCGACGTCGTTTGGAATATTCTGCTCTGTGAGTGTATGCCATTCCATATCAAGTAAGGAAGCTGATATATACTCAAAGGTATCAAAACCCTGGTTAAATGTATTCGCCGCAATTACTTTGTCTAACAAGGCCAGAGGTAATGGCTCACCTGTTTCATAATGCCTTGCGTAGTTTTGAAGCACCTCCGGGTGTATCGCCCAATCTTCTTCAAATGTGGATGGGAATTCTACAAAGTCCCTCGGAACTGAAGTGCCGGCAACGGATGGGTATGTAACATCAGAGAACATACCGTGTACTCCATGACCCATTTCATGGAAAAGTGTTACCACATTGCTGAAACTCACAAGGGTCGGTTCTCCCTGAGCCGGAGGTGGAATGTTCAAGACATTGACAACCACTGGTTTTGAATCAAGCAAATGAGATTGTCCCACATAGGAACTCATCCAGGCACCACCTCGTTTGGAATCCCGCGCATAGAAGTCGCCATAGAATATCGCAATTTGCTCACCATTATGATCGATGACATCCCACACACGAACTGATTCGTGGTACACCGGTAAATCAAATCGTTCCTTGAAAGTAACACCATACAGCCGGTTCATAGTAAAGAATATCCCATTGTTAAGCACATTTTCGAGTTCAAAATAGGGTTTGATCTCGTTTTCGTCGATATCATATCGAGCTTTACGAACTTTTTCAGCATAATATTCCCAATCCCATGCAGCTAACTCAAAACTGTGTCCATCAGCCTTAATGGCTTCCTGTATAGCATCAGCTTCGGCTTGGGTATTGGCCTTGACCGCTGGTAACAGGTCTGTCAACATTTTGATTACATTGTCGGGATTTTCCGCCATTTGGGTTTCAGTTGCATACTCACCAAAATTCGAATAACCCAGTAACCTGGATCTCTCCGCACGTAGTTTTGCAATTTCAAGGATCACATCCTTGTTGTCGATCCCATTATTCTTTCCAAGTCCTCTGTATGCAGAAGCTTCCCAAACTCGCTGACGTGTTTCACGGTTGTTGAGTGAGGTTAGGATGGGCTGACGAGTGGTATTGGTAATCTGAAGAAGATATTTACCCTCAAAACCCCTGCTGTTAGCCGCTTGTGCAGCAGCTGCGATTTGTGACTGACTCATTCCATCAAGTAACGCGATATTATCGATAACAACCGCCCTTTCTTGCCCCAAAGCCAATACATTCTGATTGAAAGTGGTACTTAGAGTAGAAAGTCTTTCATTGATCTGCCTGATTCGAGTTTTTTCCTCCTCATTGAGTAATGCGCCTGCGCGGACGAAATTCCGATAATAGCGTTTCAATACCTGCTCTTCTTCTCCGGTGAGATTCAGGGTCTCGATAGAGTCATAAAGTGATTTCACGCGGATGAACAGTTGTTCGTTCAGCATGATATTGTCATTATGTGCTGCCAAACGTGGAGACAACTCTCGTTGCAGCGCCTGGATTTCGTTGTCTGTGTTGGCCGATGCAAGGTTAGAGAATATGCGACTCACACGACCCAGTAACGCACCACTTCTCTCCATAGCTGTGATGGTATTTTCAAATGTAGGTTTCTCGGAATTAGTTGCAATAAGCTCTATTTCCTTGATCGCTTCAGTCATTCCGGCCTCATATGCCGGCAAGAAATGTTCGTTCCTTATTGCCGCAAAATCAGGCGCCTCAAATGGTAATGAACTTGGTTTTAATAACGGATTCTCGGAAGTAATCTCTTCAATTTGGATGTCGGATGTCATTTTGATTGTATTCGGATTGTTACCATTAGCATTTGAATGTGAAAATGGAATTACCATCATGAGTATCAATGTTGCACCGATACCGGACCGTAGGTTTTTGTGCCACGAAATCATTTTGTTTTGTACTAAAGGTTAGTAAAAGATAATAGAGTCTCAATATACGAAGATTGTTACAGTTTCAACGGATTCAGATCCTTCATTGCAAACCGTTTACTCATGATATGATTAAGTGGAGTTTTCAATAGAATCTGCACTATTATCCCTAACATCAGCCTGTTTTTACCGGGTAACCCCATTTTCGTGTTAAAATCAGATCGGTCAGAATATTTTTTGGCATTATGTCTCACCACAGTTGAATACCTTTGTAGTTGTGATTTAATATTCTTTACATCGATTTCATTAAGATTTTTTTGAATGATTGAACAAAGCATCTCGCAATGGACCCAATGCAGACTCATTGCCTGACCACCTATCGGACTCATAACATGTGCCGAGTCACCACATAATATGATTCGACTATCATAAAGTTTGGTACTCATAAAACGACTGACTTTGAAATTACTATGCATGATAGACGCGTCAGGATCGATGTGGAAACCTGTTCGATCCAAAACCAGGCGTGTGAACTGTTCTGGCGACAGGTTTCCTGCTGTATGATTGATAACCCATCTTCGAACATTGCCCGGTAATGGAAACGACTCTGTGAGTCCAACCCGATCAAGAAATATGACGGCATCGTTGCTAAAGGATGTGTTATCGGGATAATCACCCATTGTGTAATTGTACTCATAGGTTGTCCCGATCCAATCCGCACCAATATGTCGTCTTACGACACTATTACTTCCATCACAACCTATCAGAAATTTGGCTTTTATGCTATTGATTGGGATTTGGTTACTGGCATTTTGTATCGTGACACCCTCCGTAGAATCAGGTATGCGATTCGCGTCGAGGAAATCGTTACTTTCAATTTGAACTGTGACACCCTTCGTAGTATCAGGTATGCGGTTCGCGTCGACAATATCGTCTCTGCGAAATTGTACTGTGACACCCTCAGAATCCTGTTCCATACTCGTGATTTCAATGCCCCTAAGGATATGATCCTCACCTGCCTGTTCTCCCAATATTGACTCAGTCTTGAATTGTGGAATCGACAGAATGAAATCGTGTCCGACTCCTGAACAAAGTTCCAATGATCCAGCATACTTTTTCCCCAACCATGCCTGACCCCTTGTAATTACAATACCCTCCCTGACGAATGCATCGAGCAAACCAATAGCGTTGATCTGCTGCAGTCCGGGTGGATGGATACCTATCGCTCTGGATTGTTTGGAGGGAGTATCGCGTTTTTCCAGAACGATGTACGAGATGCCAGCCATGCGAAGTCTGGAGGCTAAAAATAAACCGGTTGATCCCGCACCGACTATGATTACATCAACGCTTTTCATAGACCAACAAACATCGATAGGGAAAAACTTTTTTAACTACCCATTGATCAACATCCAATTCGGTTAACTCGGTGGGTCGAAAACTCTTTCTAATGGAAATGCGACCATCAGTGAAAATGTACGAGTTAAACTTAAAAGGGAAGGTCACTAACGAAAAGAGGTAATATGCCACCCAGGATCTATGGATATCGTTCATTACGGCTCTGATATTGGTTCGGATGGAAACATCATGTAGCAGTGCAGTAATCTCATGGGTTTCGAGGTGATGAAGTAGGTGGTTTGAAATGATGAAGTCAAACCTGCGATCAACTGGCAGTTCGTTAATATACCCACATATAAATTCTTGGTCAGTTTTGGATGAATCCATCATAGATTCCACAAGACGATTTGGATCTACACCCGTAACTCTGATAGTATATCCGTCATTCCAGGCTAACTTTTGTATATAAAGACTGTTGTCCATGAGACCACAACCGACATCCAACAATGAATATTCGATTGAACGATCGGTCAGTTGGGGCTTGATTTCATTTTTATAGATCCGATCCCAGCGAGAGAATAATCGATTAATGATGGGAAACAATGTATACGTATTCAATAGTAATTGCTGATCACAATCAGCTTTGTCCATATACTCTATCAGGTGAGATGCCCTTTGTTTCATAGCACATCAATCAGCTTTGAAAAGTGTAAACATACCTGATTCGACGGTAAGTCCCGGACCAAATGCCATGGCCAATACTTTTTGTTCAGAATTACTGGCTAAGGTTCTCATCCTGTCCAAGACAAATAATATCGTTGCACTACTCATATTGCCATATTCACTTAGTATTTCTCTGGAAGGTGTTACCTGGTGTTCACTGATTTCAAGTTCTTGAACAAGTTTATCAATGATAGCCCTGCCACCCGGATGTATCGCCCAAAGGTCGACATCAGTAATTTGTGCAGCGTATCGACGGAACAGTGGGGCGAGTACTTCTCTGATGTTGGAGGACAGCAAATCCGGGATGTAGGTTGACAATATCATATCAAACCCATGATCTCCTATGGTCCAGGCCATGTCTTTTTCACCCTTAGTAGTTACGGTCGTAAACAGATCACCGATCTCATAGCCAGATAAACCGGTGTACGACCGGTCAGTAGTTATCAAAGCAGCAGCCCCACCATCGGCGAATACGGATGTTGAGATAATTGAATCGGTATCAGTCTGAAACTTCAAATGAAGGGTGCATAATTCAACCGAAGCTATAAGTACTACAGCATTCGGATCGGAACCACAAATCGCTTTGGCTAAACGAAATGCAGGAAATGCGGCATAACATCCCATAAATCCGATATGTATTCTCTGTGTTGATGGATCAAGACCGCAATGTTTAACAATATCAAGATCCGGTCCGGGAGCATAGAATCCAGTGCAGGAAACTGTGATCACATGAGTAACTTTGGACCGATCTGAAATTCCACTTTCTATTATCAGGCGCTCGGCCAAATCTTTGAAAAGTTCTTTAGCTGCCACCTCATACATCGCATTCCGTGCTCCGGTCCCCGGATTTTTCAAACTCTTGGACTCTGGATCATAAAAATGGCCTGAAACAGTGTTGTCCGGACTGAAATCTGGAATGGCGCTGTATCGTTTCTGAATCCCTGAATTTCTATACACCTGATGTATGGCAAGACTTGTCATCCTATCCAGATCAAGGTTTGATTTCAGAAAGTCCCGAACAAAATTCTGATCATATGAGAACTTTGGGACACCGGTGACGATATGATTTATGTAGGTGGGCATTGGAGTCATGTGTTTGTTTATGAATCCAACACATGTATCGGTTTATAAGGTTCCTTTGATCATTTTTTTTGTAAGATTGTTAAATCTGACATTATGCAGGATACCCGCAACAGTTAAACCTGCAATCAAACCTATCCAAAGTCCGACCGGTCCCATATCAAGATAAATTCCCAGAATGTAACCAGCGGGTAAACCGATAATCCAATAAGCTACCAGATTTACGTACATGGGGACTTTTGTGTCTTTCAGACCTCGCAATGCCCCCAGTCCACTAACCTGTAATCCATCAGATATCTGAAATATAGCTGCCATGTAAATCAATTGAATGGCAATTTGCCTTAGTTCAGGATCATCTGTATACAGACCGGTCACAAATCCCGGGAATATGAACATGACCAGCGCTGTTAAGAACATGAAAACCGCTGCGAGGAGTACTCCAATGAAGCCACTGAAACGAGCATCTATTGCACCTGATTTACCCATTACTTGTCCGACCCTGACTGTTATGGCCGCAGAAAGTCCAAATGCGATCATAAATGTTATTGATGCAAAATTGATCGCGATCTGGTGACCCGCAACTGCATAGGTACCCAACGAACCCATGAGCAACGTGACCACTGCAAACATGGTAACCTCCATACACATGCTGATACCGATAGGTACTCCAATCCTGAATAATTCGGAAATGTACTTTCGTTCCGGTAGCCTCAGGTTCTGAAAGATTTCGTATGGTGCGTATGATTTTTTGAAGTATGTATATGCGAAAAGGGCAATAAACATGACATTCATGACTATTGCTGAGGCATATCCGGTTCCCACAGCACCCATCTGGGGAAAACCGAACTTTCCATACATCAAGGTATAATTCCAGAAAATGTTGAAGAATAATCCTATCAATGAAACATACATAGCTGGCTTGGTAATCGAAATCCCCTCATTGAAATACCTCAATGTTAGATAGAGGTACAAGGGTAAGACTCCCCAGGAAATACCTTTCAAATATCCTAGTGTCAACGGAATAATCTCAGGTTCTACATTCATCAGGGTAAGCGCAAAATCCAGATTTGTGAGAACCAGAATAGACGGGATGGATATCAAAAGCGCGACCCACATTGACTGTCGAGTTGTCTTACCGATCAGGTGCAACTTTCCGGATCCAAAATGCTGTGCTACAATTGGACTCACAGCCATAAGGACCCCGGCACCCAATATGAAAATTGGCATAAACAAACTTCCACCAACCGCAACTGCGGCAAGATCTCTGGGACTCAGATTTCCTGCCATAACGGTATCAACTACACTCATTGAAGTCTGTAACAGATTTCCGATGATGACCGGAAATCCAATCTGCATCAAAATCCTGAACTCTTTTTTTGCACGGATCCTGAACGCCTGATCACGAAATTTATTAAACATTTATGAAGTCCGTCTGAAAATGTCGGATATAAACAATCCTGAATAGATTATGAATACTATGATGAGTAATGTCGCATTGAAACGGGAGGACATTCGATCAGATATACGGTCGAACGCGTAATTTGTTCGGGCGTAAATAATACTTCCATGGTCCTGAGTTGTAGCCGATCGATATGTTGTGAGAATCGGTGAGCCAGATTTATGTGCTTTGCTCCAGTGGTGAATAAGTTCAGCTGGGTGTGATCTGATTTTTTCAACGATCCAATTATCAAGTATCGGATGCAGTACGAGGTCAGTCGCTGGTGTGGATCCATCCAGCTCATAAAGGTTAAACTTCCCGGTGGCATAGAATGGTTCGATCCCTGATAACTCCCCAATCTTGTCTGAATTACTTTGTACAAGAGTCTGTTTTGTAGAATGATCGACCAATATAGAACCAACGAAGAGTCCCAGGACCAACACAAGAGTAGCCAATAAGAATGTCCGGTCAGATCCGAATCCGAACCAATGGTTATTCAAATCAGTAAGTCGAAGCGGGTTCTTGTTGTACCGGGAAAAGACAATCCAAGCAATACAACCACTTGCCGTCCAAACGAAAAAATGTTGAATGTACTGATTTAGAATCATTGAAAATGACATGAACTTTATCGTATTCGATGTCAGGAACATGGCGAACGTGATAAAGAAAATGAACGATAATGTCAGTTTTCCAAATTTCAAGACAGACATATCCTGAAGCATGGACTCCAGGTTGGGGGAGGTCAATACCATCATGACAATGATCAAGAGACCGGATCCGAACCACAAATGACCAATCATCTGTGTGCTGGCATAATCGTAGGTGATGAACATGAGAATCATGTAAACGTACATGTAGCCGACGATGAGAACACCCAACACCCAGTTTATCTTGTATTTAACGGATCTGATGATAAATGCGGCAGTTTGATAACTGAACAGGACAATGGAAGCTACAAATGATGAAAACATAAATTGCAGAATCACAGAGTCGATGCGTATTCCTGTTGACATCAGAGAAGTCTCAAAATGACCATTGTTCTGAAGTTGTAATCCAAGATTTCCTGCTAAAAAATATAGTACTCCAAGCAGTGATCCACCTAAAAAAACACCCAATGTGGTTTTATTGATCAATGTGCTATGCTCATAATATCTATTGTTCAGAAGTTGTTTAGAGCACATGACCAATATTGCCGATGCCATAAGAGCATACCATCCTGATATCATGAGCCGGTAATCTGAAGTTGAAACACCATCAGTTGCTGAATAGATCAAATCAATGAAATACCCGAATAGTCCGAGTTGCACAAAACTCCATGAAAATAGAATTACAAGTAATATGTTCAATGGTAAACGGAAACTATTTCCATACAGATTGGTACCGATAACCAAGATGTTCCATAGTAAGAACGTGGCGATTGCGAGCAATAAAAGTCTCAGGTATATGAGTACATCAGGATGAACATAATTTCTGACCGAAGGATCCAACGTACTCACTGCCAGATGTCCGGTAGTGGCATCTTCATTTAATCTAATGATACTGAATCTGTGGTCGAAAGGTACTGCGTCAAGGCTTCCTTCCAGATAGAAAGGGGTAGGGTTCAGGTTATTTAATCTCTTTGAAGTTGGTAGATAAACATCTCCATACCTTGAACCGGGGTTCGCAATTTCGAACAGCTTGTTTGCCGAAAAGAGTTTCCATTCATCCGTGCCATGGGAGAATGATGAAGAAGCCATTACATAAACGCCATTTAGATCATTATGCAGTACCGATTGCATGTTTGCAAATGCATCTACCAACGATGGACTAAGTTTAGGAGACCACCAGACAGCCGTATCATTTTTTAAAAGTAACCAGGTTCTATGATCTTCTACTTGTGAATTTAGTCCGAGAACCGAACTGACCTCAGAAGCATCAACTGTATCAAGCACACGAATCAATTCATGTGTTTTATTTGCTGTTTCAATTTGAAGTGCCTGATGAATGGACCACATTTCAGTACTTGCAGTCTTGAACATTCTTACAATTCTATCCTCGCGCTGGATAGTGTTAGGTTTGATGGTGTGCAGGCCAAATTCCACAACCCCCCAAACGACCATGATAATGGCCAGCACTGCAATCTTTAAATTAAGTGTATGGTGGTCGTATTTCAAAAGAATAGCAAGCGTTTGTAAAGTTGGACTGAATCACTTTCAACAATGACTCAGTTTAATAATTATCTGAAATATACCAAGTAACTTATAAGAAAAGTAATAACAGTTCTTGTAGAAAAACTATGCTATCAGATTTTTGATTGAGTTGGGATGTACACCCGACAAAATCTTGAACACGGATTGCGCAGCCAACATGGCCATATTTCTGCGTGTCTCTCTGGTTGCGGATCCGATATGCGGTAACAGCATAGTGTTCGGTGCTGTGAGTAGATCCGGATGAATTTCAGGCTCTCTCTCAAAGACGTCGAGTCCTGCACCAGCAATTGTACCTTCGTGCAATGCCTTGGCCAAAGCTGCTTCGTCGATGAGTGGTCCCCGACCCGTATTGATAATGATCACGTGCTTACCGAGTGATTGAAGTCTTTTGCTATCAATAATGTGGTGTGTCTGTGGAGTTAGGGGACAGCTGAGAAACAGGAAATCAATGTTGGACAATAACTCATCGACATCAGCAACAAAGGTGACGTTCAATTCTGATTCTATTTGCTTGTCGACCTGATTGCGGTTTGTGTATAGAGTTTTGACACCAAACCCATTCAATCTTCTGACGATGGCACTTCCGATTCTACCCATACCAATCATGCCGGCGGTTTTACCATGAATTTCAGTGCCAACGTATCCTTGTGGATGCCAGCCATCAAAAAGACCCTTTTTTAGATCCTGTTCTGCCTCGACTAACTTTCTACTCACTCCAAGTAGCAATCCCAAAGCGATGTCGGCTGTTGCTTCTGAGAGTACATCAGGGGTATTGCTGACTTTGACATCATGTTTTTTCGCAGCAGTCAGATCGATATTATTGAATCCTACGGCATAATTTGCCACAATTTTCAGGTTCGGAACCGATTGAAATACGCGGTCGGTCATCGGATTTGACAGCATCGTAATCGCACCATCACAACCAGTAAGGCCTTCTATGATGGCATCCTCGGTGTCAAACTGACCACGTGAACCAACAATGACCTCATACCCATGGGATCGTAGAAAATCTTCTGCACTTGGATCAATCGGTTCAGTAATGAGGACTCTCATCTGCAATGGGGATCAATCTTTGATTTCAGTTACAACAGCATCACTCCACATTCGCTCAATTCCATAAAACTCGCGAAGGTCTTTCAGGAATATATGCACAACCACATTTACATAATCCAGCACGATCCATCGGTTCGTATCGTGACCTTCTTTTCTCCAGACAATTTCACCGAGTTGTTTTTTTGTTTGTTCTGAGACGTTGTCGGCAATGGCTTTGACTTGTGTATCTGAAAGTGCATGACAAACCACAAAATAATCTGCGAGTGTGGTAACTTTGCTTACATCCAACAGAACAATGTTTTCGGCTTTTTTTTCAAGTAAAGACTCTCCGATTACATCGATAAGTTGTTTTGCGTCTGCTTTTTGATTTTGGGAAATATTTACCAATTCGGTCATGTATAATAGTTATTGAAGATTAAGCTGGTCGTAGTCGAATCCAATGACCACGGTAGCGTCAAGATAAAAACCCGAGGCAACTTCTCTGATAATCTGATCATCGCCTATTCCGAGTGCTCTGGCCACACGTCTTGCATTTTCAAGATTACCACTTCGGTCGATGACAAATGTCTTTTGAACATTAAACGTCTCGAAATTGCCTGATTCTACCACATCAAATCCGCTTCTGCGAAGTTTCGATGTGAAACGAGAGGCCACACCAGACACTCCGCACCCATTCAATACTTGAATCTGGATTACGTCGCTAATAAGGTGTGATGTAGAAGTATCCCGTTCAGTTTCGATGCGAGGAGTGAGTACCCTGGTAACCAGTGCAACTACCAATATCACCAGCACGACCGAAAGCAAGAAAATGGTTGAGTTTACGAGTAGGTCCTTTTTGGAGCCAGCCGGTTTTTTTGTTTCGGGCATGCAGTTGGTCAGAAGGGATTGTAATAGGGGTTATATCGCCCACGGCCATAATACGGCGACATTCTGCCATATCCGCCGAAGGGGCCACCATAATTACCCATACCATAAGGATTCTGGCTGAAATGCAGGCTAATATTGGTCCTGTCGTTCACAGCATAATTGAACTCAGCATTTCGGATGAATACCTGTCCGCTCTGGTTCATACCGGGTAGTGCACCGCCAAAAGGTGAGTGTGCAAATGCAACATCCATACGTCCGGACATGCGTTCATTGAACTGCATGGTCACTGTATTAGTGTACATATTTTGATTGTACATCTGTCCGCCGAAACTTCCGAAGCTCATTTCATATGAATGCCCCATCTGTAGGCTTGCCAGACCAAACTGTCTATTATTGTTGGCATCGGGCTTGTTCAACATAACAGTGGGACCCATAAGTGAATAGGGTGTAGGCGTTTGTGAACGTAGCTGCGCAGATGCCGAAACACACAGTGCAAATGTTAAAACGACAAATCCAATAAAACCGATTTTTAACTTCATATAATTTTCTAATTAGAACCAGACGATATATGGATAACGCCTATAAAAACGAAAAATTTTGGAAGAAAATCCAATTTTTTTTGCGGAGGTGGAGGGATTCGAACCCCCGATACACTTGCGTGTATAACGGTTTTCGAGACCGCCCCGTTCAACCACTCTGGCACACCTCCCGCTCTTGGCTTGTCATCGCCTCTCGAAACTCGTATATTAGCTATATTTTTCGTGATTAGAAAGTGTATCCACGATTATATTTCGGTCACAAAAGCAGTTCATTCACAAAACAAGTACGATGAAACTTACTGATTTCCGCTACGATTTTGAGAAAATCAAAATCCCTTCATATCCTGTCGAACCACGTGATGCTTCCAAGTTGATGGTTATCGACCGTGCGAATAAAACAATCACACACGAAACATTTTCCGACATTCATAAATACCTGAATGCGGGCGACTGTGTAGTTTACAACAACACGAAAGTGTTCCCTGCAAGATTGAAAGGGAAGAAGGAAAAAACAGAAGCAAGCATCGAAGTTTTTCTTTTGAGGGAATTGCAGCCCGAGAACAAACTGTGGGATGTCTTGGTCGAACCAGCTCGAAAGATCCGGATCGGGAACAAACTTTATTTTGATGAAGATCTGGTCGCTGAGGTAGTCGATAACACGACCTCCCGCGGACGCACAATCCGTTTTCTGTACGATGGTCCTAATGAAGACCTCTACGAAACACTCGACAAGATCGGTGAGATGCCCCTTCCTCCATACATTAAGCGTAAGCCAGAGGAAGAGGATAAATCTCGATATCAGACCATTTTTGCTAAAGAACGTGGTGCGGTCGCTGCCCCAACCGCAGGTATGCACTTCACGGAGGAACTCGTTCAAAAACTCGTCGACAAAGGGGTACATATGGTGCCAGTGACCCTGCACATCGGATGGGGCACATTCAGACCAGTCGAGGTTGAGGATCTCACGAAGCACAGGATGGATTCAGAGAATTATTACATCAGTGAAGAAACCTCCGACATCATCAACAAGACACTCGACAGCAAGAAACACAAAGTTGTTGCCATCGGTACTTCAGCTGTGCGTGCGATTGAGACCAGTATTACCGCGAGTGGGCATTCAAAACCAAGCTTTGGCTGGACCGATAAGTTTATTTATCCGCCCTACGACTTCAAGGTAACTGAGGGACTCATAACTAATTTCCATCAGCCTGAATCTACTTTGCTAATGTTGGTGGGTGCCTTCTGTGATTACGAGTTTCTGATCAAAGCATATCAGGAAGCCATTGATAAGAAGTATAGGTTTTATACATTCGGCGACGCAATGTTGATCTTGTAAGATGTTCAAACCGGATCTGAGTATTATCATCCCGGCAGCGGGTTCCGGTGTACGATTGGGGGGCAATGTACCTAAGCCGTTCATCGAACTTGACGGTATCAGCATACTCGAACGGACGATACGTTGTTTCCTGGATCCACAGGTCGTTTTCAATATCGTTATTCCGGTAGCGGGACCCTGGATGGAGCATACCAGAACTCTTGTCTCGGGAATCCGTACAACCATCCCGATTGAGGTCGTAGAAGGCGGGATTGAGCGGATGTATTCTATCAATAATGCACTTTTGACGTTACCTGAACATATAAGATTTGTTGCAATACATGACGCGGTCAGGCCGTTTGTATCCGGAGAACTTATTGCGACACTTCTGACCGAGGTAACAAAGTACGATGCTGTTGTGCCTTGTACGCCGGTCACTGACACTATAAAATTTACAGATGAATCAGGATTTGTCACTGGAACACCCGACAGAAACACGTTAATGGCAGTACAGACTCCACAGATTTTCAAAAAAGAACTTGTTTTGGAGGCTTATAGACTCGCCATTCAGCAAGGCATTTTCGGCACGGATGATTCTTCGCTTGTTGAACGACTTGGACAAAAAGTTCGTTTGGTTCAAGGGTTCGTTGAAAATTTCAAAATAACGTGGCCGGGCGACATAGAAAGAGCTGAAAGATTGATCAGGAAAGGGAGTTTATGATGTTATCGGATATACGCGTAGGCTATGGCTACGACGTACATCAATTTGTTGAAGGACGTAAACTGATTCTGGGCGGAATCGAAATACCCAATCATGTGGGGCTTTTAGGGCATTCAGATGCGGATGTATTACTTCATGCCATAACGGATGCAATTCTGGGAGCATTGGCACTTGGTGATATCGGGACTCATTTTCCTGATACGGATCCAGCATGGCAAGGAGCCGACAGCGCAGAATTGTTACGAGGAGCATATAAGCTTGTTACCGATAATGGGTATCGAGTGTCGAATATAGATGCGACTGTCGTTGCTGAAACACCTAAGCTTAAACCCTACATAGGTGACATCACCCATAGGATAGCAGGCGTTCTTAAGATTGAACCAGACAGGGTGTCGATCAAAGCGACAACCTCCGAAAAAATGGGTTTTGTTGGAAGGAACGAAGGAATAGCAGCGATGGCAACGGTATTAGTCATAAAATAATGTTTGAAACTTTCACATTAGAAATTGTAGAATGGATCGAGACACTACCTGTGGTAATGGTGTATGCCGCTTTTTTTGCCATCGCGTATCTTGAGAACATTATCCCACCCATACCAGGTGATATCCTCATCGTCTTCGGGGGATACCTTGCTGCAGATGGACACATTGACTTCACTTCTGTACTTGTTCTTACAACGGTTGCATCCGTTTTTGGATTCATGTCTATGTATTATGTGGGATACAGATGGGGGGATGGAATCAAAGAGAAAAGATCCAGATTTTGGATATTCAGATATCTCGATTACAAGTATATGACCAAGGCCCAATCGTGGATGAACAGATGGGGACAGGGAGTGATATTAGCGAACAGATTTCTGGCGGGGACCAGGTCTATCATATCGCTTATTTCAGGAATTAGTCAGACGAATGTACGTTATACCATGGGCAGTAGCTTCTTGAGTTCACTGTTGTGGAATTTTATTTTATTGGGAAGTGGTTGGTTCATCAAAGAGAATTGGGAATTAATCGGTACCTATTTATCCTATTATAGTTGGATAATCATGTCGGCAATTGCCGTATTCGTGTATTTTAGAGTACGTGCATATTTCAGATTCAAGAAGACAGTAAAGAGTACAGAAGATATTTAATGATGATATTTGAAAATATTTATTGACATCTAAACATCTTGTGCTTATTTTTGGAGTCTTTCTGCAAGCGCTGGTGTAGCTCAGTTGGTAGAGCAGCGGTTTTGTAAACCGCCGGTCGTAGGTTCGAGTCCTATCACCAGCTCCAAGATCTTTGATTTTATTGAAACGGGGAGATTCCAGAGCGGCCAAATGGGGCAGACTGTAAATCTGTTGTCTTACGACTTCGCAGGTTCGAATCCTGCTCTCCCCACAGAAAAGCGGGCGTAACTCAATTGGTAGAGTGTCAGCCTTCCAAGCTGAATGTTGCGAGTTCGAGCCTCGTCGCCCGCTCTGATGAATAATGCCGCTATAGCTCAGGGGTAGAGCACTTCCATGGTAAGGAAGGGGTCCTCGGTTCAATTCCGAGTAGCGGCTCAGAAAGCCTGGGTTTAACTCAGCAATCTTAATAAGTACAATCCACTAATTCCTAATCAGGTTAGGTAACCATGGCAAAAGAACAATTTCAACGCAATAAGCCGCACGTAAACATTGGCACGATT
>CAZDYD010000037.1:0-25507 GCA_964509715.1 uncultured Chitinophagales bacterium
AATCACAAAAAAAGGAATTAGAATATCTGCCAGCAAGAAACCGAATGCAATGATGTAAACATCTGCTACCATTCCTGAAATTCTGACACCGGTGTAACTACCAAGCACCGGAATTATTGGAAACAATATCAAATTCGGTATCAGCAACCGTTTGAGGCGTGCCGTAAACACCAAAGGTTTCTTCTGCTTCTTCGTGTAAAGCGACAACTCCCAGAACCAAATCGTAAGAAAAATTGTGATAATGACTACGGGCGCCGTTTCTGTGAGGAACTTTGAGATAAAAATCAGAAAAGCAAGGAGAAGAATGTTCGTAATGGCGTATTTGGCGTTCAGTACATGAGAGTTCCAGTTCTCTTTCAGCCAATCCCAATATTCATTTATCTTGTAGCCTGTTAGTTGAAACGTGTGCAAAAAGAACTTACCCCGATACAAACTGTGCCTGAGCATCACCAGACACATGATAACTATTAAGGCTTGTACGAAGAATAAATAATTTGCCAATTCGGGTTGTTTTAACCGTTCCAGATTCAGTTATAAAATCGGCTTAATATAACAAGATTTCTGTCTTTAGTCGCTCATATAATCGTACACTACAGAAGTACAGTTGACCATCGGTCCAAATTGCGCTAAATAAACTTGTCCAGCTCAATATTTGAGTTGGCTCCCTTGAGCTTGCCGTGTGCCTGTCTATGATTTTGTTCCGGTTCCAGATGCAAGGTGATCACTGCGTCGCCTTCAATACCCGCAATGAGCCTACGTTCTAACTCCGTTCCTATCTCGTGAGCTAATTCAAGTTTGATGTCCTTATCGAATAACACATGTAACTCAATCCATGTTGTTCGACCAGTAGTGCGATGTCGCAAACCATGCCAACTGTGAATACCTTCGGGCATTGACTCGGATAAAACTTTTTTGATACGTTTATCTTGTTCCTCGTCCACCTGATCCATAATTCCTCGGATCGCAAAACGTACCAATCCGGCACCTTCATACATAATATAGGCGGCAACCAGTAACGCTACAATGGAATCCAGCAGCATGAAGTCGGTCCATTTGATTAGAATAAGCGTCAACACCACACCACCACTTGTATAAACATCCGTTAAAGTGTGTTTTGCATTACCGATAATGATGTTGTTTTTTTCCCTTTTACCAACAATCATCAAATATGTCCCTAAAGCCAGGTTTACCAAACCGGCAGCCGCAACTACGACAATACCTTCCTCCAGATTCGTTGGTTCAAGTCCGAGAATAAGATGTTTGACAGATTGGTAAATGATCATTAACCCGGCTAAAATAATCACAGAACCCTCTACTCCGACCGCCAAAAACTCAATGCGCTCATGACCATATGGATGTTTTTCATCCGCAGGCATGGCACTAAGATATACCCCATACATACTGAACCCCACGGCTAGAACATGCACCACCGACTCGGCCATATCCGAAAGTACGGTGTTACTACCCGTAACAATAAAGCCGGCAAACTTTATTCCGAACGAAATAAAGGATACAGCAAAGCTGATCCGAATGGCCATCTGGACTTTTTTGTTACTTTTTACGTCCATAAAATTGAATATTAATGACTGAGCTGGCTGAACGGGAACAACTTTAATCGTATTTTACCCACTCATAAAATAAGAATTGTTTTGATTGGAATAGATCCTAAACACGAAAAGATTTTCAGTTTGGTGTCGGATGCTGCCCGGCAGATCTCACAACCCGTATATGTGGTTGGGGGATTTGTACGTGATTTTTATCTGAACCGATCCCGACCTGATGAAGACTACGATATCGACTTTGTCACCGTTGGATCTGGAATCAGATTGGCTGAGCAAGTTGCAGAACTATTGGGAGGTGTAAAAGTTGCCGTATTCAAGCAGTTCGGTACCGCACACATATCCTATGATGGCTATGATCTTGAATTCGTGGGCGCACGCAAGGAAAGCTATCATCATAACTCAAGAAACCCAATTGTTGAAGATGGGTCACTCGAAGATGACCAAATGCGTCGCGATTTTACTATTAACGCGATGTCATGGTCTCTTAATGAGGACTCATTTGGTACACTTATAGATCCGTTCAGTGGCATCAAAGACCTCAATGATGGAATCATAAGAACTCCGTTGGATCCACATAAAACATTCGACGATGACCCACTTCGAATGATGAGAGCGATCAGGTTTGCGACTCAACTCAATTTTACGATCCAGCAAGATACCTATGATGCCATCTCCGATATGAGGGATCGCATACATATTATATCGGCTGAGCGAATCACAGATGAACTGAATAAGATCATCATGTGTCCAATACCTTCTACCGGATTCAGAATGTTGTTTGAAACCGGACTTCTGAAGGAGTTTTTTCCTGAAATGCACGATTTACACGGTGTTAAGGTCGTGAACGGTGTCGCACATAAGGACAATTTCTGGCACACCCTACAGGTACTCGACAATATTGCCAAAGTCAGTTCAAACATTTGGCTTCGATGGGCCGCCATTTTGCATGACATCGCCAAACCGCCAACGCAACGGTTTGATCCAGCCATAGGTTGGACTTTTTATGGACATGATTCACTTGGAGCCAATTGGACCAAACGAATTTTCAAGCGGTTCGGCCTACCTTTGGATGATCGATTGAAATATGTGCAACAATTGGTACGCCTGCACCTGCGCCCCATAGCCTTGGTTGATGATATCGTAACAGATAGTGCAATTCGTCGACTGTTGTTTGAGGCCGGTGAAAATATCGATGATCTGATGACCCTCTGCCGAGCTGACATCACGAGTAAAAACGACAAAAAAGTGAAACGCTATCTTCAAAATTTTGATCATGTAATCGAAAGAATGAAAATAGTTGAGGAAAAAGACAGACTTCGAAACTGGCAACCTCCCGTACGTGGAGAAGAGATAATGGAAAAGCTCAAGCTTGCTCCGGGACCAGATGTCGGGAAAATCAAAAAAGCTATCGAAAATGCCATACTCGATGGAATTATCCCCAATGAATATCAAGCCGCAATCGACTATATGTATCAAATTAAAGATGAAGCTCTTGCTGTGAATTCAAAAAATGACTGATCTCACTTTTTCCCACCTACTATGAGTCAACAAACCTACATAGCAAAGTCATACGCCAAGATCAACCTTGGACTTAGGGTCACAAACAGACTTCCTAATGGTTATCATGAAATTGAAACAGGTTTTGTTTTTATCAACTGGTACGACCGTCTGCAAGTTGCAAAATCCAATGAAACCGTTTTTAGGTGCAACATTCGGGATCTTTCAACAGGTGACGATAACCTGGTCATGAAAGCACTCAATGCCATGCGTGCATTCACTGGTAAGAACCTGAATTATCATATTCAACTCAGTAAAATGATCCCCCTTGGTGCCGGACTTGGAGGAGGTAGCAGTAATGCCGCATTGATGTTGAAAATGATAAACCACATTGAACAACTTAAGTTGTCAGACGATGAATTGTCACTGATCGGAGTTCGTCTTGGTGCAGATATACCCATTTTTATACATGGAGAGACCGCAATAGGGTCAGGTATCGGCGATAAACTCGAATTTGTTGACATCCAACCAGATATGTATATAGTAACGGTGTACCCCGGGTTTCAGAGTAGTACAGCTGAGGCTTATCAGTTTTGTCAGCCCTATCAGGATGAGGCCCTGAATGTACGTGAAATCCTACTTCATGAGAGTGCTTCTGAATGGAGTACGTTCCTGGTTAACGATCTGGAGCCATCAGTGATTGAAGTACATCCCTTTGTTGGGTCGTTGAAAGATCAAATGTACGATATGGGGGCGGTCTACGCATCGATGAGTGGAAGCGGATCCTCTGTTTACGGACTATTCGACCAGGAATTCTCTGCAATTGAGTGTTTTGAATATCTGAAGAATGAGGGGTATCAGGCGGAACTTACAAATCCAGACTTCAGAATCGATAAAGGTATTTACCCAAAGTCCTGAGAATTTTCTTATTTTAAGCCAACGTAAGCGCTTACATTTTATACAAACTATTGATTAAATTAAAAAAAACATCCATGTCAAAAAAACAAGAAATCCGCCCAAGAACAGGGCTTGATCCAGTGTCACTAAAAAAGGGTGTTGAGGAGCATTTAAGATTTTCACTTGCAAAAGATGAGTATTCACACACTGAATGGGATCTTTATAGATCAGTGGTAATGACCATTCTTGACCGATTGCATGACCGTTGGCTCGACACGCAGCAGTCCTACTACCATGAAGACAAAAAGAGGGTATACTACATTTCGATGGAGTTTCTGATCGGTAGAATGCTCGACAATGCGCTGATCAATCTGGGCATACAGGAAGAAGTACGAGAAGCTTTGGCTGAACTTGGCATAGATTATGACCAACTCAGAGAAGTTGAAAGTGATGCAGCTCTTGGAAACGGGGGACTCGGACGACTTGCCGCCTGTTTTCTGGACTCGATGGCAACACTCGGAATTCCGGGTTACGGATACGGTATCAGATACGATTACGGAATTTTTTATCAGAAAATTATCGACGGTTTTCAGGTCGAACGTCCCGACATGTGGCTTCGATTCGGAAATCCATGGGATATCGTGAGACCCCGCACCATGTATCCCGTCCAGTTCTATGGTGAATCCGTTCCATATACCGACGAGAATGGCCATCTCCGATTCAAGTGGGAAAACACTCAGAAAGTCATGGCTGTAGCTTATGACATGCCTGTCCCAGGTTACAAAAATGATGTCGTAAATAATCTACGCCTGTGGAAAGCGGCATCACCCAAATCACTCGATCTTTCGAGCTTCAACCAGGGCGAGTATATCAATGCTGTGAGAGACATGCAGTTACATGAGAACATCTCACGAGTTTTATATCCTAATGACAAGGTATTTGTAGGTCAAGAGCTTCGATTAAAACAGGAATACTTCCTGGTTGCATCAACCTTGCAGGATATCGTACACAGGTTCAAAAAGCAGAATGATGACTGGACGAAATTTCCGGATAAAGTTGCGATTCAGTGTAATGATACACATCCCAATCTTGCAATACCGGAATTAATGAGAATTATGATTGATGAGGATGGAGTTGACTGGGACACAGCATGGGATATCACATCCAGAACCATTGCCTATACAAATCATACCATTCTTCCAGAAGCTTTGGAAAAATGGCCCGTATCATTGATGAGGCATATGCTTCCGCGACATCTCCAGATCATCTATGAAATCAACAAGAGGTTCTTAAATACGGTTCATAATACTTTTGGTGACGATATTAACAAGATCCGTCGTATGAGTATCATTAGTGAGGGAGAGAATCCATCCGTTCAAATGGCAAATCTTGGCATCGTCGGATCACACAAGATCAATGGTGTGGCGGCTTTGCATTCAGAATTGATCAAAAAGACGATTTTCAGTGATTTTAATGAATTGTGGCCAGAAAAATTCACCAACAAAACGAATGGCATCACGCCTCGTCGATGGTTGAAACAGTGTAATCCGGGACTTTCATCACTTATCAGTTCAAAAATTGGTGATGATTGGGTCACAAATCTGGATGAATTGAAGAAAATTGACAAATTGGCCTCGAATAAAGCGTTTCAGAAAGAGTTTGCTCAAATCAAGAACGCAAATAAGAAAGCACTTGCAGAATTGATCGAACGTGAAAACGGAGTCAAAGTGAATCCGAATTCAATTTTTGACGTCCAAATCAAGCGAATACACGAGTACAAACGTCAACTACTCGCTGCCATGCACACAGCTGTTCTTTATAACAGAATCAAAGCCAATCCAGATGCACCTTTCCAACCACGTACTGTAATTTTCGCTGGAAAAGCTGCGCCAGGGTATGTAATGGCCAAGAATCACATTAAATTCATCAATAGCCTGGCTTCTATTATCAATAACGATCCAGAGGTGGGTGATAAACTGAAGTGCGTATTTTTGGCTAACTACTCCGTCAGCCTTGCCGAGATAATAATCCCTGCAGCCGATCTCTCAGAGCAGATCTCAACGGCTGGTATGGAAGCATCCGGTACAGGGAATATGAAGTTTGCGTTGAATGGCGCCATCACCATTGGAACACTCGACGGTGCCAATGTTGAAATCAAAGAAGAGGTTGGCGATGAGAATATCTACATCTTCGGCTTAAAAGTTGATGAAATCGAACATATGCGTACTGAGGGGTATAATCCATGGGACTATTACCAGTCCGACGCTGAGCTCAAGCAAGTTGTCGATCAGATTCGCAACGGATTTTTCAGTCCAGAAAATCCGGGACTTTTCTCATCCATTGCACATGCCCTGCTTGATGGTGGCGATTATTATATGCTATTGGCTGACTTCAGAGCATATGCTAATGCCCAAAAAGAAGTAGAAGCACTGTATCAAAAACCTGCCGAGTGGTATAAAAAAGCAATCCACAACGTTGCACGTATCGGGAAGTTCTCATCCGACAGAACCATTTCAGAATATGCTTCAGAAGTTTGGGGTATTAAATGATTTTACTGATATTTACGTGAAAAACGTTTATAATTTCATTATTATCAATGTCTAAAGACAAAAAACAAAAAAGGGATATCAACAATCCCTTTTTTGTTTATACAATTGATTGATTTGGATTCTTTTCAACAAAAAAACAATAAACCACTATGAAATTGAATAAACTGATTATTGCAATTCTGTTCGTATCGTTCGGTGCAATTGCCTGCGGAAATGGTACTCAACCTGTTAAGCTGGCTGAAGGTGATTTCGATTATTTCCCACTACCAACTGATTTGACCACCAACGTTGTCAACTCACAAGACCTCGACTTTGTGGTTCAGGAAGTCGTCGTAGGACTCGGAGTACCTTGGGGAATGGCATTTCTGCCTGATGGATCTATGTTGATAACCGAGCGCGCAGGCACGTTAAGACGTGTTGTGAACGGACAATTACTGGCCGAGCCAGTATCTAATGTCCCCGAAGTGTTCGCACGTGGACAAGGTGGACTTTTGGATGTCATAATACATCCTGAATACACAGAAAATGGCTGGATATATCTATCATATAGCGAGCCACAAGGTGATGGGGCTCACACTGCTATAATGCGCGCACGCCTGGATGGAAATGCATTGGTAGATAATGAAGTAATATTTCGAGGATCTCCATATACAAATCGTGGACATCACTTTGGAAGCCGCATGGCTTTTGACAATAATGGATATCTCTTCTTCACCATTGGAGATCGCGGTCAGAGAGAAGATGCTCAACTTTTGGATACATATGCTGGAAAAACTTTCCGAATCTATGATGACGGTCGTGTTCCTGCAGATAACCCGTTTGTAGGACGTGAGGGAGCAAACCCAGAAATCTTTACGTACGGCAACCGCAATCAACAAGGACTGGCTATGCATCCGGTTACCGGAGAAATGTGGGCTCATGAGCACGGTCCAAGAGGTGGTGATGAAATCAACGTATTACGTGCTGGCAATAACTACGGTTGGCCTGCAATTACGTTTGGTATAAACTATGATGGAACCATCATCACAACCGATACTGCTCGTGCTGGAATGGAGCAGCCACTGCATTATTGGACACCATCTTTGGGTGCATCTGGTATGGCTTTTGTCACCAGCGATAAGTATCCCTCCTGGAACGGAGATCTTTTGTCGGGTGCACTTGCATTACGATTTATCCAGAGAACCGTACTTGACGGCGAGACAGTCGTTAAGGAAGAGGTATTACTTGAAGGAATCGGACGTGTTAGAGACGTTCGCCAGGCTCCAGACGGGTATATCTACTTCGCTACAGAGGACGGCAAGATTCAGCGAATCATTCCCGTAAACTAATTTCGTAGCAAACAATCGAATACATTCAGGTTTGTATGATCAACTAAGTACAAACCTGAAATTCGATTATCTCTGATTTCGTGAAAAGATTTGGTTTGATAGTTGACTAATCAACTAAGTACAAACCTGAATGTAATCACACCAAACTGACTCTCCTGTGGAGCATTGGTCGGTAGCCTTGAAAACCTCCAGCTACGCAATGTTCTTGTCACTTCTGCTTCGAGCTCTGGACTTGATCTCCTGATGGGTTGAATCCTGCCAACGGTTCCATCGGGACGCACTTCAAATCGAACGGTAATTACAGCCTCGACTTCTACGTTGTAACTGGGCAGTGGTTGAACCAGAGGTGATCGCTGGATATTCCCCTCCCATTCGAGTTGGTATGGAGCCGATCTAACCGGGTCAATACCGGTCCCTTGGTCTGCATCCACCCGACCTCTCACTCCCCTGACATCACCGCTATTTTCGGCACCCTGTCGTTCGGTTTCATCACGAATGGCTCGCTGCTGTACCTGAACATTCTCAGGACTCACTACATCAGTAGTTTTCGTAGGATCGATTCTATCTGTTCTGGGAGTGTGTATAGGCTCTTCACGGACCTCCTCAACTTGCTCAGGTAACTCGACTTCCTTCGCAGGTTGATCCAGCTGTCGTTGTTGGTTTTCAACAGGAGTTGGCTGCTCCACAGGTTGTGGAGTGGTAACGTTCGTTGGATTTCTCCTGGTTGCCACCTCAGGATTTCTTTGCTGATTAAACTGCGCCGTCGTTCCGTCTCGAAACTCACCAAGTGTAATCTCAATCAACGCAGCCCTGTCAACATTGGGACCTCCAGTGTATATCAACAAGGTGATCACAATAATGATGGCATTCATGATCGACGTGAATATCAGACCAAATTTTTCTTCTTTTGAGAGTTTCTTGTTTTCCATGATTACCGACCTCCAAGCTCGGTAGCCATCATTATATTCAGATTTAGAGATTTTGCAATGTTCATTACACGAACGGCATCATCAACAGTAGCGTTTTTATCTGCTCTAAGTACCAAAGATGAATGTGGGTTTTCTCTGTACTCCTCCCGGATTTTTGATGCAAGTGAAGCCCTTGGGGTAAGTTCTCCACCAACAAAATACTGTCCATCAGCCGTCACCGTAACACTAATATGTCTTCTTTCCGTAACTGTTTGCGAATCTGCCTGTGGAACATTAACCCTTATCGCAAAATTTGTCACGAATGATGAGGTCAATAGGAAGAAGATCAGCAACAGCAGAACGATATCCGTAAGCGATGATTGGGTAAACATCGCCAATGGTTTGCGGGATTCGCTTTTATCACGGAATTCCATATTATTTAACCACTACAGGTTTTTTGTTCGCGGGTTTCTGGAGTAATTCCATAAACTCAGTGGAGGCTACTTCCAATCCAAAAATGGTTCGGTTGATTTTATTCAAAAGATAATTGTAGAATCCGTATGCAACGATACCTACGAATAATCCCCAGGCAGTTGTAACAAGTGCCTCCCAGATTCCTCCTGCAAGCACACTTGGGTTTACATTACCTTGCAGGGACTGTATCTGCATAAATGCCGAGATCATACCCGTAACCGTGCCAAGGAATCCCAACAAGGGTGCAACCCCGGCAATAGTGGCCAACCAGTCCATCTTGCTTTCAAGGCGATAGGTTTCTTTCTTACCAGCATTCTTGATCGCGTCCTCAATATCAACCAACGGACGTCCAAGTCTTCCAATTCCCTGTTTCAAAATTCTGGAAAGTGGTTTGTCCATTTGATCACAGTACAGCATTGCCTGACGGGTATTACCTTCCCTGAGCATATCCTCAACAGTGGACAAAAACTTGTCATTATCCATTCTGCTGTTGTTCAAAAATCTCCAGCGTTCAGCAATTACGTAAATAGCCAGAATCCAAAGCAAGGTGATAGGAATCATCAATATTCCACCCTCAGCAAGTATGCTGAAGAGTTTTACTGTGCTGTCGGCATCTTCAATGAACACGGTTGTGTCGGCATCTGCCACACCACCCTGTAAAAACATCAGGATGTTAAAAAGGTACATATCTGGGGTTAAGATTATTTGTTTGGGGGGTTAATTGGTTCTGGCTATAAAATTCTGTGTTCGAAACGGCTCCTGTAGATCACGAATCGCGTTTTGTGCCTCAATAGTATTTGAAAATTGTCCTATGGCTACACGAAATGTTCTTCGTCCTTGTGGACCAGTGGCCTCACGTACGAAACAACGTAGATCTAATGAACTTATTACATTACACTCATTTTGAGCCGCAGTCTGAGTCGGTAGTGAATGTACAATTATCGAATATACAGGTCCGGAGATTTCGACATATGATCCTCTCAATCCGTATTGTGCTGACACAGAGGGTTCGGCAACAGGCTGAGTCACCGGTGCCGTTGACTGCGATGAAACAGGTTGTTGCTCCGTTTGCTGTGGAGTTGTCTGTGTTGGTGTACCACTGCTTGCATCATTCGTAGTGGCTGGTTGTCCCCCTCCTACATTTGCAGCTACATCCTGAGTAGGCGAGTCTGTTGATGCCGAAACCTCACCTATTTCATCCTGAGCTTCGACGATTGGTACTTCACCTGGCTCACCTTCAACTTCTTCCTGGGTATTGAATACCAAATCTGAACCCGCCTGGACTTGACCATCTATTTGGTAGGTTGTGGCTGTTTTTGATGTTGTAAAAGGCAATTTACTCAGATACATTTTACCTGAACCCATGAATAACCACCACACACCGCCACCAAGTATAAATACTATGAAAAATATCGCCACATATTTGAACACATCTCCAAAAGATAATTTATCATCTGCCTTGGCCTCTTCAAGCGATACAATCCTTGGACCATGCTTGAGGCTTCCATCTTCATTAGTGTCATCTAATCCGTTACCTGAAGCAGAATCAACCACATCTCTATCTGAATCAGGAAATACCTGCTCAGGCATATTTGCTGATGTTACACTTTCTTTCTCTGCATCAAAGTACTCATCCAACACACTGGGTTGTATCGGTTTGTCCACTGATTGAATCCCGTCTCGTACAGCCTTGGTCATCGCATCTTCATCAGGTTTCACTGAATGCGTCTCCTCTCGTACAGCCTTGGTCATCGCATCTTCATCAAGTTCCTGTAATTGTGTGTCCCCTGACGAAATCGGACTATCTGACGAAATTTCTTCGGAACTAACTGTGTCGTTCAATTCATAATCTTTTATATCACTATCAACCTGATCTTCAGGTTCATCCAAATCAAAGATATCCTCAATTTCAATGTTATCTACTCGCGTTTGATCCTCTTCTGAATCAGTAGGCTTACCATCACTGCCTGCTATCTCCATAAAAAAATCGTCTAAATCATCATTTTCTTGCAGCTCATCACGTTCAGTATCTTTACCTGAGAATACTTCTTCAATAATTGCCAATTCCTCTTCATCTACAGAGTCATCGATGATAGAGGGAGATTCTGATTTAACCGCTGCTTCTTGGTCATCAACCTGTTCAACTGAGGGTGCGATAATTTCATCGGAATCAATCACCGTCTCATCATCATCCACAATCAGACTATCTTTTCCCGATCCATCCTGTTCTTCCGGAACGGTTGCCGTGCTTTCGAATTCATCAACTCCGAATGGATCTTCTTCCCCCTCGACTTCATCATCAACAATCAAGATATCTTTTTTTGCTGTGGAGGGTTTGTGTGCGGCTTTTTCAGCTGCCGCTTCAATATCTTTGGCTGCCGCACGATCGATATCTACGGGCATTCTGCCTTCATAATTGTAATTGATTTCCGTTGCAAAGCCTTTGGACACCTCGAAACTTAGCCCCAGGTCATCCCGGTTAAACTGACCCAGTCCATTGATGGTGAACGTTTCACCTTTTTCGGTAGCCTTGTTGATATCTGCGATCAATTTATCAAGCTGACTGTTCACAGATGTTTCATCACTACCAAGATGCTCCGATAGCAGCTTGACTAGTTCATTCTTTGATATTTTCATGAAACAGATTCCTCCCTTGTAAACTTGACAACATCTCGGGGTGGCATGAGTATGGTCTTGCCGGACTCCTGCCTGACAGCCATCTGTTTTTGATGCTCTACCTCAAATGTACCAATTCCATCTATTGTTAATATGTTCCCCTGAAGCAGTTGCTCCCTGATAACATGAACTAGACCTTTTTCAAATTTTTTTGTCATTCCATCAGAATTTAATCATTACACCACCGTAAACCTGAGCTGGTAATTCATCATATCCAACCCAACGCGAATAGCGCTGGTCAAGAAGGTTTGTGACCTTAATATAGGCACCGATTTCTCGTGATGCCCAAAAATCGAATTTTGCGTTCAACAATACATATCCTTTGGAGTTATCCATACCAGCGGCAACTTTTCGACTTCCGGTAAAGTCTGTCCAAATATGCACTTGAGATCTAGGTGTAAAACTATACGTACCACCAGCAGACAAACCAATATTTTCTCTGAATGGAATCTCATCACCATTACTATCACCATGCCACTGTAAATACACACCACCATAAATGGTGAATAATTCAGGCATGAGGTCATACCAAATAGATGCATCCCATTTGACAATATTGGCACCATCAATGAAATCATATGTCATGAGCTTGTTCGTCGGCTCATGCTGCGGATAAAAAATCCTTCCGGGTACGGATTGACCAGATCTTCTATCTTCATATATCTGATTGGCAAGTGTGTAGTACGCGTGACGTAGATAATAGGTGTACTGCAGTCCACTTTGGACTTTTAGTCCCTGATAGACATTTAGTTCTATTGCACCTTTTGCCAGGAATCCTCTTTCATTTTCTGGATCATGATATTCAAACAACCTTCTGTTTGTGAGGCTTAATCCGCTGAGTCCCGCATTATGTACAAATCCTCTTAACTCACCTTTGATTTTAAATTCTGGTGTTAGGTTATAAGTCGCATCAATTTCAGGGTAAACATGAAGTTTGGCATCACTGTTTACATCGCCGGAATAGAATGCTCGTAGTCCAATTCTTGTATTTAACCTGTAACCTAAACGAGTTCTGTAGAGTAGCCCGGCATTTGCAATGTACCAATCTCTTTTTCCGGTTCCATCAAGGTTATACTCGCTATAATTGCCGCCCATTTGGAATGAGAATACATTTCCGGGTCTGCGTCCTGCCCAATCTGCCCGAACTGTTGCCCCGTGTTTGATTTCTCTGAAATCTGCCCGATAGGTGTTGATTGAATCGGCTGGGATTGGACCAGATCTTAGATGCGCAACATCAGATTTGAAGAAACCAGATTCGAAACCGACATCAACAAAAGTATACTGGTTCTTTGTATAACGATATCCAAGATTACCTTTGTGCTCAGTCATGTTGTTGTCGGGCGACAGCGGAACGTTGTACGAAAAATCAGGAAGTGCGCTGTCATCTCTAACATAAGGTACCGTAAATAGGGAATTCGACAAATGATTGCGGTCCCATCTGGTTCTAAATCCTGCATCTATCCGTGACCGAGTACCGAGATATTGTACCAATCCGAGTCCAGCATTCAAATTTCTGAATGAGCTGGTTTGAGTGTCATCTTCGAGGTAGCTTCCAGACGACACAGAGTTCAGATTTCCTGTGAGCATGGTACTCCTTCCCAACGGTACCCCCAGAAATACATCGGCCTCAGGCGCCATATAATTTCCAATACCTGTAGTGCTCCACAAATTAAACCGTTCAGGTCGCTTGTAATATGTAAAATTGGGTGGAAGTGGTCTTTCCAGATCACTTAACGGCAGGCTTGCAACTACCTGCTCCGGACTTTCAAGATAAGGCATCCGGTTGGGGTCGATTTGAAATACCCTTGGACGCGGACTGAAACCAAGAATTGGCTGTCTCATAATACCCGGGAAACGAGCAACAAACTCACCCCTGATTTCAATATCCTGGGGATCTATGTCAGGCAGCAATGTTCCGGGAGCAGCATCCTGTGAATACAATGCCAGAGGCAATAAAAATATGGCACCAACAATGAGGTATGTTTTCAAAATGGAAGGTTCGTTAGAAATTTCGGCAATTTTCATTGATTGATTTATAAAGATAAGGATATTTAACGGTTCCACATCATATACCATCAACGATTAAGTACCAGAAAAGGTATGAATCAACCCTGGGTCTGATCGGATTTTATATTGTTGTACAAAAAAAGCAAGATTGAAATCACAATCAAGCAAATAATGTTCACAAAATGGCTGATTGTGGCATAGCTAAGTGCAGAGACCACAGGTACTGAGTATAAAACAACAAGTCCGGATTGAACCATATAATGGTACGTTCCAACACCACCCGGAGATGGTAAAGCAACTCCTACGGCTCCAATTACGGTTATTACGAATGCCTGTTCCCAACCGAAACCATATAACTCGACAAATCCAAAAGCATAAAATGGAAGGAGTGATGTAACTATGTATGTAAACCAGATATAGAGTGTATAAAACACAAACAGAGGCCAGTTTTGTAGTTTTCGGACCGAAATTACACCTCTCACAAAATTTTTGATTAATCTTTGAACACGTGAAGTCGTCTCAACTACTGTTGTATCCGATTCTATTGATCTCTCTGCTTCAATAGAATCTCCCGAAATCGTTTTTTTTTGATGTGATTTTCTAAGATATAGCAGGACTAACAACGCAAATACCGCCAGTGTAGCTATGAGTAGTAGTCCTTTGGATGACGTAAGTCCGATTATTGTAGCAGCTCCTTCTGGACCAAAGATTTGTGTCAGGACAGACGGATCATTTACCAGCACAATGAACGTGATCAGTAACATCAACACCATCATACCGACGTCAATGACTCGTTCCAGAATGATTGTCCCGAAAAGCCTGGGACTCTCTATACTGGATTTTCTTGACGCATACACTGCACGGAATACTTCTCCGGCTCTGGGAATGGTCATGTTGACTATGTAACCGTACATCACACCGGAAAGCATCACCCTTCTTGAGCAATTTTTACCCGTTTCGTCGTCCAACAACATTTTCCATCTTTCGGCACGAGCCAAGTTACTCGTTAACACTATGAGGAAATAGGGCAACACCCACCATAAACTGATCTGTGAGATTTCTTCCAGTAGATCGGTGAGAGCAACATCCTTGAAACTTAAATACAAGAACAGGGCAGCTACTGCAAGTCCAACGGCTACCTGAACTACCCTTTTTTTCATTATCACTGCCTCATGTCAACAATTTCAGCATCGCCGGGATACTGAATCGTAAATACGGAGTTTTGAAAGCTCTCAAATCTTCCGAACCGAAATGTTGTACGCACCGTATTCTCCATTTGGTCGACCGCGTCAATTTGAACCGGATTACCATCTCTTGAAACTCGGATGTTCACTTCAGAAAACATTTCGAACGGATCATCAGTTACGATTTGAATTGTTATGCTTCCATCCGCATGTGCAACATCAGAACTGGAATAGACACCATCGCGACCAGTAAAGTATCTGGATGGGGCAAACTCATCTTCCTCGGGATCGTAATTACTATAGATGACTCTTTTCTGACGTTTGTTATAGACCGTTGAAATACGATCTCTAACAAGTATCAACTGATCCGGGGTATCAATCTTATACATATCCTTGCTGAACCAAATCGTGCCGAACGTGCTGGTTGTTTCGCCTGTATAAGAATCCGTGAACTGATGACTAAGTTCAGCTCTGAACAACACTTCCGAATTGAATCTGTTCTTTAGTTGATTCAATGCCGGCGAGTCAGAGCTCCCGATTGATTGTTCGAAACTGAACTCTAAGTTTACAGCATTATTGGCGAATAAAACTTCGCCAATGGGATTCATCAGTTTGGCAAAAAATATTATTGCAAGAAATGCCGAAACACGTCGTGTAACAACATTATATACTTTTTTTTCAGTCATCCAGGTTTCGTAAATGTTCATATAGTTCATCTTCATCGGCAATCAGGACTTCTCGGGCAGTGCTCCCTTGATACGGACCAACAATTCCGGCGGCATATAATTGATCTATGATTCTGCCTGCACGATTATATCCAAGTTTCAGTTTACGCTGAATCAATGAAACCGATCCCTGTTGATGAAGTACAACTACTTTCGCAGCTTCTTCGAACAAATCATCCCTGTCGTCAAGTTCAGGTATACCTTTATCGTTGCTATTCGGATCTTCTACCTTAGGCAAGTAATATGGTTTATTGTACCCTAACTGATTTCCAATGAATGCATTGATCCGCTCAACTTCTTCTGTCGATACAAATGCATTCTGCACTCGTACCATAGATCCACTTGTTGATACCAGCATGTCTCCTTTACCAACGAGCTGGTCGGCACCCATCGTATCCAATATTGTTCTGGAATCAATTTTAGAAGCAACCTGGTACGCTATTCTCACTGGGAAATTTGCTTTGATGGTCCCTGTGATAACATTCACCGATGGTCGTTGAGTTGCAACAACAAGATGGATTCCAACGGCACGTGCTAATTGAGCGATTCGGGCTATTGGTTCTTCAATGGCTTTACCTGCTGTGAGCATAAGGTCTGCCAACTCGTCGATAATCACTACAATGTATGGTAAGTGGCGGTGCCCAAGTTCTTCTTCCAGTTTACCTTCTTTAAATTTTTGATTGTAGGATTTAATATCACGAACCAATCCCATTTTCAACAAGTCATACCTTTCATCCATCTCTTTTGTCACACTTGTAAGCGTCTCCATAACCTTAGCTGTATCGGTTATAATGGGTTCCTCGGCATCAGGAAGGGTGGCGATAAAGTGTTTTTGTAGATGACGATACAATGAAAGTTCAATTTTCTTCGGATCGATCAGTACGAACTTAAGATTCTCCGGGTGACATTTGTACAGTAGACAGGTTATGACTGTATTGATACCTACAGATTTACCAGAACCCGTTGCCCCTGCGATCAATAAGTGTGGCATCGCAGCCAAGTCAACAATATATACTTCGTTTTCTATGGTTTTACCAAATGCGATCGGTAAAGCCATTTTTGACTCTACAAATTTCCGGGTGTTGATCAGCTGTTTTATGTAAACAGTTTGTCTTTTTCTGTTCGGTACTTCAATTCCCACAGCCGATTTTCCCGGAATTGGCGCAATAATCCTGAGTCCACGCGTAGCCATTGCCATTTTTAAGTCATTTGCATAGCTCTCAATCTTACTGATTTTCACGTCCGGGGCAGGTTGTAATTCATACAACGTCACTGTAGGACCAACAATAGCTTCAACGGCAACAATCTCGATACCATGCATGCGCAATTTACCCATGATGATTTTTTTATTCTCCTCGATTTCATCAAAATCGATCTCATTCCCATCCGTCGGTGGATTATCCAACAGATCAATCGTAGGAAACTGGTATCTGATCAATGGGATTGATTGTGCACGTTGTTCCCTTTCAAGGTCTCTCGCTCTTGCTGCTTCTTCTTCCTCACCCACAGAAACAGTTATTTCAATTTCATCCTCATAGCCAGCCATTGTTGGTGGCTCTTCTCTGTCTTCCAGAATCGCCCTGTCGGGCATAACTTTCTGCTGCTGTTCACGTTGCTCCTGTTCCCATCGCTCTCTTGTCGTATTTTGATGGATGTGGGACTCATCTGTCAATGTTTTATCTGTATTAGGAATGGCCGCGGGTTTATCTGCATCGGCAATGATATATCGTTTTCTGGTTACAACCGATTTTGATTTTTCAGCTTCAACTGTGGGCACATCCCTTTTTTCATGTGTTTCTTGCTTGACAGTATTGGAAACGGCTTCTGATGTACGCTGTTCTTCACGCACATTTTTGGCCGCCTCCCGTTCATTCTGTTTTCTTTCCCACCAATCTTTGAATGTATCGATTCCATCCTTGATTCTGTCAATCGTCAATTGAATATCGCGGTCAATCAATAACAGAATGAGAATCATTGAGAAAGTAACCAACAGTATAGCTGATCCGTACGTACCTGTAACCGCTATTAAGATTTGTGATATAGCGAGTCCGGCAACACCACTCCATAACTCGTTTTCCAAATCGAAAAGATGGTTGGTCCATCCAAGAATAGTAGCCAGCAATACCATCCCCGAAAACCATAAAAAAGCAGGCCATTGAATACCAGACAATGATCGATGTCTGAAAATGGTCCACCCATATTGTATTCCAATTATGGTAACAATGACACTTAGGTATCCAAAAAACAAGAATACAAATGCATGAGATATATAGGCCCCAACCAATCCCAAGCCATTTTTAACTCTATTTGCTGCAATTTGATCACCCTGAATGACCGAGCTAACATTTGTATCTGATAAAATGGAATAATCGCCCTCCTCATACGTCACAATACTAATGGCGATGAGCACAGCAATGACCATTACCAACAATCCAATGATCTCCACTTTCCTGTTGGGTGAAAGAACCGGATTTCCAGTAATATTTGATTCCGGTGTTACTTTCTTTCTGGCCATATTACCTACGTATTATACCTTCTTTGAATTCTGGTGCAAAATCAAATTTATCAATCTCACAACAATATGCAATGTCTTCCTCAAAACCCAACCCAATCAATCTTTTAGCGTGATTTGTTGCATGGATCGTAGGTAAGAGATCATTATGGAATCGTTCAAACAATCCCATGGCTACTTTTGCACCATCTTTTGCATCTGCTGGAATTTCTCCGCCGTACACTTCGTTTACAATGTATCCGGCACAGAGTACGTCCTCTAATGATAAACGACCCTTCCAACCCGAGCAGACGATACTGATTTCATTAGTGTCATGTTTCAGATGCTCACATACTGCTTTTACATTTAAAAAACTTGCAATATACACCTTGGCACCATGCATACAGCGAACCAGTGTCTTGGTACCATTAGTGGTGTTTAGAATCAGTGTTTTACCTGAAACGACTTCATTGGAATACTCAAATGGTGAGTTTCCAAGTTCGTAACCATCAATTTTCTTTCCATCTTTTTCTCCACAAAGTATATAACTCGATGGATCAAGATTTATAGCGATCTTTCCGGCCGCACCCATATCTTCAACCGGAACAACACTTCGTGCTCCGTTTTCAAGGGCTGTTAGTATTGTAGAAGTAGCCCGTAGTACGTCAATAACTACAACCGTCTTCCCTCTAATATCATCCTCTCCGATTGATGAACCGGTAGTAAAAACATCCAAAATTTTATCCATATGACTATTTTTTAATAAATGGCGGCTTAGTTACTGTCGCCTTGTAATCTTTTCCCCTGATTTCAACAAGAATTTCTATGTCCGGAGTTTGAAAACCTGTTTTAACATACCCCATTCCTATACCTATTCCCAATGATGGTGACTGACCACCACTGGTAACCTCTCCGATTATTTCTCCCTCCAATGATTTTAAAACATAATGACTTCTTGGGATTGCACGCCGATCTTCCGTTACAAATCCTATCAATCGTTTTGGTATTCCTGCTTCTTTCTGAGCAACAATTGCTTTTTTACCTGAAAAATCGGTTTTGTCGAGTTTGGTAATCCATCCAAGTCCAGCCTCCAAGGGAGTCACGTTATCTGATATATCATTTCCGTACAGAGCAAAACCCATTTCCAGGCGTAAAGTATCTCTGGCGCCGAGTCCGGCCGGTTCCAATCCGACGTCTTTTCCTGCATCCATAATGCTGTTCCATATTTGATATGGACTCACAGTATTCCCATCGAAGTATATTTCAAAACCCTTTTCCCCGGTATAGCCTGTTGCCGACAAAATGACATCACTGTTTCCAGCAAAATCACCTACTTTGAATGAATAGTATGTGATTTCTGAGAGATTAATAGGCGTAAGTTTCTGTAATAATTCCACTGATTTTGGTCCCTGTACCGCCAAAAGACACATTGAATCAGAAACATCAACAACTTCTGCTCCAAAATCCTCATTCATCTTCAGTATCCAATCCAAATCCTTGTCCTTATTTGATGCATTGACTACTAACATATACTCATCAACATTCATCATATAAACGAGTAGGTCATCTACAATACCACCATTTTCAAAACACATGGCCGAGTATTGAACTTTTCCGGGGACAAGTTTTGAAGCGTCATTTACCGTTACAAACTGAATCAAATCCAACGCTTTGGGGCCTTTGACAAGAATTTCACCCATATGGGATACATCAAACATCCCCGCCCTATTCCTTACGGCTTCGTGTTCTTTCAGGATTCCTGCATACTGCACGGGCATTTCAAATCCCCCGAAATCGATAAGTTTCGCACCTGAATTTTGATGTACTTCGAAAAATGGCGTTCTTTTCAACATGATATTTTATTTTTTTCTGCCTGCACGTTCTACTGAAAAAGCCGGGATACAGATAGCCCAATATTCATTTTCTTCATTAAATGGATTACTGTATCTGATTTCTTCGCCTTTTTTACTCATAAATACCTGACCCGCACCAAGTACAACGGATTCCCCAGCTATTTCGATATGCATTTGACCTCGTAACATAATAGTTATTTCGTCAAACTCTGGTTTTTGTGGTTCTTCTGTCCAATGAGGAGGTGCCACCATGTGAGCTACCGACACTTGTTGGTTCCCATTGTTTGCGAGACCAATAAACTCCTCGATGAGCTTATTACCCGGCACGGGGATCCTCGTTGGATCAACAACATGTATATATTCCTTCTTCATTCTCATAGCACTCAGGCTGTAACAGGACAAACGTTTGGTTCGAGTGAGTTCATTTTGATTTAGAGCACAAATTTACACAATTCCTGACACTTTACATTCCATAATAAATCTTACATACCGAACGAATTCCCATTGTTCAACATTAGTCTGTTTGATTTCGTATTTTAGAGCATTAAAATATTAAACTTCTAATCTGCAATTATTAACTATGAGTATTTCTAAAGATCAAGTTCTGGACGCGCTCAAATTTGTAATCGATCCGGATCTTGGTAAAGACCTTGTTTCTCTCAATATGATCGAGGATATAAAAATTGAGGGAAATGATGTTTATTTCACTGTAAATCTTACAACACCGGCATGTCCGATGAAAGACCAGATCAAATCTGCTTGTGAAAATGCGATTCGTGAGCTGGTACACAAAGATGCCGTGCCTCATGTAAACATGAGTTCTAAAGTAACTAGCAACGAATCGGTTCAATCACAAAATGAGTTACTCCCGGGGGTTAAGAACATAATTGCAGTAGCTTCAGGAAAAGGTGGTGTAGGCAAATCTACCGTTGCCGCAAACCTGGCAGTGGCACTTGCAAAAGCGGGCGCGGTGGTTGGACTTGTGGATACAGATATTTATGGTCCGTCTGTGCCAACGATGTTCAATCTTAGAGATGAGAGACCAAATATCAACACTCAGAGAAAACTCATCCCCCTCGAACAGTATGGGGTAAAACTTTTGTCCATGGGATTTCTTGTGAGTACAGACGAGGCCGTTGTCTGGAGAGGTCCGATGGTATCAAGTGCCGTGAAACAATTTCTTACTGAATCGGTTTGGGGTCCGCTGGATTATCTGATCATGGATCTCCCCCCGGGTACTGGTGACATTCAGTTGACAATTGTTCAAACAGTTCCATTAAGCGGTGCTGTAATTGTATCTACCCCACAGGATGTTGCACTCGATGATGCTCGAAAGGGTGTTACAATGTTCAGAAAAGTGAATGTCCCTGTTTTGGGCATCATTGAGAACATGGCATATTTCATTCCACCTGATGCACCTGACAAGAAATATCACATTTTTGGTAAAGATGGTGCAAGAAATCTGGCTGAAAAACTCCGGGTACCTTTTTTGGGCGAAGTTCCATTGCAACAACTAATTAGAGAAGGCGGAGATGCTGGTAAGCCAGTTGCCTTGGATGAGCCTGCGGATGGGGTGTTTACAGAAATAGCTCAGCGAGTTGCACAGCAAGTATCCATCCGGAATGCGTCAGCAGCGCCAACAGAAAAGATCGAAATCAAATTCAAATAGCTGAATACTACTCCCTGAAGCACAAAAAGGCCGTGACTTTACAATCACGGCCTTTAGGTAAAAACTAAACGTGGAGATACGATCTTAGCTGCTCTTTTTATCTTTGATTCTGGCAGCTTTACCGCGCAGATCTCTGAGATAGAACAACTTAGCTCTTCTTACCTTACCTTGTTTCTTAACTTCGAGCTTCGCAATAAATGGAGTATAAAGCGGGAATACTCGCTCAACACCAACGTTATTGGAGATCTTACGTACGGTAAAAGTCTTATTAGCACTTGATCCACGCATATTGATCACAACACCTTCGTATTGCTGAATACGCTCTTTTTCACCCTCACGTACACGGTAGTGTACATTCACTGTGTCGCCAACGTTAAAAGCGGGCAGGTTGTCGTGAACTTGTGTCTGTTCAACTAATTTAATCTTATCCATTTTTTTACTGATTAGCCTGTTAGGCAATTGTTAGTGTTCGTTCAAATACTTTTTAAAAAGATCTGGTCTTCGTGCCTTCGTTCTTTCGATAGACTGTTGAAATTCCCATTCTTTGATTTTTGCATGATTTCCTGAGGTCAATACTTCAGGGACCTTCATTCCATTGTAATCGGGTGGTCTTGTATAGACCGGTGGACCCAAAAGTTCATCTTGAAAGGAATCTTCAAGTGCGCTTTCAGCATCCCCCAACACTCCGGGAATAAGCCGGGCAACGGCATCTACAACTGCGAGAGCGGGAATTTCACCACCGGACAAAACAAAATCACCCATACTAATCTCTCGGGTGATCAGATTATCTCTTACTCTTTGGTCCACTCCCTTGTAATGCCCACATAATATGATGATGTTTTTTAACAACGACATCCTGTTGGCTTCTTTCTGATTGAAAGGAATACCATCGGGTGCCATGAAGATTACATCATCGTATTCTCTTTGGGCCATCAAAGAGCGGATACAGTCGAAAATCGGTTGTGTAGAGAGTACCATTCCGGAAGCTCCACCGTAAGGATAATCATCTATTTTCCTGTGCTTATCGGTCGTAAAGTCACGCAGATCATGAATGTGGACTTCCAGAAGTCCAGCGGTTCTGGCTCTTTTAACGATACTATGCTCAATAGGACTGACCAACAGTCCTGGCACAGCCGATATCAGGTCAATTCTGATCATCCATTTATGGATTTTAGTTCCGAGATGTCATCAACTATTACTTTTCTTTGATCGTAGTCGACATCACGCACAAATTCATCCACCCAAGGGATAAGAAAGGCACCGTTGTCTCCTACTACCTGAATCAAAGGATGAGCCGGGTTGTCGATAACATCCACAACTTCCCCTTCGGTAACACCTGATTCATTGATGACTTCGTATCCTATGATATCGTCGTCATCCTCATCCAGTACAACCTCGTCTGATGGCAAAAACAATGAAAAACCTTTGATTGCTTCTGCATCGGACCGATCCGTTACATGTTCAAATTTAACAAAGAACGATTGCTGATCACCTTTTTGTATCAGCTTGATTAACGAAACCCGAACAGGCACAGGGTCACTATCAATCTTACCAAGATAGTATAATCTCCCCGGGTCGTACAGGTCTACATCATCGAATTCAGGCTCAAGAACCACTTCTCCCTTTAACCCGTGAGCACGCGAGATAAATCCAATGGACGTCCACACACTGCTCATGTAATTAAAATAAAGCGATTGGTTTCACCTGTTTCAGATCAGGCTTCTTTTTTATCCTCTTCGGTAGCGTCAGCAGCTGGTGCTTCATCGGTCGATTCTGCAACAACTTCTTCAGCTGCCGCTTCAACCGGTGCTTCTACAGCTTCAACGGCTGCGACTTCTTCAGCAGGAGCTTCTTCGGCCGCTTTTGCAGCTTCAGCTTCGGCTTTTTTAGCAGCTTCTTCAGCTTCTTTAGCCTGCTTTGCAGCTTCGGCAGCACGAGCAGCTTCTTCTTTAGCTACTCTTTCATCTTCTTGTTTCAAAGCAGCTTTACGCTGTGAAGAAGCGGATGAATCTTTACCTGTTTTTGCTGATTTGAACTCTGCAACGGCTGTATCAATTTCTTCAGGTGATTTTCCCCAACGCATGAGGTGCATGCGCAGGTAAATACCTTCTTTTTTGAGGATACTGCGAACCGTATCGGTAGGTTGAGCGCCTTTTTGGATCCATGAGATCACTTTATCAGCGTCAATTTTTACCATTGCCGGTTGCTCTGTAGGACTATAACGCCCCAGATCCTCAATGATACGTCCGTCACGACGAGCCCTGCTATCAGCAACTACGATGTGATAGTATGGAAGTCTGATACGACCGTGTCTTTGTAATCTTATCTTTACCAAGTTGTTCTCCTAATACAACGTTTAGTTTTCTTTTCGTTCAATAATGTTTTACCGCCGTTTGGTGGCAACCATGTTTTTGAGACCTTGCATAGCACGTCCCATTCCGCCCATTTTTTGCATGGTTTTCATCATTTTTTTCATCTGTTCGAACTGTTTCATGAGTTCATTTACATCCCGAACAGTAGTTCCCGACCCGTTGGCGATTCGTCTGCGTCGGCTGGCATTTAACAGCTCCGGCTTACGTCTCTCCTCGGGCGTCATCGAGTTGATGATGGCTTCAATGGGCTTAAGCGTATCATCACCAACTTCAACATTCTTTAATGCATTACCCATACCAGGGATCATGCCGACCAGATCCTGCATAGATCCCATTTTCTTGATCTGCTGCAGCTGGTTATAAAAATCTTCGAGGTTAAAACTGTCAGTACGGATCTTACTCTGCAGGTTACGCGCTTCTTGCTCATCAAACTGAGCCTGGGCTTTTTCCACTAGAGAAACAACGTCACCCATTCCGAGAATCCGCTGAGCCATCCTGTCTGGATAAAATTCAGACAGTGCATCGAGCTTTTCACCTGTAGAGACAAATTTGATCGGTTTTTCGACCACTTGCTTGATTGAAAGTGCCGCACCACCGCGGGTATCACCATCCAACTTGGTAAGCACTACTCCATCAAAATCGATCCTGTTATTGAACTCTCTTGCTGTGTTAACAGCATCCTGACCTGTCATGGAGTCAACAACAAATAAAATTTCGTTCGGCTTGAGGGCATCTTTGATCGCTGCAACCTCATCCATCATCTCCGAATCCACGTGAAGTCGCCCGGCCGTATCCACAATCAACACATCACACGCCTGTTTGCGTGCCTCATTGAGTGCTTCTTTGGCAACCTTTAGTGCGTTTTTTTCCTCAAGAGAAAAAACAGGTACATTTATTTGGGATGCGAGCGTCTTCAACTGGTCAATAGCTGCCGGACGATATACATCAGCCGCAGCAAGCATCGGTACGTGTTTCTTTTCTTTCAGATATTTGGCCAATTTAGCCGCAAAAGTCGTTTTACCCGAACCCTGAAGTCCTGCAATGAGTATGACTGTAGGTGGAGTATTAGAAAACCTGATCTCTTCTTTGGTCCCACCCAAAGTAAACACCAACTCATCATAAACAATCTTTGTGAACTGTTGTCCCGGTGATACACTGGTCAATACACCAGATCCGTCGGCTTCCGCCTTGATCTTTCGGGTAAACTCACGGGCAACCTCATAATTCACGTCAGCATCTAACAAAGCACGACGAATCTCTCGAACAGATTCAGCGATATTTACATCGGTGATCTTCGATTGACCTGAAAGTGATT
>CAZDYD010000038.1:0-25440 GCA_964509715.1 uncultured Chitinophagales bacterium
AGGAGAACCATCGTTAAACAGAATAACTGAAATAGGAATCGGGATCAGAAATCCCTATTCAAATGTAGCCGGTAGCCGACAGTCTCACCAGACTGCCGGTGTGCCATCACTCGATGCTGAAGTCTGGGTGAATGAATTGAGAGTTTCCGGTTTTGAGGATGCCTCCGGATGGGCCGCAAATGCACGTGCGCAAATTGTTATGGCCGACTTTGCATCCATAAATGCCAGTTTCAACCGATCAACCGATGGCTTTGGACCTATCGACTCCCGACTCGGAGACCGACAGAAATTCGACAGAGTATCTTATGACCTGAGTGGAACATTTAATATGCATCGCTTCATACCAGAAAGATTTGGCTGGAGCATCCCAGTGACACTATCTGCACGTCAGAATGTACAAACTCCTCGATTTCTGCCCAGAGAGGGTGATGTCCGGTTCGAAGATTTCAAAAGAGCCGTACAAGCTAACAACGATTTCACCGATCAGGAAAAGAACCAGATCATCAATGATAAGTTGCGTGAAATCCAGGATTACAATGAAAATTACTCGATCAACCTGTCGAACATTTCGAAGCGATACTCACAGACCAAGCTGGGACAACTCACACTCGACAATCTTAGATTCAGCTATGTTTACAATGAAGGTACGCAGAGAGATTTTCGCACCGAGTACAACGACAACTGGAATTATACCACAGGAGTTAACTATCAGCTGAACCTTCGAAACGTTAAGACTGTCAGACCTTTCAACTTCTTACGTGAAGTTCCTGTACTGAAGTATTTGGATGAACTTCATTTTGCCTATTTACCATCATCGGTTACCACAAGCGCAACGTTGAATCGTACGTATGCTGAAAGTATGACCAGAGCATTCGAAAGTAGTCCGTCATTGTTCCGTCAGCAACATAACTTCAGGTTTACAAATCAATTTGGTATCAATTACAATATGTTATCTACGGTCAGCCTGACCTACAATAACACTACAAACATGGATCTTGCTTTGATCGCTCAGGATTCAATCCCAGATTCTCAGAATTTCAGAATCAGAAATTCATTCGATGTAATCAATGATGTATTTACCAACGATGAACTGAATCCGCGTCGAAGTGATTATCAGGAAAACTGGACAGCGACCTTCAGACCGCGTATCAATAAATTCAGAAACCTAACCTGGCTAAATTACAGTGCATCATACAGAGGTGGATTCAGATGGGTGAATTCCGCACTTGGATCCGGATTGGGGGCCAGTCTGACCAACCAGTATTCTCTCGATCAAAACCCATCCATAAGGGTGCAGGATCTGTTGAGAAAGATCCCGATTTACGATAAAGCATTCCGCGCTGACGAAGCTGAGCGTAGAGTTCGTGAGCAGGAACGCAACCGCCGTATTCAGGCTCGACAACGTGCGGCACTCAATACGAATAATAATCGTCCCGTTCCCGCGAATCAGGCAGCGGCCCGAGCCGCTGCGCCGGCTGAACGATCCTTCAGTGATAATATGACATACTTAGGCCGTCGATTCTTGTTATCGGTACTAAGTATTCAAAACCTTGATATGACGTACTCACACTCCGTACAATCAGCGCAGCAGGGCTATGGAGGCGGATCATCCATATGGGATATGTTCGGTAATGATACCGGTGACTCCAGTTTTTCGCCATCGTTTGGATATAGGATAGGTTTGAATGCCGCTATTCCGAATAGCCAACTCATTCGTAGTCAGGATCCAGGGTTGACATACTCCTTATCGCAATCATATCGGGTAAGTGATAATATCTCGTTCAGATCAACCCTTCAACCCATCCGTGATATAACCATTGCATTGGATTGGAACAACACCTGGGAGAGAAACACCAATACGGCTTTATCGGTTGGACAACAGGACATCGTTTCACAACAAAGTAGAAGGGGAAGTGTAAATTCAAGCGTTTGGGCATTTGGTGGGGGATATGATAAATTATTCCGATCCCAGCTTCAAACGGCATTCGATGATATAGGAAACTCTAATGAGATCAGGGATAATACAGGCAATGATGATGGACGTACTGTTTTGGGGCCACGATCTTTACAAGAGGATTTCCGCCAGGCATATCTTGTTGGACCAAGAAAAGGCAGAGGTACTGTTGGATTGGCAGCTTTGCCATTACCAAACTGGCGGGTCACATGGACAGGTTGGGAGCGTCGGATTCCATTCCTTACAAGTTGGTTAAGTCGTGCAACATTGCAGCATACCTATACCGGCAGATTCAGGCTTGGGTGGGACTTTAACCCAGATTTCGGAACCGAAATTTCCAGACAAGTAGGTCTCTATCGCGTATTTGATGAACGACCTGAATTTCAACCGGGATCCATTAATGTGGACCGACAATTTAATCCATTGATTGGAATCCAATTATCCTGGAGATCCGGACTTGGCACCGATGTTCAATACAAAAGCTCGAAGTTGACTTCGTTTTCACTCTCCAACACGAATGTGATCGAAAGAAACTCAAACGAAATTCAATTTACCGCCAGGTATTCCAAGCGAGGCTTTACACTACCATTTTTTCAACGTTTGCAGAATACCTTGGACATGAGCTTGACATTTAGTTATATCGAAGATAAAACGTACACATATAGACTAAATCAGGATATCCAGGATGTGTTGACCACTCCGCCAGACCAGTTGGTCAAAGATGTTATGCAGTACACTCCAAACAATCCTAATGAAAGAGGGGATATCAGGATAAACATCGCACCTCTGATCGGATATCAGTTCTCCCAAAGTGTAAAAGCTAATTTTGAATACAGATACTCCAGATTAATTCCAAGGTCGACAGGAGTCTTTCCACGTGTGACTCAGGACATCCGATTTAACATCATCGTGTCCATCCGATCAACGTGATACTGGAAAAGTATCACGCCTGATGGGGATGTCCAGTATTAAACCTTCTGGCTATAACTGAGCCCATAAATAATGTTAGAAAAAACATCCCCAGATAACCAATCCAATCACCAAATCTGGTGTAGAATGTAATTTGAGAATATACCGGTACATTTAATCTCAAAGATGTCCGTGTCCAATATTCGGTCTTCGAATGGATGTCGCCATTCGCATGTATCATCCCACTAATGCCGTTATTTGCACTCCTCACGACACTACGTCTATTTTCAATAGCCCTCAGTCTGGCAAAATCGTAGTGCTGAATATGTCCACTGGTATTGCCCCACCACCCATCATTCGTGATGATCCCAATGAAGTCAGCGCCCTCCAACACAGAACTTCGCACCCAGTTTGGGAACACCGAATCATAGCAGATCAATGCCGGAGCCTCAAAGTCATCGCTACTGAAATTTACGATCTCAGTTCCTTTTCCGTACCCCATATTTCGCTCCCAATCTACACCAGGGATTAATCTTAGGGCTGCATAAAAAGGTAAACGTTCGACAATCGGAACCAGATTTGCTTTCTCATATGCACGATATTGTCGGTCGGGAGAATATGACAAAGCTGCATTAAAAATATTAAAACGTGTTCCATCGGCACTTTGTCGGGGGAAGTATGCCGGCTCATCTTCTTGATAATATCTATACCAGGTTGCACCAGTAATGAGGGTAGTATGCCATCTATTAACCGACTCCTGCAAAATATTTGCAGGATATCGCATCGTAAAACCATGAACTGCCGGAATCAAAGCATTCTCTGGCCAAAAGACGAACTTGGTATTGGGTGTAATCACGGAGTCAGTCAATGCAATTATATCGACAAGCGCCTGATGGATGTCATCATAGCCATGATCATCAGCATAAGAATCATAATTTGGTTGGACCACCACCACTTCAACATGCGAATCAGGTTTGATATCGGTACCGAAATACATCGTTATTGATATGAGCTGCGGTATGAAAAATACCATCAGAAATGCGATACTTGTAGGTTGTCTAAGAACAGACGCATTAGAAGTAATTGCATTACTTCTGAACAATCTGACCCAATCAAAAAGTAATGATCCTGAAGTCACGATCCAGAAGCTCAGTCCAAGTACTCCGGTTATACTTATGTATTGTATCAGCATCGGTGTATTTACGAATGAATTCCCAGCAGTAAGCCATGGCCATGCCAAATCCCAACGATAATGCAGAAATTCGTAGACGACCCATGCCGACGCAGATAGCAATGCACTAATAAAAGTGTTTCCGACATATTTTCGGATATAATGCGAGAAACCCAAAGGTATAGTCATGATGATGGCATTGGCGAGAATAGCGGCCAATCCACCTGACACCGTTGCAAATATCAACCAATACGAACTGATGATATTCCACATTAATAAACCAGGGAACGTATAATACATGACCTGCCTGAACGATGTTCCCTGATCGACCAATTGAATCAATAGTGCAAATCCAAGTATACTTAGAAATACCAGATTAAATGGTGAGAAACTCAACCCTAAAAAAATCCCTGCAATTACAGAAGTAACTAACGGTTTCGTCAATAATTTACTCATGTTTCCTTGTATGTTGATCCTGCGATTACCAAAACGAATTCACCTTTGATTGATGGTCGCTCTTTCAGAGAAATTAACAGTTCGGCGAGGGTTCCGCGTTGAATCTCCTCAAATTTTTTTGTCAACTCCCTACCAAAACACCCAAGTCTATCTTCTCCAAAATGATGAATACACTCTTCTACCAATCTGATGATTCGAAACGGACTTTCAAAAAAAACCATCGTTCGTTCTTCAATCTTAAGTGCCTCAAGTTTTGATTTTCTGCCTTTTTTTTGAGGGAGGAATCCTTCAAAACAAAACCGGTCACACGGTAATCCACTTGCAACCAAGGCGGTCAACGCTGCACTTGGACCGGGAATCACACTGACCGGGATTTTATTCAAATGAGCTTGTCTGATGATGAGAAATCCGGGGTCGGATATTCCAGGCATACCGGCATCTGAAACCAGGGCGATATCCTGTCCCTGCGATAACATATCAATGAGCTGTTGAACCCTACCATGCTCATTATGTGAATGAAAAGATAGCAACTGTTTTTTCAGTCCAAGATGATTGAGCAAAAAACCGGTTGTACGTGTATCTTCACACGCAACAGCACTAACTGCCGACAAAATTTCGATAGCCCTGTTAGAAATATCATTCAGGTTACCAATTGGTGTGCCAATAACGTATAATGTACCCACAGGAAATTCTTTAATGAAAAATTACGTTCAAGTATACTAATAAATCATTCTATAATCTAAATCAACGATACGTTCGAATATTCAATTGATACTTACTTTATGAAACAATTCATTGCTACGGGTTTAAACCATATTACACTACGTGTGAACGATATCAAACGTGCAGAAGCCTTCTACGCTGATATTCTTGGATTTGAGGTGGAGCGCAGAATGGGGCAAAGTATGACAGTATTTCGGATTGGATCCGATTCATTGGTCATCGTTGAGGCAGAAACGGCATACGATAATACGTCCAAAGACTACCGGGTCGATCATTTTGGATTTACTGTATCAGACCCATCAAAAATTGATGAGCTGGCTGCTTATTTTCGAGATAAAGATGTGGCAATCGTATCGGGTCCTGCAAATCGCAAAAACGGACGTTTTCTATTCGTGACTGATCCGGATGGAAATATGATCGAGTTTTTTCATGAGAAATTGTGAGACAAAATTTATACGGTGGAAATGATCAACAGAACGTACTGTCAAGACGTAACACATGAAATTGTAGAGATTTTTTCGTAATTTACTCAGCTTAAGAAATTTACTACAGGTATGAGCATAAAAGATTTTCCTGAACTGAGTAACAGGGAAAAAGAAATACTTCAGTTCATCATTCAGGATTTTATCAAGACAGCCAGTCCAATTGCTTCACGGACATTGGTAGAACAGCATGACCTCAATGTTAGTTCAGCTACCATTCGTAATGCTATGAACAGCTTAGAGAACAAAGGCTTTCTTGACCATCCCCATACCTCAGCGGGTCGTGTTCCGACCGAGCTTGGATATCGCTTTTATGTAGATTCCCTTATGAGATTAAGTCAGCTATCAGATTCTGAGCAGCGCGCATTAGACAAGATCACTACATCGTTGAATACAGATCTGGATGATGCAGTTGTTTCGGCGGCCCGTCTCCTTGCAAAGTTATCCAATCTTCTTGCTGTAGTCATTGCTCCTAAGTTGGCATCGGGGACATTTCATAAATTGGAAATCATAAGCCTGAGCTCAACCAGATTACTGGTAGTTATGACCATACAGAGCGGATTGACCAAGACGATCAGTATTGAAGTCCAATCAGAGATTGTTCGGAAAGATCTGGATTTAGTAACAGCCGTGCTGAATGAGCGACTCCATGGACGAAAACTATCGGATATTGCCCTGCATATACGTCAAATGCTGAATGATTTTGAAAATTTGGATAATACCGGACTCATTCGAGTGTTCATCGATTCGGCTGATTCCATATTTGAAGACCAACACGTCAGAAAATTTCATTTCGGGGGTGCCGAATACATTGCTATGCAGCCTGAATTCAGTGACCTAAGTAAATACAGGGGAATTGTAGAACTTATTGAAGATGAAGACATGATCATCCACCTTTTGGAACAGGATCATGATTCCGGAAATGAAGTACGGGTTCGAATCGGTACTGAAATCAATTTATCACAAATTGAACAGTGTAGTGTGGTATCAACACGCTATTCAATTGGGAATGTAACTGGGACAATTGGTCTTGTTGGACCAAAGCGCATGAACTATCCACGTATGGTTTCGTTAGTGGAACAACTGGCAACACGCTTTAACAAGGTACAATTTGATTCAAAATGAATATGAAGAAAAATAAAACAGATAAAGAAGGAACAGAGAATAAAATGGATATGAACGTGTCAGATGTACATACTGATAATCCTGAAATCGAAGTATTAAATACAAATGGTGACGATGCCGACTTGCATGAGACCAGTCCAGAGGACACTTCATCAACAGATGGTACAGTCAACATGGAAGAGCTTTTGCTAGAAAACTCAAAATTAAAAGCAGAATTGGATGCATCCAAAGAGACACTATTGCGTAGAATAGCTGAGTTCGAAAATATCAAGAAAAGATTGTCACGCGAGAGAATCCAATTGATGGATGACGCAAAAGTTGAATCGATCAAGCAATTTCTGCCTGTAAATGACGACTTGCAACGCATGCTTTCCGCTTCAACGGTCCAGGATGTCCCTGAAGCTTTCTTGGAGGGGGTAAGACTTGTGGCAGATAAATTCATGCATGTTTTGGAATCGTATGGAGTAGAAGTGGTACAGGAATCCGGTGTTCCGTTTGATGTTCATATTCACGATGCGATGATGAAAATGCCGGCTACGGACAATTCGATAGAACCTAATACGGTACTACAAGTACTTGAAGCAGGTTATAAAGTAAAGGAAAAAGTAATCCGTCACGCTAAGGTTATAGTAAGCGAATAATTATGAGTAATAAAAGAGATTACTACGAGGTACTGGGTGTATCACGAACTGCTTCTGCCGATGATATCAAGAAAGCATATCGAAAAAAGGCGATGGAGTACCATCCCGATAGGAACAAAGATAATCCGGATGCGGAGCGTTTATTCAAGGAAGCAGCTGAGGCTTTTGATGTTTTGAAAGACCCTCAGAAAAAAGCCCGATATGACCAGTTTGGTCATCAGGGATTGCACTCAGGTGGTTTCAGAGAGCCCGATTTCCAGGGGTTTTCGATGGACGACATATTCTCTCAGTTTGGGGATATTTTTGGTTCAGACATTTTCGGTGGCGGAGGTGGGCGCTCACGTGGAAGAGGCCGTCGTTCTGCTGGTCAGCCCGGTGACGATATGAAATTGCATCTGAAATTGACTCTTGAGGAAATTGCTTACGGAGTTGAGAAGAAAATCAAAGTCAAAAAGTTCACTAAGTGTGGATCATGTAATGGAACCGGTGGTGAGACCAATGATGATTTCATGACATGCTCTACCTGCAACGGTATGGGCGAAGTCAGACAGGTAAGCAGGACCATGTTTGGTCAGTTTGTAAATGTGCAGCCATGTCCTACATGCCATGGAGAAGGGCGAACCATCCGAAACAAATGTAAAACCTGTTCAGGTGAAGGTAGGACGAAGGGTGAAGAAACCGTAAAAGTTAAAATACCATCTGGTGTCGGTAAGGGGAACTATCTGACTCTTAGAGGACAAGGTAATGCAGGATTACGCGGTGGTCCGGCAGGTGACTTGATCGTTATCATTGAAGAACTTGATCACGAGTTCTTTGAACGCAAAGGGGATGATATTTACTATGATGCTCAAATTTCAATTCCGGATGCCATATTGGGCACAGAAATCGAGGTACCGACATTAAAAGGTAAAGCCAAGTTGAGAGTAGATGCTGGTACCCAGCCCGGTAAACTTCTCAGAATGCGAGAAAAAGGTATACATGCATTGAATTCAAATCATATTGGCGACCAGTATGTCCGGGTCAATATTTATGTGCCCGATGAGATAAGTAAACAAGAACGCGACACGATGGAAGCCCTGAGGGACTCACAGAACTTTGATCCCTCTAAAAAACATGAGCGAAACAAAGGGTTCTTTACTCGAATCTTTGGTTAAAAATTGAAAAGGCCGTTAATTCGGCCTTTTATTTTTACAGTATGTGTTGAAAGGTCAATATGTTGAATGTTTATACATCCACGAATTGACTGGTATATGAGGAATACAACATCGCTCGTAGCAAATTATCGTCAAAAAAATGAAGCGTTGTTTGATGAAATCAAATCAGATTCTCTGTTTTTTTCCTTGATTCTGTCGCCATATCATCATGATAACGGATCAATTTTTCACGTAGGCTATCATCATAAGCAGCAAGCATCCTGATGGCCAGGAGTCCGGCGTTTTGTCCGTTACTAATTGCCACTGTTGCAACCGGAATTCCCTTTGGCATTTGTACGATAGAAAGTAGACTATCCATTCCTTTGAGATGCTTTGTTTCAACAGGAACCCCGATAACCGGTAGAGTAGTATAAGAAGCAAGCATTCCAGGTAAATGTGCGGCTCCACCTGCACCAGCGATGATCACTTTTAATCCCCGACCAGCTGCATCCTTACCATAAGCTGCCATGTCGTCAGGTGTACGATGTGCACTAACTACCTTGGACTCAACCTCAATACCAAATTGTCCACAAATTTCAGCAGCAGCTTTCATCACGGGCCAATCGGAATCACTTCCCATCACGATGCCCACTACAGGTGTATTATTTTTCATATGCTTACAAGTTTAGATAGGTGTCTGGCTCTGCTCAATGTTTCTTCAATATCATGTCCAAGGCAAGTCAGATGACCCATTTTCCGGCCAATTTTACTATGGGATTTTCCGTAGATATGTAAATGTGATTGCATATCAGATAGAACAGATTCCGGATTCCTGACATGTGCTCCTTCATTATAAGCACCAAGCAGATTTATCATTACAGCAGCCGGAGCTACCATTTGAGTAGAACCCAACGGTAGTCCACTAACCGCTCTAATGTGGTTTTCAAACTGAGATGTTACACAACCTTCGATGGTATAGTGCCCCGAATTATGTGGGCGAGGTGCAGATTCGTTGAGTAGTATCTGATTATCAGGTGTAAGAAAGAACTCAAATCCGAATATACCGATACCGTCAATTGCTTCAACTGCTGCTATGGCAAGCTGTTGTGCCTGTACCTGAAGTTCGGGAGCGATACGGGCAGGTGCAATGACTTCTTTGCATATATGATTTTGTTGAATGGATTCAACACACGGATAAACGGCATACCCTGTCGCATTCCTGGCAACCATTACAGCTAACTCCATGGTATATGGAACGAAAGCTTCGGCTATGATCACTTGTGCCCTGTTACCTCCAAGTTTATCAAAGGCAACTATAGCTTCATTCACATCTTTGACGGTTGCATTGCCATACCCATCATATCCACCCTTGGCTGATTTTAGCACATAGGGCCAGCCATACTGATCTCCGAATCTTTCAAGGTCTGATGTGCCATTAATATGGGCATAAGGAGTAACCGGAATACCAGCATTTTTAAATGTGTCCTTCTCCGTGAGTTTATCACCAATTTGGACAAAGCTGGATGGTAGGGGATAAATGGGTGTGCCAGAAGCTTCACGAACACGAGTCAGTAAGTTCCCATCCACAAATTCGTTTTCCAATGTAATCACATCACACATTCTGGCGAACTCGATGAGTTTGATTTCATCGTCCAGTCCACCACGTACAACATGTGGAGTCATTTGTTCGACAGGTTCGGTCGAACTGGATGTCGCATACACTGCAATATTCATTCCAAAGCGAAATGCTTGCAAGGCCGACATCCGGGCCAACTGACCACCTCCAATAAATCCTATTGTAAAACCGGCTTCAAATGGCTGTCGTTTGTAATTCATGTAATGTCTGAGTTGCTGAGCTTAAAAATTTGTATTTTGTAAAATTACTGAATTAAGTAAACGATTGCCGAATTTCCTTTGAAAATTATCCGATGAATATAGAGAATAAGTTAAAGCAGTTAAAATCAAGATTCGAAGAACTTACAGTTGCTCTTGGAGATCCGGGTGTCTATTCCAATCAAAAGCGATTTGCCGACATGAGCAAAGAGCATAGTGATCTGAAAGAGCTCATCGAACTTTACGATAAATGGGTAGCGATAAAAGATGCGATCAGTGATAATCAGGAACTCATAGAAAGTGAGTCTGACAGAGAACTGGTTGATATGGCAAAAGATGAACTTTACCAATTGTATGAACGATCAGAACAACTTGAAGATCAGATCAAATTGATGCTTGTACCATCGGATCCTGAGGACATGCGAAATGCGATTGTTGAGATTCGTGCGGGTACTGGTGGTGATGAAGCAGGTATTTTTGCCGGCGATTTATTTAATATGTATCGTCGGTATGCCGATTCTCAACGATGGACACTTGAGCTTATTAGTCTAAATGAGGCTGCAAAGGGAGGTTTCAAGGAGATTGTTTTTAGTTTGGCAGGACAGGGAATCTTCGGAAAAATGAAGTACGAAAGCGGTGTCCATAGGGTGCAACGGGTCCCTGAAACAGAGTCCCAGGGGCGTGTCCACACCTCGGCGGCAACAGTTGCAGTGCTTCCAGAAGCTGAGGAAGTGGATATTCAGATCAATCCGGCCGATCTTGAAGTAGATACATTTAGAGCCACTGGCGCCGGTGGACAGCATATTAACAAAACAGACTCTGCCATCAGGATCAGACATATTCCTTCCGGAATAGTGGTCGAATGCCAGGAAGAGCGATCACAGATTAAGAACCGAGCAAAGGCCATGGTTATGCTCCGTACAAAGTTGTACGATGTTGAATATGAAAAGAGAGTCAGAGAAAGAGCGGCTGAAAGGAAAAGTCAGGTCTCTACCGGTGACCGGAGTGCAAAAATCCGAACATATAATTATCCACAGGGAAGGTTGACCGATCACAGAATTGGCCTCACACTCTATAATCTGGATGAGATAATGAAGGGGAATATCGATGAGGTTATCGATGCATTGAAACTGCAGGATAACCTCGAGCGACTCAGTGCGATGGCTGAATCGTAAAAAAGAACTATGATGAATATTTTGCTCAAAAAGTTGCTCAATTAGAATTCGTGTAATAATTTTTTGCCTCACCATTCTTGACAGCGATTATAATAGAAATTGTAGTGTATTATCATTATAATGAGTATGTAGTCGTTGGTTACTTAACATTAGAGATTGTGTGAGGTTGTTTCATGATATCGCTCGGTAGAATAATTTTATTTATTTTGGGCAATGTATTGGTAGTTTTGTCTCTGAATGCGCAACATTTGCCCTATGTTTACAGTAGTGAAAATACTGGGAAGGAATGTCCCGCCCCATATTATCCGGGACTCTGGGAATTACCGGAAGTTCCTTATCTCCCAAATCCATTCGAGTGGTCCGATAGACGGGGTGAAATGGCTCATTACTCTGATTGGAGGTGTCGCCGGGCTGAAATTTTTGGTGAATTTCAACACTATGAAGTCGGACCAAAACCAACCGATCACGACACTCTTATAGCCAGCTATCAGAACGGTACCCTAAGGGTCGATATCGTTCGAAATGGGCAAACACTCACACTTACTTCACCTATCAGTCTTCCAGAAGGCGACGGACCCTTTCCAGCAATCATAGGTATGGGAGGTCCGACTGGAAGTTTACCGGCGAATATCTTTACTAGTCGTAATATCGCACGAATTACTTTCAATTTTGGGCAAGTGATGTCTCATACTCAAACACGAGGTAATGAGCCGATCAACCGGTTGTACCCTGAACATATTGCCATGGGTGCATACAGTGCATGGCCATGGGGAGTCAGTCGCCTGATCGATGGACTTGAACAAATAGCTGATGAGCTGAATATCGATACCTCAAAACTGGCCGTATCGGGCTGTTCATTTGCCGGAAAGATGGCATTATTTTCAGGTGCGTTTGATGAGCGCATCGCACTGACAATATCTGAAGAGTCTGGTGGAGGTGGTTACACTACCTGGAGGTATTCTGGTCACATAGGTGGAAGTGTTGAGAATATCAGTAACACGAATTATGCTTGGTTTCTGGAAGCATTAAGACAGTTTCAGGGTAATGTAGCTCGATTGCCTTATGATAAACATGAACTTATGGCAATGGTGGCGCCCAGGGCACTACTCGTGACGGGGAACCCGGATATGATATGGCTTGGAGATGAATCTGGTTATGTTGGTAGTAAGGGTGCTGAATTGGTTTATGACGCCCTTGGTATCTCAGAGAGATTTGGTTATTCCATCGTAGGTGGACACCCACATTGCTCACTACATCCATCACAAATTCCTGATGTCGAGGCTTTTGTTGATAAATTCCTATTGGGTCTGGAAGAAACGAACACCATGGTACGTAGAGCGCCTTATTCGACGAATTTGGGTCCATGGATTCCATGGGAGGCTCCTGTACTTGGAAATGGAGTATCCTATTTTGGTAAAACAACACCAGTGTTTCCTGAATCAGATGCTGATGGTGTAGATATAAATACAACTTTAATTTGGGAGCATCTTCCAGACGCAGCTCTTTATAGAATCCAGCTCTCGCCAGATCCAACATTCACCTCGATTGGATTTGAACTCACTTCCATGAATACAGAAGTGGAAGTGCAAGGATTAAGAAAAGGGGTGAAATACTATTGGAGAATTCAGGTTGAAAATGATGAAGGTTCGGCTGGACCTTGGAGTGATATAGGAATTTTTACGACATTCATAGAATTACCGGAAGCTCCTCAAAGGGGAGCGATATCGGTTCATCCAGCACGTCCTGATTTGTTTGTATCATGGCATAGTGTTGACCTGGCTGATCAGTATTATGTCCAGTTGTCAAGATTTGAGGATTTCTCATCTATTGCCAGAAATACAATTACTGTAGATACTTTTGCCACCATCCAAAGTGCCATGGAAGGTGTTACATACTATTGGCGTGTGCACGCCCGAAATGTAGCAGGGATCGGTCCATGGAGTGATGTGGGCGAGTATACTGCAATATTACCACCTGCCGATCTTACCGCCGAAAGTACGGGTCCCTATGAAATCACACTTAGATGGCGCGATATCTCCAGAACAGAAGATGGATATGTTATACAAAGAAAATCTGATACCGATGAATCCTACGTATCTGTGGATTCTGTTGGTGCCAATATTACTGTTTATACTGATATCACCGCTCAATCCAATGTAATGTATATCTATAGGGTTGCTGCATACAAAGGAGGCTCAATGTCCGCTTTCACAAACGAAACATCACCGATTGTTGTCAATATTGATCGTGAGGAGGGACTACCATCGACATATGCGATCAAACCGAATTATCCAAATCCCTTCAATCCAAGTACTGTAATTGGATATGATTTACCTGTTGCAAGTGATGTAAGGCTCACCGTTTTTGATCTATTGGGGCGTGAAGTATCTACACTTGTTAATGGTAGCATGCAAGCGGGAAGTCATCAGGCGGTGTTCGATGCTAACGGACTTAGCTCCGGTATTTATGTTTACGTGCTTCAGGCTGGGGGGTATCAACTGACAGGGAAAATGGTACTGATGAAATAAAAAAGAAGGGGTCGCCCATTTCGGTGGACAACCCCTTTAGGTTACGTTTGATCATTATTATGATCGTATGGTCAATGTACTCTTTCAGGAGCGAGTTCCCAGTGCTCAGGAGATCTCCATAAGCTTGATAGGAGCAACTCTCTCATATAGAAGAATTCTTTTGGAAGCTTGTCGTACAGTTTACTGAACAACTCTTCATGCCCGAGTAATTCTTCCTTCCATGCTTCACGATCGACCGACATCAGACGTTGGAAGTCTTCACGTGTGAAGTCCTCAAGTCCAGACCAATCAATGTCTTCGTATCGTGGCATCCATCCCAATGGGCTTTCGACTGCGAAAGTCTTACCCTTGACTCGCTCAACTACCCATTTCAGGACTCTCATATTATCACCGAATCCAGGCCACATAAACTTGCCATTTTCGTCTTTTCTGAACCAGTTGACCACGAAGATCCGCGGAGCATTAGGTAATTTGCGGCCGAATTGTAACCAGTGGTTGAAGTAGTCTGCCATATGGTAACCCATGAATGGTAGCATTGCAAATGGGTCGCGTCTTACCTTGCCGAGCTGTCCGAAGGCTGCTGCGGTCATTTCAGAACCCATTGTTGCGGCAGAGTAGACCCCGAAATTCCAGTTAAAGGTCTGATATACCAAAGGTACGGTTGTGGCACGACGTCCACCCATCATGAATGCGCTGATTGGCACGCCGGCAGGATCTTCCCATTTTTCGTCCATGGATGGGCAGTTTGCTGCTGGGGCAGTAAATCGTGCATTAGGATGCGCTGCAGGCTTTCCAGATGCTGGGTCATGAGGTTGCCCTTGCCAGTTAATAAGTCCTTCTGGCGCTTCTTTAGTGAGTTCTTCCCACCATACATCTCCATCGGGTGTAATAGCCACGTTGGTGAAGATGGTATCTTTTTGGATACTTGCTACTGCGTTCGGGTTGGTCTTGGAGTTGGTACCAGGTGCCACACCAAAGAATCCGGCTTCAGGGTTGATCGCATACAGTTTGCCATCTGGACCCGGTTTGATCCATGCTATGTCATCTCCAACTGTCGTGACTTTCCAGTCACCCATTTCTTTTGGGGGAATGAGCATTGCGAAATTTGTTTTACCACATGCACTTGGGAATGCGGCAGCAACATAGGTTTTTTCTTTCTGTGGGGATTCAACTCCAAGGATGAGCATATGTTCTGCAAGCCAGCCTTCATCTCGTGCCATTGTAGATGCAATTCGAAGCGCAAAGCATTTTTTACCGAGTAGGGCGTTTCCACCATAACCCGATCCGTATGACATGATACTTCTCTCTTCAGGGAAGTGGCAAATGTATTTTACGTCAGGGTTGCAAGGCCATTTAACATCTTTTTGTCCTGGCTCAAGAGGCGCACCGACGGTGTGCAGACATTTCACAAAGTCACCATTTCCAAGAACATCAAGCACTGCCTGGCCCATTCTGGTCATGATTCTCATGTTCACGACTACATAGGCAGAGTCGGTTATTTCAACACCGATTTGTGAAATTGGAGAGCCAATGGGACCCATGCTGAATGGAATCACATACATGGTTCGTCCCTTCATACTGCCATCGAACAATTTGTTCAATGTCTTCTTCATTTCACGCGGATCTTCCCAGTTGTTGGTCGGTCCGGCATCCGATTTTCTAAGGCTGTTAATGTACGTTTTGTCTTCAACGCGTGCTACGTCAGAAGGATCAGAAAAACACGCAAAACTGTTTGGTCTTTTTTCAGGATTCAACCGAATAAATGTCCCGGCGTCAACCAATTCCTGGCATAATCTATCATATTCTTGCTGCGAACCGTCGCACCATACAACTCTATCGGGTTTGCACAATTCTTGTACTTGATTTACCCATTCGATCAGGCGTTTGTTCTTTGTTGGGGCAATGTTACTCATAATAATTTTCTCCATTTGATATATGTGGCTTCAATCTTTTCTAAATCTCAGCTTGTCTTAATATAACCTCTCATTGTTAACGAAACATGAAAATCGTTATGTAATTGTCCATAATCAACCCAAATTGGAACCGCTTTTCTGATTCTTGAATCAGGCATGTCAAAAAATGTAAAACACACGACAGGAGAAGTGAATCCCCACGACGGCTTCGAACTGGCATTCATGCATTTGATTGAATAAAAGCGTAATTTTTGATGTCATCTTTAACATTTAATCAAATTTCAGTGAGTAAAGTAAATGTCGGCCTAATTCAGATGAGTTGTTCTTCAGATCCAGCATCGAATCAGGTGAAAGCAGTGGAAAGAATTCGTGAAGCGGCCCAAATGGGAGCACAGATTATATGTCTTCAAGAGTTATATAGATCGCTCTATTTTTGTCAGCAATTTGACGAGTCCCATTTTGATTTGGCTGAATCGTTAGATGGACCTACGGTGCAACAGTTGATTGGACTCGCATCCGAACTCAATGTAGTTATTGTAGCTTCTTTATTTGAAAAAAGAGCCGATGGATTATATCATAATACAGCCATCGTAATAGATGCTGATGGCACAAATCTTGGCATATATCGAAAATCACATATACCCGATGATCCCGGGTTTTATGAAAAATATTATTTTACTCCCGGCGATACCGGATACAAAGTATTCAACACTAAATATGGCCGCATAGGTGTGCTCATTTGTTGGGATCAATGGTATCCTGAAGCAGCCAGAATTACTGCACTTAAAGGGGCTCAGATACTGTTCTATCCCACCGCTATTGGTACTCTACCTGAGGAGGATATTGAGGTAAAAACAGAATTTATGCAAGCTTGGGAGACTATTCAACGAAGTCATGCTGTAGCAAATGGTTGTTTTGTTGCAAGTGTGAACAGAGTAGGAACAGAAGACAATATTACTTTTTGGGGAGACTCTTTTGTTTGCGGACCTTTCGGAAAATTCCTTGTCAAAGCAGGAGAGGATGAGGAGATTCTTTTGGCAGAATGTGATTTGTCACAAATAGACTCTCAACGCAGAGCATGGCCCTATCTTCGTGATCGCCGAATCGATAATTATGGAGATATTCTGAAACGTTATATTGATTAAATATGTAAAGCCGTACCTGAAATGGGTACGGCTTTGCAGGTACGGCTTTGCTAACATCATCGAAGGGATTGCTCAAGTACTAGAGATGCGTTGCTGTTATCATCTCTATACTTTACAATCAAAGCACATTGTAATTGAAGTCCGAGTGACTGTGCCCACGGTCGCTTCTCGCCAACTGGCCGACTGCCTGGGACAACCACAGCCCTCGATGGAATCCCCTCGCCCGGCTTTAAAATCCGTTCATGTACACAATCATATATAGGAATACTACCGGAAAGGATAACTCCTGGTGCGATCACGGCATTCTCACCAACCTTGATTCCTTCAACTATAATAGATCCGGCTCCTACAAAAGCATCGTCCTCAATAATGACAGGTCTGTTTCCAACAGGTTCAAGGACACCTCCAATTTGCACACCAGCACTCAAATGTACACGTTTACCGATCTGGGCACATGACCCAACAAGTACATGTGAATCAATCATAGTACCTTCATCAACATATGCTCCAATATTCACATAGGAGGGAGGCATGATGATGACACCGGGAGCTATATAAGCACCTGTACGTACGGAGGTACCGCCTGGAACTACCCTAACACCCCGATCAACCGTAAAATTTTGGGGCGGAAGATTATGCTTGTCGACAAATCCCTCATTTTCAACAAGATACCCTGCCTTGAATGCATTAAGAATTTCTGTTTTGATGTGAGTGTTTACGATCCATTCCGATCCATTATTTTCTGCACACCTAACGTTACCTGACTCCAATTGAACTAATGTTTTTTCCCAACTCATGATGCATTTTGTAAGGGGTTATTGTTTGTTTGAATTCGGCCAAAATATCTGCAATTTTCATACCATACCCGAATTTGTTTACTGAATTCAACTAACTCTGAAACATGTGTATAATCACTAGAACTTAGGGGTGTTTTCACGGTCGGTGTTGAGATTCGATTCTGATCAGCCATTAAAGCTTTTACTGGAATTGGGTTCGATGCTTTGAACAGGGCCATTGTAGCATGTTTCCATAAATTGATATCCATCATTGTCAACGTTCCGTCCAATGCCAAACTGACATACGCTGCTGTCTCGGCAGGCCAAGCATTTGATGCAACTGAGACCAGTCCACATGAACCATTGGATACATATTCAGAGAGCATCGGATCATCACCACAATACACCGGGACCTTGCCTGCTTGGATGTAGGATCGAAGATTATCACAGTTTGCACTTGATTCTTTTATGGCTCCAAAATTTGTATGGCTACTCAATCTACCAACGGCTTCTACACTTAAACCGACGGCCGTCCTTCCAGGTACATTATAGAGCATCGCTGGCTTTGTTACACTATCCAATAGTGTTTTGAACCATTCATATTGGCCTACAGCACCTGGTTTTGAATAAATAGGAGTGACCATTAAATATCCATCTATGGATTGGGTCTCCAGGAATTCTATCCAGCTTAATGTAGCCTCGATATCATGTCCCCCCACACCAGCAATTACCGGTACAGTTGGTTTACAATCAGATACGATTTCAATGATGCGTTGTTTACTTTTCAATGAGAGATTCAATCCTTCACCGGTACTACCCAGAATTACTAAACCGTTGCCTGCCTGTTCTTGTTCATGAACCAGTCCAACCAAGTCATCTGTATGGACCTCTCCGTTGTTGTCCAAAGGAGTTATGAGCGCAGTCCATAGCGCTGTAGTTTGAAATATGTGATTATTTGACATAGAGTTTCTTTTCATTTCAGGTGTTGAAAATTTCTCATTAATTCATGGACGTCGTGAAGTCCCGCAGGCAACGCAGTAAGGTTTCTGTGTATCCACTCCGCAACACGTAATGTTCCGTTTGCGAACACACTTCTATCCAATACCTCGTGCCTGATTGTGACCGACTCCAACTTATTTCCAATTCGGATTTCGTGTATACCGGCAACGTCAGACTCACGAACAGATCTGATCTCTACGTTTATACCCAATGCATCTCGCCACATTAAAGCGGTACCACTTGGGGCGTCTTTTTTGTGAACATGGTGCGTCTCGGTAAGTGTAAAATCAAAACCATCACTGACCGGCAAGTATTGAATGGATCGAATCAGCTGCATGGCCAGGTTGCAACCGGGACTGAAATTCCCGGTACTCAACCACTTTAAACCTCGGATAATCAATTCATTACTGAACTCATCCCTTGATCCCGGCCAATCGAACCCGGTGGCACCATTCAATACAGGTTGACCGGAAGTCACCAACAATGGTATGATATCCGGCATGGCGTGTCCAGGAACAAAACACACGATTAGATCGCTTTCCCCAAGCGAGTCAACATCTGGTCTGTAACTGGTGTTGAATGAATCAACAACATGACCAGCTTGAACAGCCAGATTCTGAAATATTCTACCGGTCTTACCCGTACCGAGTAATGAAATCCTCATCACGAAATTGGAATTAATGAATATTAACACCATCAGAGGATGATAGATCAACCTTCTAAACGAATGAAAAGCAGAGATATAGAAGGTGTAATGACACAAAGGTCATACTCATCTAAAGCGCTCCACGAAAGTTCGTTAGAAAACTCATCGTGACAATTAGTGGGATTCAACCCAACTAACCAACAACAATATCGGTCATTCAACTTTGTTGTTTCGGCATTAACCACCCTGGCTGCGGATCTCAGGCACTCGTAAGAGTCTGACGCCTAACCGCAATTACCTTGGCAATGCACCTCTTCAGGTATTTTAAAAATAGCAACTTCTATGTTAATAAAACAAATCTATTTTAAGATGCTATCGCATTTTTACTATTTAAATCTGAAACGTCAGCTACTTTCGTTCCCTTGGAAACTGGAACATACTTCCTAAATCCTGTTTTTAGATCATTCCAACCATTCAAAATAGCCAAAGCCCTTGAACTCTTTGTAGCAGCAACATATTCATCCAGCAATTCTCTAAGTGCATTCAGATCTGTTTCATTTAATGTTGTCTCTTGGATGTACTTTCTATTGATGTTGTTTGATTGATCCCCATAGATGTACAGAGCTCCACCAGTCATCCCCGCACCGATATTACTTGATGTCCTTCCAAGTATCACCACCTGTCCATTGGTCATATACTCACAGGCGTGCAGACCAGTACCTTCAACTACCGCAGTAGCACCAGAATTTCTGACAGCAAACCGGTCGCCAGCCAGTCCATTTACAAATAATTTACCACCTGTAGCCCCGTAAAGAGCGCAGTTGCCGATAATAGTATTTTCTTCCGGTCTGAATGTCGCTTTGGGTGATGGAGCTATGGTAACTTTACCACCAGACATTCCTTTACAAACAGAATCATTGGCTTCCCCATACAGAATGGCCTCTACGCCATCGGTCAGAAACACACCAAACCCCTGTCCGGCACTTCCCTCAAAGGTTAGATGCAGATCGACCCCTGTTTCAATACTTCCCCAGACTGCCTCTCCGTTTCTAACACGATCCAATCGGATTTTTTGCTGTTTTTTCGCTATTTCACCAGCCAATGTTGCCATTGTAGCACGGTCAGTAGCTCTGATTTCGTACTTAAGCTTATGTTTTCCACCTTTAGTCAGTGCTTCAGAACTATCATCCACTATCTGCTGATTAAGCGAACTGATACCCTCGAAATAAAGCTCGGTTTTGAGCGAGTGGTCGTCAGATCTCTCTCTTAAAAAGTAACCCAGATCAATATTGCGCTCTGAAATCAATTTTTCAAAACGTGGATTTGATTGCAGTAGATCGGTTCTTCCCCTGATATCATCCAGACTGGATACACCAATCTCTGCGAGTGTTCGTTGAACGTCCTCTGCGATGAATGTCAACAATCGAACAATTTGATCTTTGTCACCTTTATATTTAGCCTTGAACTTTGGATCATGTGTAGCAATTCCGGTCGGACAAGTATTCTTTTCGCAAATTCTGGCCATTACACATCCCTGTGCTACCAATAAAAGCTTTCCAAACTCGAATTCCTCTGCCCCAAGTATGGAGGCCATAACAATATCTTTACCGGTGTGCAGACCTCCATCGGTTCTTAGTATCACATTCTTGCGGAGGTTGTTTTGGATCAGCGTCTTATGTACTGCAACTAACCCAAATTCGAATGGGAGTCCTGCATGTTTCATTGAACTCAAAGAGGCTGCACCAGTTCCCCCATCACCGCCCGATATGTGAATGATATCTGCACCAGCTTTTGCTACACCAACAGCAATGGTTCCAATGTTGGCGCCAGAGACGAGCTTTACGTTAACTTTTGCCGAAGGTTTTAGCTGTTTAAGCTCATAAATTAGTTCCTTCAGATCCTCGATGCTATAGATATCGTGCAGGGGCGGAGGAGATATCAAATCCACTCCAACGTTTGCGTGTCTTGCCCTTGCAATATGCTCATCAACTTTGATTCCCATGAGCTGGCCACCTTCACCAGGTTTAGCCCCCTGTGCAACTTTAATCTGAAATTCATCAGCCGAAATGAGATATTCTGCTGTGACTCCAAATCTGGCAGATGCTATCTGCTTAGCCGTAGCGGTTATCCCATCAGTATAATAAAACGGGTTTTCACCACCTTCCCCACTATTGGACCTACCACCAATTTCTTTCATGGCTTCGAAGATATCTCTCTGAGATTCCGCACTAATAGCGCCGAATGACATTGCACCAGATCCGAACGTTTTCAAAATGGAAGGTACCGGTTGGACCTCCTCTTTCTTTAATGGTTTGGAGGACTTCTTGAATGAAAGAAGATGTCGAATATTTACAGGTTCATCATCTAATCCATTCTTCAAATACTCGTTATAAAGCTCGACAGACCGCAAAGAGTGCCCTGATTCACGAACAAGTTCATGAATCAGTTTTGATCTGGTGTTGGTCATCGAATGCCGCTCACCCTCAATGCCCTTGTTGTGTTCTTTGTAGAAATAAGATTTGATGATTTTATCCTCAACCTCAGCTTCTCGAGCAACCATCATATTTGAATCGATGATTTGGGCAAGATTGTTTAACTCTATACCACCTATTGGCGAACGTAATCCCGGGAAATATTCATCTGCAAGTTTGTTGCCAATTCCGACAGCGATAAAGAGCTTCGAACTTTGATAACTTCGAATTACAGAAATTCCCATCTTAGCCATGATCTTGAGCAGTCCTTGCTCCAGAGATTTGATTAAATTTTTTTCTCGGGTGTCGGCATCAAGTTCCCTAAGTTTTCGATCATCACTATATCGGGCATACTCCAACGTGATGTATGGGCAAACCGCAGATGCTCCAAAACCAACTAATGCAGCCACATGATGCGTGTTCTTAATCTCCCCGGAATGGACAACGATGGATGCATCCAGTCTTAACCCGGATTCATTAAGTTTATTCACAACTGCACGTAAAGCAAGAAGACTTGGTAGTGGAGGTCTGTTTGTAGTTGTATTTCTGTCGGAAAGTATTAAGATGGCAAATCCATCTGAGGTAGCTTTGCAAGCTTCTGTAGCAATTGCATCCAGACGCGAACGTATACCTACTTCACCATGTAAGCGGTCATATGTGATGTCTATTTCATACGACTTGACACGAAGGCTTTGTGCTGATTTTCCATCCTGGCTATACAGAAATTTCATCTCACCCAAACTTAACACCGGACTTTTGAGTTCATATGCCACATTGGGTGGGATCAATTCTTTCTTCTCGAAGATGTTTGGTTTTTTTCCCAGATGTACCGTAAGGTCTGTGACCATTTCTTCGCGGATGTAGTCCAACGGTGGATTAGTAACTTGCGCGAAATTCTGATAAAAGTAATCAAAGAATGATCGAGGCTCATTTGACAAAATTGCCGGGCGGGCTGTGTCGCCCATTGAACCGATGGGTTCTTTTGCCTCAATAATCATTGGATTCAATACTTTACTGAAATCCTCATCAGAATAATTGAATATATGCTTCTTGTGAAGTAATTCGGCCTGATTTTCAACAGTCGCAGATGGTATCGGATGCAATCTGGGATCAAAATTCGCATCATAGTTCTCACGCGATAAACTTGGATCACGAAAATGAACCTCTCCACGATCAAGATCAACTTTTACACCACTTCCTGCGTGCAAGGTGCCTTTTTTTTGCACCTGGGACTCATCAATCTGAAAAGAACCAGCCTCAGAGGACAGAAAGAAATGGTCATTGGTCATGGTCCAACGGCATGGTCTGAACCCATTTCTATCAAGTCTTGCACCTATAGATTGTCCATTGGAATAAGTGATAAAAGCAGGACCATCCCATGGCTCCATTGCTCTGCTCCAAAACCTGTAGAAAGAGTTCTGACCTTGAGCCGGGGGCATCATAATGGCCAAGATATCTTCAATACTGGGGATGGAACTGCGATACATGAGGGCTTCTACCATTTCATTTAAGCTTCCTGAATCACTAATACCGGCATGTGTTAGCAATTCATCCTCACGAAGTCCAAGATAGCGTTCACGTGAATACGCCCAGGATCTGTTTCCGGCAATGGTATTGATCTCCCCATTGTGACCAATCAGTCTGAAAGGCTGGACCTTATCCCATGAAGTTTTGGTATTTGTCGAAAATCTGCGGTGAAACAATGCAAATCTGGTTTTGAATCCAGGATTTTGTAAATCTAGATAGAATCTGTCCAGATCAGATGCCCGCGTTAACGCTTTGTAAGTGATCGTGTTGGCAGAAAGCGAAGTGAAAAAGAATTCTTTACTGATACCCTGGGCTTTTTCTTTGGTTCTTGTCATTTGCTTTGCTGCATAAAGCAGTCTGTCGAACGAGGAACTTGTTCGACAATGTTCGGGTCTTTTAATAATGGCATGCAGAATACCAGGCATGGATTCGATCGCTTCAGGTCCTAAAACGGAAGTATCAACGGGAACCTCACGATATTCAAGTATCTTCAGACCCAGAAATGAGAATGTATCTTCAAAGATTCTCAAGGCCTGTCTTTTTCTCTCTGGTTGAGTTGGGGTAAAAAGAGAAGCGACGGCTATCGTATTCTTTTCGTACCCGAACATCTCATACGGTATATCCGTCATGATTCCGGATCCGTCACCGGTAATCTGATCAGCTGCACAGGCACCTCGATGTTCAACACAACGTAGCGCATGAAGCGCCATTTGAAGATGTTCGTGCGAATAATGTTTTTTTACGCTTGCAACAAATCCAACACCACAAGCAGATTTTTCTGCATGCGAATATTCGTAACCCATATTTACTCCTAACCTGTTATTTCTGGCGTGATAGACGAAGACAGTAATTCTACTGCGAAAATTTCTTACGTATGTTCACCCACTAATATGATATAACATCTCGATAGTTGTGAACAAACGCATCTACGATGCACGAGTATTCGTGCCCCCTAACTATTTATATCACTAAATAACATTAAAAAAAATGGGTATGTCAAGTGATTGAATTACTAAATATGAAGAAAATTCGAGACTTGGACACTAATTTCAAGCTTTTTGGGGATATAGCTTAAATTGTATAATTGGAAAAGCGCTTTTAGTTCAATCGCACCGGTATCCCATTTTGGGCCATGGTTTTTTTTAGTTCCAGTATCTCAATTTCCCTGAAATGGAAGATGGATGCGGCAAGTACTGCATCGGCTTTCCCTGATTTGATGGCATCTATGCAATGTTCCATGGTTCCTGCTCCACCACTGGCAATGAGAGGCACTGGCACAGATTCACTGATCCGTTTTAAAAGTTCCAAGTCAAATCCGGCTTTGGTTCCATCGCGATCCATACTCGTCAAAAGTATTTCACCAGCTCCCCGAGATGCCACTTCTTTGGCCCATTCCAAAACCATCAAACCTGTATCCTCTGTCCCGGCTTTTACAAAAACATTCCAATCTTTTGCTGTTTTCTTCGCATCAATCGCCGCTACAATACACTGAGAACCAAACCGATCGGCAGCATGAGTGATCAAATCCGGATTTCTGACAATACTACTATTGAGGGAAACTTTGTCGGCGCCGGCATTAAGTAAATCAGAGATTTCATCTACAGAATTTATTCCACCGCCAACCGTAAAAGGGATGTTGATGACCATCGCAATTTTATCAACCAGGTCGATCAATGTTTTTCTCTTCTCATTCGTAGCCGTGATGTCCAGGAACACCAATTCATCGGCACCCTCATCTGAATATCGTTTCGCAAGCTCTACCGGATCGCCGGCATCTCGCAATCCTTCAAAATTGACACCTTTAACAGTTCTGCCGTTCTTAATGTCCAGGCA
>CAZDYD010000039.1:0-24753 GCA_964509715.1 uncultured Chitinophagales bacterium
AAATAAATAAACTTAATGTAGCCGATAATCAATTGGACAAACTCTTAATTGAATACGAGAATCGAATCTTACATGGAAATTATTCTAATCCCCAAAGTATATTATATAATTTTAGAAAAGCAATAGAATCCATAAATGATCATCCAATAGGAGAATTTTCAAAAGTCATATCCAATGGATCAGAACTATTTATTGAAATTATTGGAAAAAATGTAAAATACTTGTATGTAAATATTGACAAATCTTCAGAGCATATTGTATGCGGTATGGATCAGCATTCAAAACCAATTCATATTTATAATGGAAAGATTTACGCTGTTTTTACGAATCCACATTCTTATGAACAATCGATAATACAATATTCATTAAAGTAGTATTTATATGAAATTACTAATCAGCACATTTCTATTTTGGTTAATGATACTTTCTATTCCAATTGATAATAAATCAGACTTTAAGTTTACTGTGACACCATCTTATTCAGATCAGGACGTTAAGTTAAATTTCCGATGTGAATCAAATTGTGCTTGGAATAGCCTAACGGTTAATTGTGCATTACCAAGTTGTAATTTATATGTTGATTACTTCGGTTTATATAGCCGCGAAGATGATCGTATAAATTTGTCACAAATGTATATTTTAAAAATTGAAATTGAATCTTCTGATATAAAAGTTGTTTGTCAAAAAGGGTGTGTTTGGAGCAAAACAGATTCTATTTCAATTATACACGATTTCGAGCTTAGTTTGACAAACACACATTATGATATCAAGTAATAGAATGTTCCAAGCACTCCCGGAATTTCTCGAAAGCATCTACAGCAAGGGTAAATTTCAATAGTATTTGTTAAATGTAGCCTTTAAGCCGTAATGCAGGACTCATAATTTCTTCCAGGTCGGCGAGTTCTTCGGGATCCAGTTCAGTACGGGCTTTGTAATTTTTATCGGTTACACCTGCTATTGCGGTTCGAAATACAGGGTCTTGGCTGTCTCGAAGTCCAATGAATTTGAGAATTCGTTGGACCGTGTGATCCGGTTTTGCTACGAATTCTTCATATCTGATTTCAAGAAAGTTATTTTCATTGAAAAGCATATGTTTGTCTTCTTCGACTCGCATCACAGTGTCATTCCAATATTGAGCATGTATTTGCCTTACTCGCTTTAAATCGTCTAAGTCAATATATTTGCGATAGATCGGGTGCTCATATTTTTCGAGTTCTTTCTTTTGATATGATAATGCCACCGACCATCCATTTCTGACAAGATAAATGAACTTCGCCTTCGGATACATTTCCAACATCTCTCCAAGCATGAAATTATTCATGACAGTTTTCTGAAGGAAAACTTTTTTATGACTGAATCTGAAATAGGTTCCAAATCGTCCCTTGATATGTTGTTTCCACCCCAACGGCCACGATTTCAGCGAAAAGGAGGTGAATTGTTCAGGGTCCAGCCATATAGGCGAAACGTCAGGCTGTTTTTCGTGATACGGATAAGTTGCTACATGCCACAGTTCATTGGCTTCACCCGGGTAACCCACGATATCGGGATGGGTCTCCAGTAGGCTTTGCAGGTAAGTGGTGCCGCTTCGTCCAGAGCCCACAATAAAAACGGGTTCATGTAAGAAAGACGCCCCAAGCCGGGGCGCCTTTGTAAGTACAGTTCCAATGAGTCGTTTAATCGGGTTCAATCGTAGACTTTCTGATTTTTCATTTCTCAGAACTTCCAGCGGACAAATGCCTCGATGGCCTCATATTCAGCCAAGCCAAGTTTGTCATAAATCTGAGCCGTACTCTGGTTACGGTTTTCAGCACGTTCCCAAAACTCTCGTTTATCCGCACCCTGGAACATGACATTGTCTTTTTGAGACTGGTGTTTGAAGATGGCGCGTCGCTTGCGTAATAGCTCTTCGGGACTAATTGGGACAGCCATTTCGATTTCTTCGACATCCCATTCGTGCCAGGCACCACGATATAACCAAACCCAGCAATCCTGCATCCAATCTTCATCTTTCAAATTGACCACAGCTTTCATGATGGCATCCAAACACACACGATGGGTTCCGTGTGGATCAGCAAGATCCCCGGCAGCATATATTTGATGTGGCTTGACCTCACGTATGATGTCCTCAACAATTTTAACATCCACAGCTGCCAATGGTGCTTTTTTCACACGTCCGGTCTCATAAAAGGGCATATCCAGGAAATGAACATTCTGATCCGGAATTCCGACATAACGGCAAGCAGCTTTTGCTTCACCACGTCGAATAATACCTTTAATGCTTCGAACAGCATCTGTATCTACAGAATCAATTTTCTTGTCACGAATTGATTCTCTTACCTCATCAAAAAGTTTCTTTGATATTGGGTCACTCAATTTGAATTTCACGGCCATATCACTCATGAAATCAGCAAATCGAAGTGCTTCTTCGTCAAAAACCGCAATATTTCCGGATGTCTGGTATGCCACATGAACATCATGTCCCTGGTCGACCAAACGGATGAAGGTTCCTCCCATGGAGATGACGTCGTCGTCGGGATGCGGTGAGAATATCAGGACGCGTTTTGGGAATGGAGTTGCACGTTCTGGTCTATAGGTATCATCAGCATTAGGTTTTCCACCCGGCCAACCAGTTATGGTATGTTGTAATTCGTTGAAAACACGAATGTTGATGTTATATGCGGGACCTTTCTCGGTAAGGAGTTCTCCCAGTCCATTTTCGTTGTAATCTTCATCGGTCAGTTTGAGCAATGGTTTGTCGATTTTTTTGCAGAGCCAGACCACAGCACGTCGTACATTGAACTGATCCCATGTGATCGAGTCGACTAACCATGGTGTACGGTTTCGTGTAAGTTGTGAGGCTGCTGCTGTATCGAGCACGAACAAGGTGTTGGGGTGCTCCTGCAAAAAGGTAGCAGGCACCTGATCGAGGATCGGACCTTCGACTGTTTTTCGTATGATGTCTGATTTTCCATCACCCCATGCCATCAGTATGATTTTTCGGGATTTCATGATGGTACCCACACCCATGGTGATGGCTCGGCGGGGGACGTTTTCAAGTCCGAAGAAGTCCCCGGAGGCATCACGACGTGTTACAATGTCCAGTGTAACCATGCGCGTGCGCGAATCTTTGGTAGATCCCGGTTCGTTGAAACCAATATGACCTGTTCGGCCGATTCCAAGAATCTGGATGTCGAGTCCGCCAGCTTCTTCAATTCTTCTTTCGTACTCCTGGCAATACTCGTACACATCTTCGCGGGCAAGAGTGCCATTCGGTATATGAATATTCTCGCGAGGGATGTCGATATGATTGAAAAGTTGCTCACCCATGAAACGCACATAACTCTGCAATGAGTCGGGTTGCATGGGGAAATATTCATCGAGATTAAATGTAATCACATTTCGGAAGCTCAGTCCTTCCTGTTTGTGTATGCGCACGAGTTCATCATACACTCGGGTAGGGGTAGAACCTGTTGCGAGTCCAAGCACCACGTTTTTGTTCTCGGACTGACGTTGTTTTATAAGGTCGGCGATCTCACGGGCTACTGCTTTGGAGGCATCCAGAGCACTGTCGAACGTAAGGGTCGGCACCCTCTCGAACATCGTCTTTTCAGATTGGATTGCTTTAAGAGCCATAATGATTGATTTTTCGCTAATAATTTACTGTAGATGATATAATAAGGGAGGTGGCCTCCATCCGACCAGCCTCCAAAATGTACAGCCGTATTATACGGCCATTTCAATATAATGTGCAAAATCAACACCATCCACATCGTCGATGGCCTGAAGTTCTTCTTGTGTGAGTCTACGGTCAACTCTGAATGCTGTTATAGCCTCAGATCCCTTGGTATTGCGCCCAAGACTCAAAGCTGCGATGTTGATATCACGTGCTGCCATGGCAGAGCTAACTGCTGCCAACATACCCGGTTTGTCGATGTTCTTGTATAATACGACGATACCCTCCAGACTTAGTTCGATTGCAAAACCATCGATTTCAACTATCCTGAAATCGCCTTCTCCGAATTGGGTGGCCGCAAAGTCTTTGAAATTGGATTTGCCATGAATTCGAATACGGATCAGATCCGAGTAAGTCTTCGATTCTTTGCTGGTTATCTCTTTGACTTTTAGTCCACGGAAATCAGCAAGGTATCTTGCATTGATCAGGTTGACGGCTTCATCCGAGTAATTACGTAAATACCCTTTGAGCATTGAGTCTGTCAGAACCTCAGCGTGGGAGGCACATTTACCATAATACTCAACTTCAAGCTGATCGGTGTTATCGGGAACGACTTGTGCTACAAAGTCACCAAGTTTTTCGGCCAATTGTAAGTATGGCTGAACCTCTTTGTTTGTACTCAATGCGATAGCTTTACCATTCAGGGTACCTTTGAAGCTCTTGAGTTCAAGGGTGTCTGCAAGTTGTGCAGCGATCTGCTCGGCCACTTTTTCCTGCGCTTCTTCGGTTGATGCGCCAAGGTGTGGGGTACAGATCACTTTTGGATGCTTGAGCAATGCCTCAAACGATGCATCGGGTGGTTCGATAGAATATACGTCGAGTGCAACTCCACCAACGACGCCCGAATCGAGTAGTTCAACGATGTCGGTTTCTTCAAAAATACCTCCACGAGCACAGTTTACCAATCTCACGCCTTTTTTGAGCTTGTGTGCGTTCGCTTTGGACACGAGTCCGCGGGTTTTTTCGGTAAGCGGAGTATGGACTGTCAGGAAATCGGATTTTGCCAATACCTCGTCGATATCTGCCAGTTCTACACCAAGTTCCTGAGCTTTTTCGTGAGTGGTAAACGGATCGTATGCGATTACGTTCATACCAAAGGCAACCATGCGTGTGGCTACGCCTGAACCGATCTTTCCAAGGCCAATAACACCGAGAGTCTTATTATGAAGTTCAGATCCGGTGTATTTTTTTCTGTCCCAAGCGCCATTTTTCAGCGATTGCACCGCATTTGGAATACTTCTTGCCAATGAAAGTATGAGTCCGCACGTGTGTTCTGCCGTTGAAATCGTGTTTCCATCAGGGGTGTTCATGACCAACACGCCCATTTTAGTTGCCGTCGGTATGTCGATGTTATCTACTCCAACACCCGCACGTCCGACCACTTTCAGGTTCGGAGCTGCCTTGAGTAGTGTTTCATTGACTTTGGTCGCGCTACGTACCACGATTCCATCGTATTCTTTGATAGCCGATAACAGTTCGTCACCCGCTAATTTCGGGGCCTCAACTGCCTCGATTCCACGTTCGTTCAAAATGGTTTTGCAGATGGATTCGATGCCATCAAGCAACAATACTTTATATGCCATATTACCCTAAAATATTTTTCAGTTAGTTTGTTGGTGAGGGAGACTTCTCCGTCTCGTAATGATCGTCTATGAAATCCCTAATGAGGTGTCTTACCTCTTCAATCCCGTCTTTCGTTTCGGCGGATGTCAATATAACAGGAACTTCTATGTTCATGTTCCTGAGCAACCGATTTATTCTTGCAACAGAAGCAATCTTCTGATTGTTCGTTAGTTTGTCGGCTTTGGACAATAAAATCGCAAATGGCAGTTGATTTTCGGCGAACCAGTAGATTTGATCGGTGTCGAGTTCTCCGGGTTCGTGCCTGGAATCAACTATGAGCAATATAAGACGCAGTGTACTTCTTTGTGTGTAATATTTTCGGGCCTCTTTTTCCCATTTTTCACGCTCCGACTTGCTAACTTTAGCGTAACCATACCCCGGTAGATCGACCAGGTACCAGAGATCGTCGATCTTGAAATAGTTGAATGCTCTGGTCTTACCTGGCATGTTACTGGTTTTGACCAGCTTTTTCCGGTTAACTACAGCATTGATCATAGAGGATTTACCCACATTCGATCTGCCGGAGAAGCATATTTCAGGTAGGTCTTCGGGTGGACAAACCTCGAGTGTCGGTGCGCTTAAAACGAATATGGCCGATTGTGGAATCATCAGGTCAGTTCGTTCTCCTCTTTCTCGACTCCAGATTCGACCGGGACCGGATAATTACCCGTGAAACAGGCCGTGCAGTAATCCATATCGGATGAATTTGCGGTCTTAACGGCATCAACGAGTCCGTGTGGTGAGAGATAATGCAGGGAATCAACACCCAGACTTTCTGCAATACGTTGGATGTCGCGGTCATACACATTTGCGATCAACTCCTGAGGTGAGGGAAAATCCATCCCATAGTAGCACGGTGAGGTGACCGGAGGGGAACTTGCCAGAAAATGCACCTCAGATGGATTCGCTTTTCTGATCATATTCACAAGGTGGCGGGAGGTTGTTCCACGTACAATAGAGTCATCGACAATGATAACGGGACGTCCTTCGAGTACGCCACGAACCGTATTGAATTTGGTTTTGACTTTGATCTCGCGAGATTCTTGACCGGGAGAGATGAACGTCCTGCCTACATAATGATTACGAATGAGTCCGATTTCAAAGCGACAGTTTTCGCCACGTTTTACGCTTTCACTGGCGTAACCCAAGGCCGCTGTATTACTTGAATCGGGGACAGAAATTACCACGGGCTGTTTGTCGCCATTTCCCAAAAGAAAGCTGCTGATAGGATGTTCTATAGCCAGTTGTCTGCCGATTCGACGGCGTACTTTGTCGACATTCTCACCGAAGATGCGACTGTCGGGTCGAGAGAAATAAACATATTCGAAGATACATCCACTCGATGGAGTCCCCGGATGTCGGGGGACAAACCTCGATTTCAACTCACCTGAGTCGACCCCTTCCTGGTCAATGATCAAAATTTCACCCGGTTCAATGTCACGGATGTACTCGATATCAGTGATGTCAAAGGCGCAGGTCTCACTTGCCACGAAATAGGCTCCGTCCTTTTTGCCAAGAGCAAGCGGACGAAATCCATTAGGGTCACGAACGGCGATCAGTTTGTCATCGGTAAGGATTACAAGACAATAGGCACCGGTAACCTGTGATACGGCCTCAACAATCTGGTCGATTTGATTTGTCTTGCGACTGTGGGAAATCAGGTGAAGGATCAATTCCGTATCGGAAGTACTTTGGAACAAAACACCTTCTTGGGTGAATTGATGCCGAAGTTCTCTCGCATTGGTCAGGTTACCATTATGCGCCAAAGCCAGGTTCCCATCGCGATAATGCACTCTGAATGGCTGGATGTTCATCGGATTTTGTGAGGAGCCAGCCGTAGAGTATCGGTTGTGACCAATGGCGGAGTTGCCAAGTAATTTGTTTGTAAACAGCGACTTATCGTCGAATACACTCAGGACCAGGCCGAAATCCTTATGCATGGGCATGACCTGGATCTGTTTTTTTTCATCGTAATACGTGGTAACGATGCCGGCCGATTCTTGTCCACGGTGTTGTAAGGCGTGGAGGCCGTAATAGGTGAGTACGGCGGATTCGGGATGGTTAAATGCGCCGAATATTCCGCAATAATCGTGTGGTTTGTCTGGCATGAAACGGGAAAATGGGGTTACAATGCAGTTAGCTCCAAAATTACGAAATCATGAAACCATATGAAACACGATATCGCTATGGCTTAAAAATATTACCATATGCGTTTCGTTATGGTTAAATTCGCAAACGGTGTTCAGATGCGAACCAATTAATACCCTCATGAAAATTCTGGTAGTCGAAGATCAACTTCCCCTTTTACAACAGATTTGTAAGCTGATGTCGGCGGAGGGATATGTATGTGAATCGGCTTCAGATTTCAGATCTGCACGTGAAAAAGTATGGTCGTTCGATTATGATCTGGTAGTGGTGGACATAAATTTGCCGGGCGGATCCGGTCTTGAGATTATCCGTAAAGTAAAAGCAGAACATCCTCAAACGGCCATCATTGTTATATCAGCAAGGGACTCAACAGTTCAAAAAATTGAGGGATTAGAGCTCGGGGCCGATGACTATATCACAAAACCATTCGATATGGCAGAACTTCTGGCCAGGGTCAAATCGGTCCTAAGAAGGTATTTTTTCAAGGGTAATGCTACCATTACGTATGGTGATATAACACTAGATCCGGACAATCAATCGGTCATTGCAGCTGGAAATCTGCTCGATCTTACACGCACAGAATACAAGATTCTGTTATTTTTCTTTTCCAATGCTGGACGTGTGCTTACCAGAGAAGGTATGGCAGAGCATGTTTGGGGTGATCATATGGACCTTGCAGATTCCTTTGATTTCATTTACTCTCATATAAAGAATTTGCGAAAGAAAATCCGGGATGCCGGTGCGGCCGATCCCATTAAAGTGGTTTACGGAGTTGGTTATAAACTAAACCTGGACAAGCACTCAGCGTTGCATCCCCGATGAAACTGATCCCAAAAACACTCCGTTTTACAGCTCTTGTCTTGATCCCGGTGACCATCATCGGTGCTCTGTTTACTTATTATGCCATCAGTTCAGTTTCGTATTCGGAGGCAGATGAATACCTCAATTTTGAGATGCAACGTATACAACGTTACTACGGACTGTATGAAACCATCCCGGATATCTACAAGATCAACAGGGTTTATAGCGACACAGTATTTCGAGAAGCGGCATACAGAGATACAACCGTAATCGATCCCATAAGTGGGGAAGGAATCCAATATCGGGAAGTCAGATTTTCATTACAGCCGTTGTCCGTCTCAGATAGTGTCATCACGATTGCCTTGCGACAGACACTTTTAGGTCCGAAAGATATTGCCAGGAGTACGCTCTATATCATCCTTGGAATACTTGGGATGTTCTCTGTCTCGGTACTTGTTGTGGTCAATATGGTGGCCGGGAAAATATGGAGACCTTTTTTTCATACATTATCTAAACTTCGGAATTATCATGTGCAGGAATCAGTTCCGGAATTTGAAAAATCTGACATCGACGAATTCGACCAGCTGAACAAGACGGTCCATCGAATGCTCATCAAGATGTCGAACGATTACAAAAGGACCAAGGAGTTCAATGAAAATGCGGCTCATGAACTCCAGACTCAGCTTGCGTTGATTAGATCTGCACACGAAGAGTTGTTGAATACCCTCCCACCAGGTTCAGAATGGATTCATGAAGCAGGTAAAGCACACGCATCGGCTACCAAGCTTGCGCATATACAAAAATCATTGTTATTGCTATCGAAAATCGGCAACAAAGAGTTTGAGAATACCTCGGTTCTACAACTTTCACTCTTGGTAAATGCGGCATTGGATGATTTTGCGGAAGTCATTTCGATGCGAAACATCTCGGTTACAAAATTGATCGAGCCATGCGAACAACGCATGGATGAAGGGCTGGCCATGGTATTGATCACAAACATTATCAAGAATTCGGTCAAACACAACATCCGTGACGGTAGGATCAATGTGCTACTTCAGGGGGACAGGTTTGAAGTAAGTAACACCGGAGAGCCATATGAGGGTAATCCGGTACAGTTGATACCCAGATTTAGTTCAGCCGGGCAGGGTAGTTTGGGTCTGGGATTGGCGATTGTTAAACAGATTTGTGACTTATATGGATTCACACTTACCTATTCGATCATAGAAGACAAGCACACTATTAGGGTAGCATTTCCCAAAAAATAAAATTTTGATATCCAAAATCTCTACAGAATCGGTGCATAAGTTTGTCATACGGGGGTAGAGGCGGAGAGCTACATGTTTGGTTTACCGGCATAAAGTTCTCCGCCGTTTTTTCTAACCGTAAGGATAAACTAAAACGCATATGATAGATCAGATAGGCAACACCGATCTAATCAGGAGTAACAGGCTCTCTGATTTGTATCAGTGTCAGATATATCTGAAAGCAGAGTTTCAGAATCCCGGGATGTCGGCCAAGGACCGTCCCGCTCTTTATATGATTCGTGATGCCGAGAAAAAGGGTTTGCTCAAGCCTGGTTACACAGTTGTTGAGGCAAGCAGTGGTAATACAGCCATCGGTTTGGCATCTATTTGTAAGGATCTCGGATATTCTTGCCATTTTTTTCTTAGTGCAAGTTCCTCACCTGAGAAAAGAACCTTGTTGAAATTATACGGTGCTGATATCACAATTTGTGATAATTCAAATGGTCTGGATGATGCATTTTCAACATTGAGTAAGGCGAAAGCCTGGGCTGAAGAACATCCACAAAGCTATTTTTGCAATCAATATTATAATCCGGCGAATGTGCTTTCACATCTCGAGACCACCGGACCAGAAATTTGGGAACAAACAGGTGGTGGAGTAACGCATTTCATCTGTGGTGTTGGTACAGGTGGCACAATTAGCGGTGTGGGGAGGTATCTAAAATCACAGGATCCAACCATCACGATAATTGGAGTTGATACCTACGGCTCGATTCTATATGATTATTTTTACACGGGTTCAGTGTCAGTTCCGAGTCACCCGGTCAGTGAGATTGAAGGAATTGGACGAAAATTTATTCCCGGGAATCTGGATGTCGGCTATATTGATGAATTTATTCGAGTATCGCGCGACGAAGCCATCAAAGCTGTGTATGACTTCATCGGAACCAGCTCTATTTTGCCTGGTTTTTCGAGTGCCGCCGTACTGGCTGCATTACAGAAAATAGGTCCCGGTCTACGTGAGCGAGATTCGGTTGTATTGATGTTTGCTGATCATGGGTGCCGTTATATGAGCAAGATCTATAACCAGCAATGGTTGAATGAACATGATTTTGAATATGAGTTTGTGAATCAAAGTTTGAGTGCGAGTTAGTATGAATAACAAAAATCATCCTCATAGATACCGTGATTTTGCCATTGTGTTGTCATGGCCTGAGACCACAGCAAGGGGAGATCACAAATGGTGTGATGTGTTACAGAAAGTCGGTGTACTTAAGAACAAAAACTTCCGTGTTGGTCATGCTGCCATCATATTGATCAATACGGCCGATGGATCATTGCACTACTACGACTTTGGTAGATATGTAACCCCGCGAGGGTATGGTAGGGCAAGGTCGGCCAGTACGGATCCAAAACTCTCATTTGAGGTTTCGGCCCATACACAAAACTCATCCCTGGATCAATGGCGAGATCCTGCCGAGTACATAGAAGAGGTGGTGAAGACACCTGATTTTATGTCCACTCCGGTTTACAATCTGGTTGATATCATATTGGAGTTGGAGAGTAAAAAAAGGTATACACATGGTAATGGACCGGTATTTTTTTCGGTAGCTGACTCTATTGATTTCGGATTGGCGAACCAGCGGGCAGAGTCATTCGTTCAAAAAGGATCTATGAAATACTCTGCATTTATGCCCGGGAACAGCAATTGTTCACGCTTTGTAGAGTCGGTTTTACTTGCCGGACTAAAAAGTACCACCCGACAAAGAAAAAATCTGATCATACACGAGACCATCATATCAAGTCCCATTAGCAACGTTGTGAATGCTTCATATGATGGGATGGTGTACCAATACAATGGTGAGAAATTTTTCGGGCAAACCATGAATCGTAAACAATCACTTCGATTTTTTATGGATAAAACCTTGGCCAATTTCAAAAAAGACAGCACTGTTGATCTACCTGACGATACCGAACCCGGATGTACCCACGAACCTGAACGTCCGGTAACATTGCCATCGGATGTACAGTGGCTGGGCGGGATTGGTGAAGGGGCATGGTATCGTATTGAAAAGACCAAAGGTCACTTTTCATTACTTCGGTATGATATGTCGGGTGAAATCGAATTTGCCAGATCATTCACATCGACATGGTTCAATCCTGACAAACCTTATCGCATTACCTATGATACTCATGCTTTAAAACTGACCGTGATCCAGGATGGACAGGTACGCGAAATAGAACTCAAAAATAGCATCAATTCATCCAGGGCTATTGCTGATCCCTCACAGACCATGAATTCCACAAAATCTAACCCCCAATCATCGAATGCATTACAATATTCTTAAATCCAAAATCCATACAGTACGAGTAACTGAAGCAAACCTGAAATATAATGGTTCCATTACTATTGATGCCGATCTGTTGGATGCTGCCAAGATCAAAAAGTACGAACAGGTGTACATCAACAACGCTTCCAATGGCTCCCGAATCATGACTTATGTTTTACCAGGAAGGCGTGGAAGTGGGGAGGTGTGTATGAATGGCGGAGCTGCTCTTCATGCAAAAGAAGGAGACACGGTTCATATCCTGACCTTCGTATCGGTACCAGATGAAGAAATGGAGAATTTTGTACCTCTGGTTGTCTTTACTGATGAAAATAATCATGTAAAATCGGTCGAAGAATACAGATAGTCAGTATTATCAAAAATCGGTTCGGTTTATGCCGGACAATTACTCGTTTCAATAGTTGGTTTGATTGAAACTTTAAACTTCAAGTCAGTATAATTCATCAAGAGAAAATGCAAACAGAAGGAAAACTGTTTGTGCTCCACAAGGCCTGATTCTCATCGAAATGAGAGTCGGGCTTTTTTTTGATGCAGGGACGCACACAATCTACTTGATACCTCGCAATTTGCTTGGTGACTTCAATAACCCGCAATCAGAACGATCACCTCACGTCCCAACGGTCATATATACAGATATGGTTTCCAGTGCTCCTCGATTCGTCCCATGTAATCGCGCAAAAAAATGATATGACTTGGACGAAAGGGTTCTTTTTTCAGAGGCATCCCTGCTTCGTATGGGGTTCTATTACCTTTTTTATGATTGCATTTGTTACATGCTGTGACCAGGTTTTCCCATGTATCCTTTCCGTTCCGGCTTTTTGGAATCACGTGATCAATGGTCAAGTCCGAGGCAGATCCACAGTACTGGCATCGGTTTCCATCACGTTTCATGATATTTTTCCGGGTCAATACGATATTTTTATATGGTATTCTGGCATACCTGCGCAGGCGTATCACAGATGGGAAGTTGTACTCATTGGAAACGGTCAGGATCTTGCGCTCCGGACGATCATGCAACATTTCAGCTTTATCCAGAAACAATAGTAACAGTGAGCGCTTAACATTACAAACACTTAGTGGCTGATAATCCTGGTTTAATATGAGAACGTTACCATTAAGTGTATCCATCATGAATCTGAAATTATTTTGTGGTCATCAGGTTCTCTTCTTCATGGCCTGGGTTGCCGCCGACTTTAGATTCGATGTACTCTGGACACCTACGATCGTGCTTGCCAATCGGTCATTGTAAACGAATCGGGTACTATCTTTTCGAGTTGGATCGATGCAGTTTATTTGGACATTGCCAGAAGCGTGAAGTAAGTTACCTTCACCAAGATAAAATCCGGTATGTGTGATGGAAGATCCATTGCTGCTGAAATAAACGATATCACTGAATTCAGCCGACGCTAAATCCGTGCCCTTGAGTTTTGCAAAATTATGTTGTTGTGATGCATCCCGAGGAAGGTCATACTTGTGCAGGGCATACACCAATTGGACAAATCCGGAGCAATCGATTCCCGCGTCTGTCCGACCTCCCCATAAATACGGTGTACCAAGCAATTTGAGTGCTGTATCGATCATGGCGTGCTCTTTAAGATTCTCAGGAGTGCCGACAACATGCCACGGACCATCAGGTAATTCAACATAAAATCCGGTATTGATCACAGGAGCACCAGCTGGAACTGTCAAATAGGTCTTGCTCCCTCGATTAATCCTGAATGTATAGTAAGTCGATCTGACTCGCTCCGGATGGTTTTTCCACTCAAAGTAATCATCAGCCGAAAAAGTCTGGACCTGAGCAACACTCACCCAGCCCTCATAGCCGTCAAAATCCGATCGGACATAATGCCATCGTTCCTGTGAGTCGAGAATTTCCATAGTCTCACCCAACAGTAATTGATTCACCATTTCGGCAGTATCACTGGCGGTATTTCGCATCGGGACGATTCCCGACGACGCATATGCATATATTTTTATTTCATTGTTCATTAGCCCTGAATATACTATTTGCAGCTAATTAAAAAAACATCGACAGTATTTCGTCCTTGATTATCGGATTGATCGCAATTGCCAGAATAATGGATACAAGTAATCCTATTCCTGCATAAAGTACATCCTTTCCTATGAGTCGCATTGTTTTGCGCAAGGGTTTACCATGACCCGATTTATCTGTGATACTCATAGCTAATTCGCGTCCAGCAAGTAAGCCTATGAAAACCCATGTTGTACTCATTGGGACCACACTAACAACCTTGAAATAATACAATATGAAGGCATAAACAAAATCGACAATGGTTGCCGATCGGATGTCGGTTATGAACGATTTCTCAGTAACGACCTGCTGGATTCTGTCACCTCGTAAATAAAAGAGAATACCCAGTCCCAAGAAGATGAATAAAGTGAAAAACACAAACTCGCCTGTAGCAAGTTGACGTGGTAGATAAACCGCAATATTGGCCATGTCCTGCATCAGCCAGACCGACCACAACGCGCCACTTGTGATCCATTGCAATATGACCCAAATGAAAGACGCCTCACCTGTAAAGACTCGTTTGATTATTCTCGAAACCAGCGACCACACGATAATCGCAACGATGAATGCTACAAAGTATCCAGCCAAACTTTTTGTGAGCATGCTTTGGATTCCGGACAGGTCGGCCGAAAAACAGCTCAATATCAGAAAAGTGGTCGACACCGGCATGCGCAATCGGGTGATGATTAGCAGAAACAACGGTGCGGCAATCTGTAGGAAGGTGAATGATGATGGCGATTCTGCGAATCCTTTGGATGTCAATCTTTGATAGGAAACATCTCCCGAGTAACTGAACCAACTGATAGAGACTGTAACGACAAAGATCAATCCGATGTATAACCACAGTACATACCACTTTCTGTTTGCGTTCGAAGCCAAAAAGGTTCCGATGGTTTGGATACTGTCATTGGCAATAGCCGAGTATCCTGCGAACATGAATCCGATCCACATCGCAAGCGATGGATTTTCAAAGACAACACCGGTTACGAAGAAAGCGATTCCGATGAATATCAGGAAGGTTCGTTCCTGTTTTATTATTCCAAAAAAACCACTATCGAGAAATGCGCCCATCAATGAGCGACTGCCATTTTCTGAGGATTCGTTCTGCATAAATTGCTAAGGTATAGGTAGTTATGATATCATTGTACATCAAAGTTACGCAGCTATTGTTAAGATAATGTTAACTGCTGTTATTCACGAAAAATCACTACTGTACATATTCTTTTTAAACAAATTGGCTTAGAATGCTTAGTTTTTAAGCCAGAGTTTTGAAAGCGCTTTTTTGTGAAAATTTCGCGTAAAATTAATGTTCAAATGACTGAAATAGTCCATAAATTTGGGTGTTCTGAATTTATGTATCAAGTAATTAAAAAACATTTTATACATCTGTTCAGACAGACCGGTCTGATGGGAGGGTTTCCGCTGACGACCCCAATTTGCAAACATATTCATCGCTTTGACCAGCGAAATTACAACCCCAAAATCTTTGATTTTAAATACTCATTATGCCAAGTACAAAGGATCTGCACAGCTCACCTTATTATAAAGAACCCGGACCCGTGCTGGATAAAGAAAGTCCGTTTGAATCGATGATGGAGCGATTCAAATTCGCAACTGACCTGCTCAAAATAGATGAAGGTATGTTTAAATACCTCGCTTCGCCAGTTAAAACTGTTATTGTATCCATCCCGGTCATTATGGATGACGGTCGAATCGAAGTGTTTGAAGGTTACCGAGTAATTCATGATAACGTATTGGGTCCTGCTAAAGGTGGTATCCGCTATTCGCCGGATGTTACTCTCGATGAAGTCAAAGCACTGGCAGCATGGATGACTTGGAAATGTGCGATCGTCAACGTGCCCTTTGGTGGGGCAAAAGGCGGTGTTGTGTGTAATCCCCGTGATCTTTCACAATCAGAGATCGAACGTATCACTCGACGTTACACATCGAACATGATCGGGGTATTTGGACCCGATGAGGATATCCCTGCTCCCGACATGAACACAAACGAGCAGACCATGGCTTGGATCATGGATACGTATAGTATGCATGCCCGTAAGACCGTTACGGCTGTAGTTACCGGAAAACCACTCCTTTTAGGGGGATCGCGCGGACGAAAAGAAGCCACCGGACGTGGTGTGGTCACTACGGTACTTTCTGCCATGAACAAACTGGGTATGATGCCAAATACTTCAACTGTTGCTGTTCAGGGTTTTGGAAATGTTGGCTCGATCTCGGCCCTTCTCATGCACGAACAGGGTGCCAAAGTCGTTGGAATTAGTGATGTTTCCGGTGCTTACTATAATCCCGATGGCATCAACATCCCGGAAGCGATTGAGTATACCAAGAACAACAAAGGAGTACTTGAAGGGTACACCGGTGGTGAGAAGATTTCCAACCAGGAATTACTTGAACTGGATGTGGATGTTTTGATACCTGCTGCCAAGGAAGATCAGATTAACAAGTACAACGCTCCGAACATCCGTGCAAAAATCATTGCCGAGGGTGCAAATGGACCGGTAACTGCGTCAGCTGATGCCATTCTCGATGAAAAAGGAATTTTGGTCATACCCGACATTCTTGCGAACGCTGGAGGTGTGACCGTTTCCTACTTTGAATGGGTTCAAGACAGGCAAGGTTACTTCTGGACCGAAGAGCGTGTGAATCGTCGTCTGACACGTATGATGCGCGAGGCGTTCAATAATCTTTATTCAGTTAAAGAGCAGTATAACATCACGTTACGTCAGGCTGCCTACGTATATGCGATCGATAAAGTGGCAAGAACATTGAAAATGCGTGGTATCTACGGGTGATGATGCATTAGTATCGTTAATTGCCTATTATCGATGATAAAGTCGAAAGTTTTGATACCGTTAACAACTCGTTCGACCCAAAACTGATTTCCGCCCTGAATTATCAGGGCGGATTTTTTTTGTTCGCATTTATAAATGTTCGGATATTCCCAATATGTCCGTTATCCTGCAACCAGTTGGCTCCACATATGACCATTGAAAAAAAACTTAAGACTGATTTCGAAGAACTTTATCATCTCGATGAAATCGTTGATGTCCTGGGTGCGGAAGCAGGATTGGATGACGAGCGAAAAGCTGGACTCATGCTATGTGCTTCTGAAGCGGTAACAAACGGGATGCTGCATGGTAATAAAATGGATGAGGGTAAGACTGTAACGATACATGCTACGGCTATACCCGGAGAGGTAAGGTTTTCGGTGCGGGATGAAGGGAGTGGATTCGATCCTGGATCTGTCCCGGATCCTTTGAATGATGATAATTTATTAAAACCCAGTGGAAGGGGAGTTTTTCTCATGAAAACCTATTGCGACGAGGTTATATATGACATGGGAGGAACAAGGGTAACTCTGGTAATCAAAGCATAAAATAATGGACGTACAAGTTTTGCATTTCGATACACTCCTGGCACAGGAAGTGAACCGAAGTGTGTTGAATGCTAATCAACCGTATTGTTTACTTCTGTTTGGGGAGATTGACATTTCAGAAGACCAAATCGACGCTCTTGTTCGCAGAATGAAACAGGGTGCCGAAATTGCCGCAATCCAGCCCAAAGTGATCACAGATGAGGGTGTATTTTCGAAATATGGAGGAGCGGGAGGATTCATCGATGCACTTGGCTATTGGTATGTACGCGGTACCGAGTTTCAAAAGTCCCAAAAGGATGAAGGCCAATTCGATAATCTGTCTGATCGGTTGTCATGGGTATCACCACCTGTAATTTTAGTACGGACAGATGCTTTCAAAGCGGCTTGTGGATTGGATACAACTCTAGATAAAGAAATAGCTTGGGTCGATTTGGGGATTCGGTTTCAATTGATCGGATATTCGCTACATTGGTACCCGGAGGTTTCAATCGTGTTGAAAGGTAAGGGCACATCGCTTGAGCTATCTGGTGATGTACTCTCATCCGGCAGGATCCACAAATCAGGCGACATCCTTACTACCGGCTATTTTCGATCCAGGTTGGTTGTACATTATTTTGAGTCCATGGTGGTACCCAAGACCATCATGTGGATCATTCTGGATCTTTTGTCCTCTTTGTTCAACCTGCTGCGTTTTGATCTGGATCGTTGCCGTGCATTTGCCATATCCGCATGGAGCACGTTCCTGCATCTACCCGATTGGTTGAAACATCGATCCGACTTACAGCGTACCATAGTCAGGAAACGAGATCATTTGGTACATCAGCCATATTGTATTTATTGGTACCATCATGGTAAGTTGGGTAAGACAGCATCGAACGCTCTAGCGATTTTCCTCGTCATTGCGAGTGTTTTTTCGCTTACGATGCGCGATCGGAGATGAGTTGTTCACTGTCGCGTAGAATTCGATTGTAGATTCTGCTATCTTGGGCAAAATGTTAGTTTATTTTTAAGTGGAATTAGCCATGTTACTTCATCTCCATCATAGCACAGATGAACCGGTCCCAACATGTGGTTGTGGCGCAGATGCGTGTGCTAATAAGATTCCGGAAACACAAGCCAGGGCTAAAACACTTTCGATCCAATGGGATGACTATCGTGGATCACTTCTGACCTCCCTGATGCTTATTTCCGGTACTTTGGCATCCTATCTTGGTTGGTTTGGTCTGTTTGATGCATGGGCAATGGGTTTTTTTTATGGAATTGCATGGTTGCCCGTCGGTTATCCTGTGTTGAAAAAGGCGCTTCAATTGGTTTCAAGAGGTGATGTTTTCACGGAGTTTACCCTCATGAGTTTGGCTTCGTTCGGGGCGTTTTACATCGGGGAGTATCCGGAAGGTGTAGCTGTGCTGTTGTTTTACACTGTTGGTGAGTTGTTTCAGGAGGCTGCAGTACGGCGGGCCAGATCAAACATCAGATCATTGCTGGATGTGCGTCCCGATACCGCCCGTTTGGTTGATGGTGATAATACGCGAACCGTAAATCCAGCGGATGTGTCGATTAGTGATACCATCCGAGTCTTAGCGGGTGAGCGAGTCCCCCTGGATGGTGTTCTTGTTTCTGGGAATGCTGTCATGGATGCATCCGCACTGACCGGTGAAAGTGTCCCTGTGAATCTGGGACAGGGTGATGAAATCCTGTCTGGTATGCTTAATGTGTCACGTGTTGTGGACATCAAGGTGACACGCGATTTCAAGCATAGTACCGTTACACGCATTTTGGAGCTTGTGCAGGATGCTTCCCAAAGAAAGGCCCGCACAGAGTTGTTTATCAGACGATTTGCACGTGTTTATACTCCAATGGTCACCTTATTGGCGGCTATGGTGGTAATACTTCCCATGTTATGGGTCGATCCATATGTCTTTGACGACTGGTTGTATCGAGGACTTGTGTTTTTGGTGATCTCATGTCCGTGTGCGTTGGTTATTTCTATTCCATTAGGATACTTCGGAGGTATTGGTGCAGCATCACATCATGGGATTTTGGTCAAAGGTGGGAACTATTTGGATGCTTTACTTAAGGTAAATACGATTGTTTTTGACAAAACCGGAACCCTGACGCATGGTAAGTTTCAGGTAGAAAAGCTGGTGCAGTTTCCGGGGGCTGTTTCCAATTGGGTTGAAATAGCGGGGGAAGTCGAACGACACTCTAACCATCCTATTGCACATGCTGTATCGAATCATGTGCACGATTTGGGTTTGCCGACGGCGCCTGTAATTGGCATGCATGAAATCCCCGGGAAAGGTGTCCGAGCTGTGAGTGATGGGCGTGAAGTGTTTGTTGGCAGTGTGAGTTGGTTGGAGGAATTGGGTTTTTTGTTGCCTCCAAGTGACGATACCTTGGGTAAAACTACCATCGGGGTAGTTGTCGGAGGGATGATTTGTGGCATGTTTGTGCTGGGTGACCAGGTACGAGATGGTGTATCTGATGCGATTCAATCACTTAGAAATCGAGGTATAGCCAGAATAGTCATGTTGTCCGGTGACCGGAGAGACGTTGTACAACGTGTTGCCAATGAGGTTGGGATCACTGAGTATTGCGGCGTTATGTTGCCTGCAGATAAAGCGGCTTATCTTCAAGATTTGAAAAATGAGCCAGGGACGATACTGGCATTCGTTGGCGACGGAATAAATGATGCTCCGTCATTGGCATTGGCTGATGTCGGTATTGCCATGGGTGGACTAGGGAGTGATGTGGCCATTGAAACGGCTGACATCGTTCTGCAAAATGATCATCCTAAATCTATAGTTAAAGCGATTCATATTGCGGAATTAACAAGAAATGTAGTTTGGCAGAATATTTTTCTTGCTATGGGGGTCAAGATTTTGGTGATGATCATGGGGGCTATGGGGATTGCAACACTTTGGGAGGCGGTTTTTGCGGATGTGGGTGTTGCATTGCTTGCTATTTTGAATGCGGTTCGTATTCGGTAAATGAAAATCAAATATCGATATGTTTAGTTTGGTTTGTGCATTTGAGGCTTGGTTGATGAATCTACAAAGGTACAATTATGGAAATCCATGAAATTTTACAACAACTTGACCTTCATGCGAATGAAGTCAGGGATTGTTTTGCTGCCTTAACTCCAGAAAAGAGGGGATGGAAACCTTCGCAAGACCAATGGAGCATTGATCAACATCTGGAACACTTGATTGTATTGAATGAATCATATTACCCTGAATTTGCACGTATCCAGCGAAACGAAAGGAATCCGGTATTGCTGGCCCGACTTCCGTTTGTGTATAATCGCTTCGGGAATATGTTATTGTCGTCGGTAAAGCCTGAGAATAAACGAAAGATGCGAACCATGTCAGTTTGGGAACCGTCAACCTCGTTGGCTGGTAAAGATATGGTCGATGAGTTTGTACAACATCATGAGCGCTTGAAGTCCCACATCGTCGGACTGGAAATTTTTATCGGTAGAAACGTTATAGTTTCTTCACCAGCTAATAAATATATCGTGTATCCACTTGAGACAGCTCTTGAGTTGATCGTTACACATGAAAAACGTCATATCCAGCACGCCCGACACTTGTTGGAAATTGATTTGGCGACATAAATTTCAAAGGATTTTATCCTGAGAGTGTTTGCCTAAAACCTGTTCTGCACTGAATTTTAGGATGAGTGTCTCATAAAGTTTACAAAACTATATGTCCTTTTTAACTCGATAACGATGGATACTCGTACCTGTCTCCGGATTTCTGCTGGTACCGTACACATGACCATTTTTCAGAGTTGAAATCGTGACACCCGTAGGATTACTGACCCTTGCAATTAGATTGCCGTTCAGATCCATTACAACCCATTCGAATTCAGGAATCGGATTACTTTTTGGCCCCAATCTTGCCCAGATATTACCATCATCGGATACGAAAAAGGTTTCTATGATTCGATGGAATTCAGGCATTTTATCTCTCATTACGCTGGTGAATTGTGGTCCAACCTGTGAAATCAAGGTGTCTTTTTCGGCTTGGGTCAATGGAACCGGTTCAATATGATGGGAAAAAGTGCTGATTTCGTCAGTAATGATATTTTTTACTGTGAACTTGAACGCATCGGTTTGTGCATGGACAATGATGTTTTTGTCAAAAACTTGAGAAATTGAATTCAGACCGTAGCCATTGGGCATATTTCTTACCATGAAACCATTACCCTCTATGCGGATCAAATGTGTGTTTACCGGGCCGTATATTAGTGAGTCACGGAGGATGTCACCAGATAATTTCATTTGGCTCAGCGTGTATCCACGTTCATCATTGTTTATATTGGAACGATCGAATGAAGTGACACCATGATAAATGATCGTATTATTGGGTCCCTGAGAGAATGCTGAAACCCTGGTTTCAGTGGGAATAATTTCAGTGTGGCCCCAAGTTCCATTTTGTTTTTCAAACCTGACAAAGCGCATTTCGGCTCTATCGAAGATCAAAAAGGTATCGTCATCGAACATAGAGCCTGAACCCATCTGATTAATTTCACCCGGACCCGATCCTTTCCTTGAAAATGTTCCCTGGTTCTGTCCACTCGCATTAAAATGATGGATGACAGAGTTCTGGAAATCAGCTACGAGGATGTCTCCATCAGAAGCGATCTCCGGGGGATAAGTGTATCCAAAAATAAGTTCATCGCTCTCTTCTATGAGCAGATCCTGTTCGAGTGACCAGACAGATAAACTACTAAAAGGATTATTGCTTTCGGGAGTATTGTCGCTGCAAGATGCAACAATGAAAAGGATGGCGATACATCGTATTGTTTTCATGACGGTTAGACCACTTGGTTAATATTTCAGTATGTGAAAAGTACACGAAGGCAAACAAAAATGAAATAGTCAAAAGATGCGATGGGTTTTCAGCCCGTTGATCGGGATTTCAGAAAGTGGATGGAGAGCTCATTGAAAACGGTTGCTTTTTCGATGTTTACTACATGTCCGCATTGCTCTACTACATTCAGGTAGTGGTTCTTAAAGCGGCTTACGAGTTGTCTGACCGGTTGAAGGAAGAGGTGATCTTGGTCGCCCATGACGTATAAAACAGGTTTGCCCGGGTCAACCTCCGCAAAGATGCGCATTTTCTCACCAAAATGACTGGTGAGATTGAACCAGCGGATAAATTCTTTTTGGGCAAGTTTTTGTGCTTCCCTTACGAAGACACTACGTGATTCCTGGTGTCCGTCGAGTGGCATAATAATGAAAGCAAAGAATTTATACAGCCACATGTATGGGATTATGGATCTGAATGTACGCCCCATTCGTACCAGAAAGCGAGATTTGAGTGATAATTTGGTTACTGCACCAACAAGTATCATGCTTTTCACATGGTGTGGACTGATTTCCGCAACTTGCCGGATGATGATCGTGCCGAGTGAAACACCAACGAAATGAGCGGAGTCGATTTTACGATAATCCAATACATCGATGATATCATGTGCGATAGATTCAAAAGAGTAATCTGTTCGTCCCATATCGGGTCCCTGAGCAGATTTTCCATGTCCACGAAGATCCAACAACAAAAGGTTGAAATGTTTGCGGTATGATTTGATTTGCTTGAACCAAACTGCAGAACTACCCCCGGCACCGTGAACAAACACGACCCATTCAGCGTCCCCGGATAATAAATGAATTTTGTGATGCAGCATAACGTGAGAACAAAATACAAGTTGTTACCGTTTCGTCAAAGAGTGATCAATTCATGTTGGATGAAATCTCGGTGTTCGATTGCCAGTCATCGGATTTAGGTGTTAACAATACAAGGGACATCTTTCATACCTGTGTACTGTAATATTTTGTTATTGTTGGTTTTTGTTAGAATTGGATGGTTGCATCAAGTTGTTCTATGTGTGATATTGGTGGATCGAAAACCAAATGAATTCATTTTTATATTTATGAAACGTGTCTGTTTAGTTATTGTATTGTTTGTGGTCTTTGCTGCGAGTGCTTATGCAAGTGGATCGAATGAACCTAAATCGATCCAAAATTCGAATGATCCACATGAGGTTATTCGTGCCATGCTCAATGAGATTTCTGCCGATCGAATTGAAGCTAATTTGCTAAAACTGGTGTCATTTCATACACGTCACACTGGATCTGACACACTTAGTGAGACTACTGGTATAGGTGCGGCACGTCGGTGGATTTATAACGAGATGCAGCAGTATGCCCGAGAGTCCGGGGGGCGACTACAGGTCGAGTATCACAGATTTATACAGGAGCCGGCCCGCCGAATTCCAGTCCCTACTGAAATTGTGAATATTGTGGCTACATTGCCGGGAACTCAGTCGGAGTCAACGGAGAGAATTTATGTCGTTAGTGGACATTACGATTCGATCTGTGGCGATCAAGGTGATGTAGAATGTTACGCTCCCGGTGCCAACGACGATGCTTCGGGTACAGTTGCTGTGATGGAGTTGGCCCGGGTTATGTCGAAGTATGAGTTTGATGCAACAATTGTATTTATGGCTGTCGCGGGGGAGGAGCAAGGGTTGTATGGAGCACATCGATGGGCACAAGATGCGGTTGATAATGGGTGGGATGTCCATGGAATGATCACGAATGATATCATTGGAAGTCCTGTAGCCGATGATGGCACTATTGAATCACATCGAGTGAGGTTGTTTGCGGCAGGAATCCCTGCATTACGTGAAAATTCGACACTGGTCCAGGCTTATCTGAGGACTGGTGGTGAGAACGATATGCCGATTAGGCAATTGGCCAGACATATCAAGGAAGTCGGAGAGCGATATGTGGATGGAATGCATGTTGATATGATCTACAGACAGGATCGGTATTTGCGAGGGGGTGATCATATGGCATTTGTGCAACGAGGATTTACAGCTGTTCGATTTAGTGAACCGAATGAAAATTTCAGACACCAGCATCAACACGTGAGAACGGAGGATGGAGCTGTGTATGGAGATCTTCTCGAGTATGTGGATTTTGAATATATAGCACGTGTAGCTCGCGTCAATGGAGCGGCTTTAGCTACGTTAGCATTGGCTCCAGCGGCACCATCGGATGTCAGGATGGTGTTGCGTGGTTTATCAAATAATACCGATTTGGCCTGGGAGGCGAACAAGGAACCGGATGTTGCTGGGTATAGAGTAGTATGGAGGGAGACAACATCACCGGTTTGGCAGTGGAGTCTGGATGTGGGGAATGTGACTGAGATCACGATGGAAGGGATTTCAAAGGATAATTATTTATTTGGTGTGCAGGCGGTTGATAAGCATGGATTTGCGTCTCCTGCCGTGTATCCGTTACCTTGATATTGATGAAAAATTGGTGTTAATAATCATATTGTGGCTTGACAAGATGATGTTGACGTCCTTATATTTGACGTCTACGCGAGAATAGCTCAGCTGGTAGAGCACAACCT
>CAZDYD010000040.1:0-22730 GCA_964509715.1 uncultured Chitinophagales bacterium
TGAAAACAGACCTCAAAACCCTTGATTTCGGTGATACCCGCCTCGAACCACTTCTGAATGCAGAAGTATCCTATATAGATCCCCGGCGATTTGTTACAACCCGATTTGGAACGAGGGCAAACTACTCGTTCGAGGACATTTTCGACATGAGATCTGAATTATGGTTTGGAAATGCTCGCCGTGACAGCTATCAGGCCACAAGCCTTCTAAACCGGGCTGATAGCAATTTCCTCGAATCAATCGATAACGATACCACGTATGCCTCCGTTTCAGTAAACTTTCCGGTCATGCAGTATTTGCGTGCAAGGGTTGATGTTTTTGGGTTGAACAATGTTCGTAAAGTCCGGAATAAACCACTGGATGATAGCTCAGATGCAATACTATTTGATTCAAGAAGTCTTCGACAACATCTCGATGTCACCACAACTATTAGCTATCCGTCAAGAACCTACAATCTGAATGTCGGGTTCGTATGGTCGGCTCAGGTTCGGGAATCCCGGCTCATGAATACAACTGGACTACCGCAGGACCAGGTCAGGCGGCGCAGTGAAATTCTTGAAAACTCGAATTTCACTCAATCCAGATTCGAAATTTTCACCAACAACCAATTACAGCTTACGCCATCGTACAGAATGGGACTCGACTTCGCAACAAGTATCCTTCGTTATGATACACCTGAAATCAACAAGGATAATCGCGATGAATTCACGGCGCTGTTCCGTTTCAGAAATGAATTTCGAATCTCTGACCATCTGATGACCTCACTTATACTTGCTGGTGAAGCTTTCCATTACGTATATCTGTTTTCAGAAAGAAGTATCGAGAACAATTGGCGCAGATCGATCCGTTTATTACCCGAATTGGTCTGGACACCCAACGACTATTTCACCATGAGAAATACCTTCATGGTTCGCGCAAACTACACCGTAGAGGACTACGAGCTACCAGGTAGGCCAAAAACAGATCAATCGGCCCGGGAAATGGCCTTTTTCACAAACACCTCCTACGAGTTCGCCCCTGATTGGACTATCAGAATCGAAGCCTCACGAAGTGAACTTCGTATAGGCAAATTGTACTGGGAAACATTCCAGGAAACCCCGATCGACACATTGGTCACTTACGATATTCAACCGACTTTGCAAAAGAGATATGGACAGATAACAATCGCCAGTGGTATTCGATACTTCAGGAAGCTCGATTTTTTACAAAGAGCTACCACACAGATTGAAGTGATACAAAACGGTTCTCCCAACCGTATCACAAGAATAGGAACAGGGCAACAGATCACGACCCAAATCGGACCAGTCGTCACTATTGGACTCCCCTTTAAATCCAGAAATGAACTTTTCATCACCGGATGGTACCAGATTCAAAGAAACTGGCAGCGCCTGTACATAGAGTATCCGGAAGAACACAGAGATGCATTCCTTCGAGCTGAACGACAATCCACAAGGCGTGTTTTCCCAAATTTCGAAATGGTAGCTCGATTCAGTTTTTAAACCTGAATATTTCTGAACTAGACAGTATCTTTAAGCGAGACAATATTACCCAACTTTAAAAGTATAATTATGGATTTTTTGAAACGACTCGGCATTCAGGCCGATAATCATGGTACATCAACAGGTACCAACCACTTTTCATCAACAACAGCCTCTAAAATCACATCCACATCTCCTATCGATAATTCGGTCATTGGATCGGTTTACTCAACAACACCAGAGGAGTATGAGCAAGTTGTTCAAACTGCACAAGAAGCATTCAAATCATGGAGAATGGTTCCAGCCCCTCAGCGCGGCGAGGTAATTAGACAGATCGGTGACGCATTACGCGCCAACAAGGAAGACCTCGGTCGACTTGTTTCTTATGAAATGGGCAAAATATATCAGGAAGGATTGGGCGAAGTTCAGGAAATGATCGACATTTGTGACTTTGCCGTCGGACTTTCTCGCCAACTCTATGGTCTCACCATGCATTCTGAACGGCCACAACACAGAATGTATGAGCAATATCATCCTTTGGGTATCGTCGGGGTCATCTCTGCATTCAACTTCCCGGTAGCTGTCTGGAGTTGGAACGCTATGATCGCTGCGGTCTGTGGAGATACCATAATCTGGAAACCATCCGAAAAAACACCACTCTGTGCTGTTGCCTGCCAAAACATCATACAGGACGTACTCAAGAAAAACAACCTACCTGAAGGTGTGTTCTGTATGGTTAACGGTGACAGGTCCGTTGGCGAAATGATGGCAAGCGATAAACGAGTCCCACTGATTTCTGCTACAGGATCTACCCGAATGGGTAAACAAGTCGCACAAGTAGTAGCCGCACGCCTTGGTAAATCGTTACTTGAACTCGGAGGCAACAATGCGATCATCATATCACCGGATGCCGACATTGAAATGGCTGTCAGAGCAACCGTTTTTGGTGCTGTTGGTACCGCTGGACAACGATGTACTTCAACCCGTCGTATTATTGTACACGAATCCATTTTTGACCAAGTGAAAGATCGACTCGTATCCATCTACAAAAATATCCGTATTGGTGATCCATTGAAAGAAGGTACACTTGTAGGACCATTGATCGACCAGGACGCTGTAAAAGCTATGCAAAACGCCCTCCAGCAACTGAAAAAAGAAGGTGGTGAAGTCATTTACGGCGGTGAAACTCTCCATTCCGACGATCTTGGAAGTGATAACTATGTTCGTCCTGCAATTTGTATCGCCAAAAATCATTATCACGTTGTACAAGAAGAGACCTTCGCACCGATTTTGTACATGATCAGGTATAGTGATTTGGATGAAGCTCTTTCATATCACAATGGAGTTGTACAAGGACTCAGCTCAGCTATTTTCACCCTAAACATGCGCGAGGCAGAAAGATTCCTGAGTCATATGGGATCTGACTGTGGAATCGCGAATGTTAACATTGGTACCAGCGGGGCCGAAATTGGTGGTGCATTCGGAGGTGAAAAGGAGACAGGTGGTGGACGAGAATCAGGGTCCGATTCCTGGAAAATCTATATGCGCCGACAGACAAATACCATCAACTGGGGAACTCAGCTTCCTTTGGCCCAAGGTATAAAATTCGACGTATAGGATATTTTCCGTCAGCTTTTCGAACCTGATCTGACACAACCGATCTTGAAGTTCGGCAATTAAAAAGGGGGTTTAAATAAGCCCCCAAATATCATATCTAACTATTGATCTGCAGGTAAACCGAAATCAATCGGTTTGCCTGTACAGGTCATTCAAACGCCTCACAATTTCAGTGGTCATCATTTTGTGATGTGGCTTCATGAAGACACTTCTCAGTACCGTAATCTTTTCCTGATCTTGGATCAAATCGGGCAAAACCGACTTCAACTGTACGGGATCGATCTGATACAAACTTACGAATAAAGCATTATTACGGTCACCATTCATACCCGCATGAAATATTTCCGAGCTTTTACGGGAGATCTCTGAGGACCTGATACCAGATTCATCACGCACCAAGGGACAATACACTACGATATCCAACTCTGGTTGCTCAATCAGTATATAGTTGTTCGCAGCCACAACTTCCCGGGCAAAAGTCAGTGCAGCATTACGACAATCCCTCAACACGGCCTCCATTCTTCCACCTGCCCCAAGATCAAATACTTTTAGTGTAGCCCAAAGTGCAGCAGCTGCAGCACCAGCCCGAGAACATTCCAAACTTATTTCCCCAAGATGAAGTTCGTCCGATGAGAAATACGTATAAGGTGAATCATGTTTATAAAACAGTCCAACCTTTGGATCTCTAAATAATACACAACCACATCCATAGGGCTGAAGTCCATGCTTATGTGGATCAACCACGATACTGTCGGCTTCACTTGTTAGTGACCAGGCTCGTGCATCAATTTCACCACTCTGCGCGATCAAGCTGAAGTATCCACCATAAGCTGCATCCAAGTGTACCCTGATGCCCATTTCCTTACACAATGGCAGTATGGTGTGTAATGGCTCCACACGTCCCATACCGGTTGTCCCCATGGTGACCACAACGGTTCCTATCTCCGACGCATTTTGCTCCAAAAAATCCACGTCCCAGTTCCCATCTGCATCCGTTGGTATAACAAATGATCTGATTCCAAGGACTTCGCACATTCTGGCATGAGTATAATGAGCCTGGCTTGAGAATCCAACTGCTTTTGTAGGATTGATCTTTCTGGCCACCCATAGAGCCTCAAGATTGGCAATAGTCCCGCTCGAGGTGAGATGCCCCAGGATCCCATGCTTGTATCCGAACATTCCTGCAATTTCGGGGATTAACTCTTTTTCCATCTGTGAGGTCGGAGGACCACCATCCAGAGCGTGATTATTGGGGTTGATGAGCATAGTCAATGCGTAAGCCGCCCAGGCAACATCGTGGGGTGGTTTTAACATTTGTCCGGCATAGAGCCCACTATGAAACGGATAGTTACCTTCCAGACGTTCTGCCAGGCTTGTCAGAACCTCGGCTGCTCGAACCTGAATTTCATCCCCGTCTAAAGATTCCACCGTGGGTTTGGCATATTGGGACATCCACTTCGAGAACCTGTCGAAGGCTCTGGTAAGTAAATCTAATGAAGTGTCATGACCCATTCGGATCCTCCTATAAGAATCGGTAACTGAACCCGATCGATATCACCTGTTTAACCTGAAGTTCCTTGGTAATGTTGTCATCATACACAAACGCCAGCTGTAGGTTTGCCGATAAATAACTGTTGATCTTACCAACGATTTCATTTGTGAACCTAAGTGTCGTACTGCTTACTGGTTTCAGATAATTCGTAAATGTCTCAACCTGTGATGAGAGATTTACATTCGTGGCGATATCGCGCTCAATTTTCATACCCAGAGAGATACCACCTTCATTCTTGAACTGCTCACCGGGTTTAAGACCGTATCTGGTCGACAAAAGAGTATCGGCGACGATGGTCTGTTTTAATGAAATACCCATATCGAACTGAACTCCGGTCCCCGGATTAAAAGCGAAACCCACCGTTTCAATGATGTAACCGGGTGCCATGAATTTTGAAATCACATTTACATAATTGGCGTCATACCCTTTATCGAACTGGGTATTGAAATTCACCTGAGCAATCAATGAATATCGAGGATCATCTAACAGATAGCGGTACTGGTTCCTGACTCTGATTTCGTCATCGGTCTTACGATATTCCTTCCCTTCAATGCGGGCCTTACCATATTTCAGATTTGTTGTATTATTGAAAATATGGCGTTCTTGTTTGTATTCAGCCGTAAACCGGGCGGTACTTGTGGCAGCTATATTGTTAACCCCACCCTGACTCCAATTCCTAAAGCTTGCCTGTGTACCATTCAAAGTAGCCCAACCACCCAAATCCCATGGTCCACCGGTCGTATCGGCAGCCGGAGCTGCTGCATCGTCATCACTATAGTAGTCAAAATCTGCAAATACCTGATGTGAAAGCGTAAACAGAAATACAATCAGTAACAAAAAACACTTTTTCATAATATTCTTCTCAATACTAAAGTTAAATAGTACAATTACCCTAAAGTGACCCGGGGTCAGTGTTCTGTAAGAATTACACTTACCGGACGGTCATTTGTGTCGAACTCGACTTCTACATGTTCTCTGAACTTAGTTGGAGAGACAAGTCCGGTGAAGTCGGGTTGGACTGGGAATTTACGATGTCCCCGGTCAATAATCACGGCAACTTTTATAATTTGTGGTTCACCGGCATCCAAAACCTTACGGATCGCCTTCATCATGGTTGATCCGCTGAAGAGTACATCATCTACCAATAGGATGTAGGCACTTTTATGTACCAAACTGGCTGTCTCATCAGAAAGACAGGTATCTGAGTGCGCATCCAATGAGAGGCAAGAAACAGGATGTCCAATAGCATCACTCAGAAAACGAGCGATTACGACCCCGGTATGATATCCCCGGGTATTTAGACCAAAGATATGAACGTTTTTGTTTCCCTTGAGGTCCTCGGCAACCTGCATCGAAATGCGCTTAAGTGCCCTGCCCAGTTGGCCGGACTGCATAATATACTCACCGGGAAATGTGTCAGACATGATTACTGGAACATGGACTTTATACTACCCCAGGTGCGACGCACAGCTGAAGTGGTGTACTGGACCTGAGCGTGGAGCTCGCGAGTTGTATTGTCTTTGTGACGTACTCTGAGTTTATATTCGGCTATAGCTGCTGATTCAGCAGATTTGTACACATTGGTGTCTGTGAATGTGAAATCACGCTTGCCACTGGCAAGAATTACATCAGTGATCTGGAGTTTATAAATAACAGACCAATTGCCATTATTCATTTTTCTCTCGAGTTCAAACTCAGAAATACCGTCCAAACTTGACAGGTTCCAGGTTGCTATGATCTCGTTCAGATTGACCCCTTCCTGGACCTTGAATTCAATCTGGTACACAGGAGTAGCGGCGACCATGAACATGGTCGTGAACGTTACCAGTAAAGCAAATCTTAATGAATGAAACATATTAGAGATCTTAGTCCTGAATTATACTGAGATTTAAGGAATTAAGCCATTTTATTTTTTTATTAAATCGGATGATTTCACACCCTAAAACGCAAATAGTTACGTTATAAGTACAAACTTGTTCTGATTTTCAGAAAATATTTTCAAATACAATCCACTTCATCAACAAATAGTTCATTAATCGGAGTAATATTATGGCAAATAAGGGTCTGGGTTATATCCTTACATTTACAGGTGGCATCATTGGAGGGCTAGCACTCGGTATGCTTTTGTCCCCAAAAACCGGCAAAGAAAACAGAGCATACCTCAAAAAAGGAGCATCTGAAGCGCGCCATAAAGTGAAAGACGTGGCACGCGACATCAAAAAAAACCTGCCTGATCTGTACGAAGCTACCGACAAACTTGACTTCAATGTCGACGATGTTATGACAATCAGCAAGTAAACACTGCAGATTCCGTCAGGTAGTCCATCAGCACAAATAAATGTATCCATGCGCGAAGATCTTTTCCAAAAGATATGGGAAAACTATTCCCCTGAGTTAGCTGAACTCAGAACGACCCATGGCGATACAGTGCGGCTCTTGCATACAGGAACCCTGAATACGGGTGATGGACCCGATTTTGAAAACGCATCCATTTTGTATGATGGCATTCAATGGCATGGCAGCATTGAACTCCACATCACCTGTGCCGATTGGTATAAACATGGTCATCACCACGACATCAGGTACAATAGGGTCATCCTCCATATTGTGCTCGATCACACACATGCCCGACCGGTCCATCGCCAAGACGGTACCCTCATACCCACAGTGGTACTCCACGATTATATACCGCAAAACATACTCTCCATTGTTCGAAAAACCCGCAGACACCACGAACTGGCTTGCAGTAACATCATCCATCACATATCACCCGATGTCATTTCTCACCAATTTGAAATTGCCTCGCGAATCTATCTGAACGACAAAATCAATTCGGTACGCGAAAACTTTAGCCTGAATCACCCCCCATCCGTTGCATGGTTGAACATGGTCTGGATTTCATGGTGTGATGGGTTGGGGATTCCAAAAAACCGCACTATGATGAGAAACCTCTGTCATCAATTTCTGAAACTTTACCCCGATGTGGTAACTCCTCTGGATATCAAAAACAAATTGGTCGCCTTGTCTGGATTGTACAAAGCAAGGGGTAAGAATCAGCCACATACGACTTCAGATCTCGATCAATTCCAGCACGCTCTTTCAGAAAGCTATAAATCGGGGTCATCCCGGTCAGCTCATCAACACTGGGATTTCAGTGGAAGCCGTCCAGGCAACCATCCATTGATACGCATCCGACAGGCCGCCAATTTACTTTCGGCGCTTAGAACAACACATTTCCGTTTTTTTACAAGAGCCGACTTCACCCAGCTCATTGCGTTTTTTTCGAATCCGCAGTTTTCAGGTCCGGCCAGAAGATCCATACTACTGGCGATTAGCATCGTACCATCGATTCACCTGCTCGGTGAAATACTGGGGAGGTATCACCTGCAACAGGAAGCAGAACAGTATTGGTTCGAACATGGATTTAGTCCACCCGAGTTCATATCGCAACAATTTACAAATGCCAATGTCCCATTGACACTGCCCAGTCAGGGTCCCGGTATTACCAGTCAGTTCAAAAACTATTGCAAAAAGAAGGCATGTCACGAATGTTTAGTATTTAAAAATGCTGTTGGGGGTTGACTTCAATCTATATTGTTAATAACTTTGGTGTCTGTCACAAAAACTGGCATTGCCCGGTCGTCTAAAGGCAGGACAGCGGGTTTTGGTCCCGTATGTGGGGGTTCGAATCCTCCCCGGGCAACAGACGATCAACAAATCAGAAAAGGATGTATCTTCTGACACATCCTTTTTTTTAATCACTAACCCTCAACAAGCTCTTGGAACAGCCACTTGCTATATTCGCGGGACGCAGTAACATTGCCCTTGCTAGAGCTATAGCCGAAAAGTATGGCACCACGTTGGGGGAAGTTACCATCAAAGCCTTCTCTGATGGTGAGATTTACGTGAAATACCAGCAAAGCATCCGCGGAGCTGACGTATTCATCGTCCAATCTACACCACCCCCAAGCGAGAACATCGTAGAACTGCTATTGCTCATCGATGCGGCCAAAAGAGCCTCGGCATACCGCGTAACCGCCGTTATCCCGTATTTCGGATACGCAAGGCAGGATCGTAAGGATCAGCCACGCGTGTCGATCGCTTCAAAATTGATGGCCAACTTGTTGACAACTGCCGGTGCTGACAGAGTTCTTACAATGGACCTGCACGCACCACAGATCCAGGGTTTTTTCGATATCCCGCTCGACCACCTGTACGCCAGCAGTATCTTCATCGATTATTTCAAAGAGAATCCGATGGAGAACCTTGTGGTTGTAGCACCAGATGTTGGAAGTCTTAAAATGGCACGTTCATATGCCAAACGCCTTGGCGCCGGACTGGCATTCGTCGACAAAAGACGTCCGCAACAGAATGTTGCCGAAGTTATGAACATCATTGGTGACATTCAGGACAAGAACATCCTGTTAGTTGATGACCTCATCGATACCGCTGGAACGATCACCAACGCTGCATCGGCCTTACGAGAGCGTGGCGCCAGAAATATTATTGCGGCATGTTCACACCCGATTCTGTCGGGACCCGCATTTCAACGCATCGAAGATTCACCTATCGATCTGATGCTAGTTACAGATACCGTACCTCTCAAACGTCCTTCATCTAAACTGAAGGTATTGAGTGTTGCCGAAATTTTCGCTGATTCTATTCGTCGTATTTACACAGACGATTCTATCAGTACCCTTTTTGATGATTAACCTATATTTGCAAAACCATGGAAAAGCCAATAATTGTTGAAGTAAAAGCAGTCTCCCGTGCCGTAGAGAACGGACTGGATGAGCTCCGTAAGCAGGATCTGATTCCTGCAGTAGTATACGGACCAAAACTTGAGGGTAATGTTCACGTTAGTGTTCCTAAACTCGCTATCGAAAAAATTCTGAGCGTAAAGAACCTTCAGTTCATACGACTTACATTTGATGATGGAAAAACGATCGATACCATCATTAAAAGTTCACAGTTCCATCCTATTACCGATCAGATTCTGCACATTGACTTCCTTGCGCTTGATTCTGCGGTACCTGTAACTGTAACCATCCCAATTCGCCTCAAAGGAACATCACCTGGCGTAGTAGAGGGTGGACGTCTGTACCAGTCACTTCGTAAACTCAGCGTTAAGGCACTCCCTGGAGACCTTCCATCTGAGCTTACCCTGGACATTGGCAAACTCAAAATCGGTCACAACCTGAAGGTACGTAGTCTGAAACTCGGTGGAATTACTCCACTCATGTCACCAGATCGTACAATTCTGGTTATCAGACCTCCAAAAGGCGGCCGGGCTAAGATCACTGAATTCTCTGATGAAGAGGAAACAGTCGTTGCAGCTGAAGCTACATCAGAAGAGAACGCATAAGGCGTTCTCTTATAAGTTCTAACTTATGCCTCTTATTGTAGGACTGGGAAATATCGGCGAAGAATATATGGGGACCCGACACAACGTCGGGTTCGACATTATATACCACTTGGCAGATACACTCAAACTGGACCTTAAACCAGGTAAAGGTCCCTATTATGTTGCTGAAGGCAGGCACAAAGGTCGTCAAACCATTCTTATCACTCCAACCACGTATATGAACAACAGCGGATTGGCTGTTTCGAAAGCGCTAAAATATTTCGATATTCCGCTGTCAGATTGTCTTGTCTGTACAGACGACATCAATCTGCCTGCTGGCAAGGTTAGATTACGCCAGGATGGACGCGACGGAGGTCATAATGGTTTAGCAAGTATCAGTGAAGTTCTGGGGTCAGACAAATATCCACGGCTTCGTTTCGGGGTCGGAAACAACTTTCCCAGAGGTAGACAAGCTGATTACGTATTATCCCCATTTGACGACGAAGAACAGGAAGTTATTGCCCAAGGTATAGATAAAGCACATGATGCTGTGCTCTGCTTTATACGCGAAGGTATCGTTCCGGCTATGAATAAGTTCAACTAATGCATCAAACCATAAACCAACCACAAACAAAATGGAAAATCTGATTTATCTGATTCCAGCTGCAGGTCTAATCGCCCTGCTTTTTACCTACATCAAATCGGCGTGGGTATCTAAACAAGAAGTTGGAACCGAAAAAATGGCAAAAATTGCCGGCCACATTTCTGAGGGTGCCATGGCGTTCCTCCGTGCCGAATACAAAATTCTGGCAATATTTGTGGTCATCGTCGCTGTATTGCTCGGAATACAGGGCAGCCTTACCGAAAATTCATCTCCTCTTGTTGCACTATCATTCGTAGTAGGTGCACTCTGTTCAGGTCTGGCGGGTTTCATCGGTATGAAAGTGGCAACCAAAGCCAACGTGCGTACCGCTAATGCAGCTCGTGAAAGCCTTGGTAAAGCTTTACAAGTGGCTTTTACCGGTGGCTCAGTAATGGGTCTCGCCGTTGTAGGTTTAGGTGTACTCGGTCTGAGCGTATTGTTCATCGCTTACTCTAATATCTTTGGAACTGACACCCAAATGAATGTGAATCAGGTTATCACCGTGATCACAGGATTTTCTTTTGGTGCTTCTTCTATCGCTCTTTTCGCTCGTGTTGGTGGAGGTATCTACACCAAAGCAGCTGACGTAGGTGCCGACCTCGTAGGTAAGGTTGAAGCCGGTATCCCGGAAGATCACCCACTGAACCCCGCTACCATCGCCGATAACGTAGGCGATAACGTAGGTGACGTGGCAGGAATGGGTGCCGACCTTTTCGAATCATTTGTCGGATCTATCATCGCTGCTATGGTACTTGGTGCCGTATTCATGAGCCTTCCAGAATTCGGTGGTAATCCACTTGCTGGTGTTTTACTCCCATTGTTCCTGGCTGCTTCCGGTATCATTATCTCCATCGCCGGTACATTCTTCGTGAAAGTTAAAGAAGGCGGAGACCCACAAAGAGCCCTTAACCTCGGCGAATTTGGATCAGCTGGTATCATGCTTGTTGCTTTTTACTTCCTGATTACTTCCATTCTTCCAGAATCATGGACCTACATGGATGCCCTCTATGGTATCGAAAGAACCATCACCGCTCAGGGAATTTTCTTTGCGACCATCATCGGTCTTATCTCAGGTGTTCTGATCGGTATCGTTACCGAGTACTACACAGGTTACGGTAAAAAACCAGTTCTTGGCATCGCACAACAGTCCCTTACCGGTTCTGCTACAAACATCATCTCCGGACTTCAAGTTGGTATGATGTCAACAGGTATCCCAATCCTCATCATCGCATTCGCGATCATTGGATCCTTCCATTTCGGTGGACTCTACGGTATCGCTATCGCAGCTGTAGGTATGCTTGCCAACACCGGTATCCAGTTAGCTGTTGATGCTTACGGACCTATCTCCGACAACGCAGGTGGTATCGCAGAAATGTCTGAGCTTCCAAAAGAAGTACGTCAACGCACAGATAAACTCGATGCTGTTGGTAATACTACTGCCGCTATCGGTAAAGGTTTCGCTATCGGTTCTGCAGCTCTTACTGCTCTTGCCCTTTTTGGTGCATACATGACCGCTGCCGGCATCTCAAGTATCGATATCTCTCAGGCTAACGTTATGGCCGGACTCTTCATCGGTGGTATGCTTACGTTCGTGTTCTCAGCACTATCAATGGGTGCAGTTGGACGAGCTGCCATGGCTATGATCCACGAAGTCCGTCGCCAGTTCACCACCATTCCAGCTCTCAAAGCTGCTCTCGAGGTAATGAGAAAGAACGATGGTACTGAAATGGACAAATGGTCAAAAGAAGATCAGGATATTTTCCGCGCAGCCGACGGTACCGCTGAATACGGTAAATGTGTTGAAATTTCAACGAAATCAGCTATCAAAGAAATGATCCTGCCAGGTCTGTTGGCTGTTTCTGTACCTGTAATCATCGGATTCACCCCGATGTTTGGTAAAGAGGCTCTCGGTGGACTCCTCGCAGGTGTGACCGTATCCGGTGTTCTCATGGCAATCTTCCAGGCTAACGCTGGTGGTGCTTGGGACAACGCCAAGAAAATGTTTGAAGCCGGTGTTGAAATCAACGGCGAGAAATATTACAAAGGCTCTGAACCACACAAAGCAGCTGTTGTTGGTGATACCGTTGGTGATCCTCTTAAAGACACCTCAGGTCCATCGCTCAACATTCTGCTCAAGCTGATCTCTGTTGTAGCACTTGTAATCGCTACCGCACTCTAATTAAACAGCTTATCAGATTTCTCAGGGGGATAGTTCGTTATCGGGCTGTCCCCCTTTTTTTTTGAAACAACTATTAACAATTTGAATACCGTTTTTCTGCATAAATTAGCCTACCCCGAATTTCGACACTTATTTCCGTTATATACTATCCACTTATCATAACTACATGACCGTCAATACGATAAGGTTGCGCTACATTGTTGTATCAGCGTTACTTGCTTTGTGTTTAGTAAACACTACCTCTGTTTACGCCCAACAACAAGGAACAACACTACGGGGTCTCATCATCGACTACACCACCGGTAGCCCTCTGGAATTTGCAAATATTCTGATCAAGAGGCTTCCCGATGGTAACGATATGATCGCAACTTCCAGCACAAACGGTGTCTTTGAATTCAGAAACCTCAGAGCCGGGCAGTATTCTTTGCAAATCAGATTTATTGGTTACGAAAACTATTCAGATACACTAAATATCGACGGATCCAATAACAATATACTCCAGAATATCCGGCTACGACCCACCAGCCAAAACCTGAACGAAGTCGTAGTCCAGGGAAATGCCCAAATCGATATACAAAGACCCGGACAAGTCACCATTCGTACCGAAGATTTTCGCAGAACACCAACCCCAGCCGGTAGTGCCGACCTCATGGGCTATCTTCAAACCCAACCCGGAGTTGTAGTAACAGGAGATCGTGGTGGACAACTATTCATCCGAGGCGGTCTTCCATCTGAAAACCTGGTGCTCATGGATGGTTCCCTTGTTTTTCAACCATTTCACATCATTGGTTTTTTCTCCATCTTCCCCGAAGAAGTCGTCTCAAAAGCCGATTTATATGCCGGTGGATTTGGTCCCCGATACAGTGGCCGCACTTCTTCCGTCATGGATGTCCGCCTAAAAAACGGAAGTTTGTACGATCGATCCTGGTCCGCTTCAGTTAGCCCCTACCTTTCATCATTGTACTATGAAAGTCCGATCAAGGAAGGTGAAAGCTCATTCTTCGTATCCATGCGTGGATCACTCATTGAAGAATCCAGCGAACTCTACCTCAGCGAGATTCAACCCCTACGATTTAACAGCCAGCTCATCAAATACAGCAACGTAAGTGACCAGGGATTTAATTGCTCCGCGCACTTACTACGTACGTACGACAGAGGACAACTCGACTACACAAACGGTGCATACTTTAAATGGGGTAACGTAGTCACTGGCGGACGATGCGCGGGTGTATCGCAAGAATCCAGTCTTTCTTACTTCGAGATCAATGTCGCCATTTCATATTCAAGTAACGAAGTGGGTACTAACCGGTCCCGAGGCCGCTCCTCAGACATCATTAAGTCACAGGCGGATGTCAACTTTATTCAAAACTTCGATCGCTTCAGACTCGATTATGGAGCATTCGTAAATTTTCACGAACTCTCATACAACATATCCGATCTTTTCGCAGGCATAAACAGTGGAAATGAAACCATGATCGGTGTTGGACTCTACACCTCACTGAACATCCCATTGGGCAAAAACTTGTCAATCGACCCCGGCGTAGTTCTTACAAACTATCTGGGCTACCTGAAATCCAGCATTGAACCCAGGGTTCAAGCAACCTGGTCACCCCGTGGCATACCAAATGAACGCTTTAATGCCGCATGGGGTATCTATCGTCAACCCATCGTGGGTATAGCCGACTTTCGAGATGCAGGCACTGCATTTACAGCATGGATGCCTGTTCCAGACGACTCCAGAAGAATGTACGCCACCCATTATTTGCTTGGATGGCACCAACCTATTGGAAGATATATCAACATGAGTCTGGAAGGATATTACAAACAGGTCTACAACGTTCCAGTATCAGTCTGGAGTAGTGTTGCCCGATTTACTACCGACCTTGCCTATGCGAACGGCGATGTATATGGAAGCGACTTTCGTTTGAACTTCAACCATCGTCACTTCTACGCTGGAGTCGGTTATGGTTTTTCCTGGACACAATACTCAACTGCTCAGGACCATTTCAACACCTGGTTCGGTGAACCCATTAAATCGTACCATCCCCCACAGGACAGACGCCATCAGTTGAATCTGCAGGCAGGCTATGAGCGTGGTAAATTTGGGTTGAACATCAACTGGATATATGGCTCTGGATTCCCATTCACCCAAGCGCTTGGATTCGACACCTTCTACAAATTTGAAGAGTTCATCCCGGATGTAACTGAATCGTACGGACTACCCCGCGTAATCATGGAACGAGCCTATCGCGGTAGACTTCCAGATTTTCATCGCCTCGATATCTCCGTACAGCAAGGATTTGATGTCGGTGCTGTTGAGTTCAAGGTTCAGGGAGGACTTCTAAACACATACGATTGGAGCAACATCTTCTATTATGATGTGTTCAATCAAAATAAAATTATGCAGATGCCCTTCATGCCATACGTTTCACTCAAAATAGGATCAAACTGATGATGAAAAGAATCCTACCAATCTGCACTCTGTTTTTGTTAGCTGGGTTTCTTTACAGCTGTAACGATACTTTTGAGCCTTTGGAAGAAAATACCAAGTACGTTTACTCCATTTATGGAACCCTCGATGTACATGCCGATACGCAGTGGGTAAGAGTCATGCCCATTGGAGATCGTCTATTCAACGATAACCCTGTTCATGATGGTACAATTGTGACCTTGACCCACCTTCCATCCGGAAACGTAACCCAACTCAAGGATTCCATGTTCGTATTTGCCGGACCCTCCTATGTCTGGAACTACTATACAACAGAACAGCTTATTCCTGGTAATCCGTACGAGCTAAAAGCTACTGCGACCGATGGACGATTTAGTTATACTAGAGTCGTAACGGCTGAAGAATTACCCCTTCCAAGAATCGACTTCGATCGATCTACTGACCGTGGATTTGTTGAGGGATCAAACAGTCAAAAACTGGTCGTGGCCGTTGTCAAATTCTGGGTTCAATGGATTGATGACTTCGGAAACTGGACAGATGAAGAAACCCATGCATACTCAGTTCTTAACACCGCATTTATCAACCAATACACAAACGTATATCGCTTTCAATTTGATACACGTACATTGCTTACTCGTTCGATGGGTATTCCTTTTAGTAGGATACGATTAAACAAAGTTGAGTTGCAAGTTGGTAGCGGATTAACATCCTGGCCAAGTTATGCAGGGCTTAGCGATGAGGAATCCATCATGCCAGATGTCATCACAAATATCACAGATGGAACCGGTTACATTGCTACAGTAGCCAGTCACAAGATCATCATCCCACATCGTTGATCCTGTTGATGTCCATCTGACACCATCCTCAGCCAATGAAATCAAGAATGTATTCGGTTTCATTGGCTGTTTCTTTATGTAGCGGATATATACATCCTCCACATACACGTAATAGCGCAGAACCCACATCAACTTTAATAGCAAAAGAATCCTTCAGACAAACTTTTTTGATTCAATAACAGCCAATTCATCCACTCTGTTGTTTCTGGCGTCTGTTGAATGACCCTTGACTTTTTTCCACGTTATCTCATGAGGTTCCATGGCGCTCAGCATTTCCATCCATAAATCCTGATTTTCAACGGGTTTTTTATCGGCTTTTTTCCAACCCCGGCTAATCCAACCATCAATCCAACGGTCTTTAAATGCATTGATTATCAAAGCACTATCGCTGCATATCGTAACTTTACAAGGTTTCTTCAGTGCCTTTAAACCCTCCACAATAGCACGCATCTCCATACGGTTATTTGTGGTTGCCGGCTCACCACCAGACAATTCTTTCCGAGTTCCGTTCCATTCCAATAAGACACCCCAGCCCCCCGGACCAGGATTACCACTGCACGCTCCATCGGTGTACATCAGAACATCAGGTTTGTTTGCTTTGGCCATAATATGGATTTTGATAAACGCAGATTGGGTTCAACCAATCTCAATAATATTTGTGTGAGAGTGGTTGAAGTAATTTAAAGTATGATTCTGCTCTCGAGGAAATAGCAAGACTGAGAGTATGCTCATCCAAATCTGCATCATTTTCTCCATACATGATACCACGGCTAACATTAACAATAGGTACTCCGCGATGGTCGGCAAGGGATTTGATAAGTTTTTCAATATCTCCGCCCTGACTTCCAACACCTGGAATTAGCAATGTAGCTTGAGGATGGTACTTTGCAATATTGGAAATTGCATCAGGTCTGGTGGCACCCACAACCATGCCAACGTGTCCGGGGTGTGATCCGTCTAATGTTGCCAGTGAATCAGCGATATACTCAGACATCGTATCAAATCCCCTGAATGGTTGCAGAAAAAAATCTTCTGCTCCGGGATTGGATGTCAAAGTCAATACAAAAACAGCATTACTATCCTCATTGATATATGGTACTATCGTTTCGAATCCCATGAGTGGTGATAACGTCACAGAATCACACTTCCAACGTTCCAAAAAAGCCTGGCTATACCTTGAAGCAGTATTTCCAATGTCCCCACGTTTTGCATCGGCTATCGAAATCTTATCTGAAGGGATCAAATCAAGTACTCTTTCGAAAGCTTCAATCCCTTTTGAGCCATGTGCCTCAAAAAAGGCCAAATTCGGCTTGTAAGCTATTGAAAATTTGGATGTAGATCGAATCACCATCGAACAAAAATCGACAATGGCTTCTGTAATCTCTGTATTTCTGTTTTTGATCAGATCCGGAATACGATCAGGATCTGGATCGAGTCCAACACACAGCACACTTTTGTATGATCGGACTGCAGAGTGGAGTTTTTCAATAAATGTCATATTCAATTAATTTTATCGGGTAAAAATAGGAATAAATCGCTCCATCTCACACCCTGACATAAAAAAGCCCGGACTTCTTTCGAAACCCGGGCTTCCTCAATCACATAAATCTTATACTGTTATCTTATCTTCTGAATACGTTATCGTATGTCAGAGAGATGTAATAAATAGCTCCGATATTTGGTCCACCAGCACTAAGGGTATATCCTGAATTGGTCAGGTTAGATCCACCCACTTTAACAACACTATTCATACTTGGAACACGGTATGTGATCTGTGCATCAAATGTTGTAACAGCAGGAATTGTTGCACTTGCGAAACTTGATACCCACTCGAACTCATCCTGCCAGCGATAGGTCAGGTTAAACCCGAGGTTCTCGGTCAAACGTCGATTTCCAAAAGACACGTTGAACTTGTGCTCAGGTGTGTTCCAGTCATTCACAAAGTTACCAAGATCAGTGATCAACTGGTTCCAGTTATAGTTTGCAGAGAATGAGTATCCACGTGGCAAACTGTACTCGAAACCGAAGACCGCACCATGTGCTTCAACAGCTGTATCTGTGTTGGTGTAGATCTGATAAGTGTTGTTGAAGTCACCCGACAGCAATGATGTTGATGCCTGAATTGCCGCAGGATATGTTGCAGGATCAGCTGGATTCAGGTTGATCGGTGCAGCTGCACGACGAACACGGATCTGTGTGATGAAATCCGTAAATCTGTTGTAATAATAAGCCGCATCTATATACAGGTTGTTGTTGATCAAACCTTTGTAACCAACTTCGTATGCCTGAACCTGCTCCGGTTTTACAGCATTGTGTGCACTGTATCGCTCCAGTAATCCAATAGCCTGAACGATGTTTGCAGGGTTACCAGGATTACTCAGGAACTGTGTGGTATACGCCTGAACCGATTCCAGAGTGTATGTATTGTTGGTAATATCATACTTCTGGGCAAATTGTGGGAGTCCACCAAGCAGACGAGCAGTAATTACGTTCAGATCGATGTACTGACCCTGAGTAGTCGGATTACGGAATCCAGTCTGATAGGAAGCACGCAGGTTGTGTCCTTCTGCCAGGTTGAATACTGATGAAATACGTGGACTAAACTGACCATCAAAGTTCTCGTTTTTGTCATAACGGATAGAACCATTTAAACGGATCTTCTCATCAAGAAAAGCTTTACCCAATTGCAGGTAAGCTCCAACTTCATTAATGTTCACCCCACCGATGTCATCAAAAATTGTACCATTCGAACGCAATTGATACTGCTTGAAGCTGGCACCAAGTTGCATATCTACAAAGTCGATCTCATTTTTGAAATCATATTGTCCTTCCACATGGTAGAATCGGGATTGGTCATCAAACAAAGCACCATTTGGTACTCGTGCACCCATAGCAGCATCCACAGCTGCCTGGAATTGTGGCGTACCAGGCTCGTATCTTCCTGCATCAGCAGCGGCACGTGCAGCAGCATGTAACTGTGCGACTGCAGCAGGATTACTCAGAATGGCATTAACTGTACCGGCATTATAGGTTGGATTCCCACCTTGTGCAGCCATTGCAGCTTGCATCATTCCGCCGGCAAATGTAGCTCCGTATGTACCAAACCAGTCAGTGTTTGATCTATAGGCTTCATTCACAGAAAACCCTACGAAGTCGGCGATGTATGAATCACCTGAGTTCTCGAACGTTCCATACGCGCGCACCATAAAGTTATCGGCATTCAACTCCAATTTGTGCTGACTTATATAAAAGTTCTTAAGACTATATCGCTGGGCACCAGTGTAGATAGAAGTTCCAAAGCCATAATTGAAGGTATAACTGGCTTCAACATACTCACTTAAACGATAGTGGAGTGATGCGTTAACTTTCATGTTTTCGGCATCATAATCTACAAGATGACGCTCCTCATAACCCGTTCTGTTCACTGGTTGTGCCGGAAGTGAAGCAACGTATGGCTCGATCATCGCAGCCGGAACCTGTCCCCCTGTACCGGCACTGATCGCAGCAGCAATCGCAGCACGGTTAGCAGGATTTACACCCAACAAACCGATGTTGAATGAACCATCATCACCGAACATATGGATACCATCAAATGATGGGTTACGGCCTTGGCCATTCCACTGTGAGCGGTTCTTGTCTGAGTAGTCAATACCATGCCAGTCGGTTGCTCTGTTGTAGCTGAAATTGACTTTAGCTGCAAATTTGTTGTTAAATACCTGAGCGTGACGAGCTGAAATCTCATACATAGGTTCCGGGCTCCCTGGTTCACCTAAGGTCTGGTTTCCATCAACGTGGTTCACACCTGATCTGACCATAAAGCTGGTCCCCGGGTAATCGAACGGACTCTTACTGTTAATTAACAGAATTCCACTGAATGCATTCGGTCCATAAAGGGCAGAGGATGCACCAGGAATATATTCGATACTTGCGATATCCAGTTCAGATGGACCGTTCAGGTTACCAATTGGGAAGTTCAGGGCTGGTGCCTGTGTATCCATTCCATCGATCAACTGAACCATGCGTGTGTTACCGGTTGAATTGAAACCACGACTGTTTATAATCTGAAAGTTGATTGAACTGGAGGTAATATCAACACCTTTCAGATTACCCAAAGATTTATAGTAACTATCTGTGGCAACCTGACCAATTGCGATCATGTCCATCGATTCAATTGAAACCGGAGCATCCAGAATACTTTGCTCATAACGGGATGCACTGAATACAACAGGATTCATGCTGACTCCTGCTTCCATGGTAATATTCAACGTGGTTACCTGACCATTTCTGATCTCCACATCTGTTACTCTTTGTTCTAGATATCCGACATAAGTCACTCTCACGGAGTAAGTACCAGCAGGCAGGTTGCTGAACTCATAACTTCCATCCAGTCCGGCGTTTGCACCCCTGGCTCTGGTTGACTCATCCATCTGTAGCAAGACACTGGCACCAACTAACCGCTCACCATTGCTGGCGTCAGTTACAGTACCCCTTAACGAACCCTGCGCATATATCAACTGCGAACTGAGCAACAGCCCAACTAGCAGTACCAAAGTTTTACAGGTTCTGAAAATCATACGTACCCCGTTGTTTTGTTTTTGTTGTATTGGTTATGGTATTGACGAAATTCCAGGAATGCTACCAGACACATGTGGAAGCCCTTCCAATCAAACAGAAAAATAAACGAAATCTACCTTATGTCAAATTAAATATTCCTTAGAGACCGATACGGATACTTTAAGCTCAGTAAAATGCAGTATCCTCAAACACTTCTTCAAATCCGTGGGGTGGACGCTGAAGTGACCATGTCTCAAAGTACAAAAACCGCTCGCTTTTCATTTTTTTGCCGTTGATGCTAAAAAACCGGAACTCATTGCTGATCATTGGTTTGAACTGGTAGAAAAAGCTTCTGTATATGTTTTCCCGGCTATACAGTTGGATGTCGAATCCATGATGCGCCGGAATCTTAAGTATCAGTAAATGACCTTTGTCGAGTAATTGTCTCAATTCTGGAATTCGGTCTCTGAAACTCTCACCCTCTTCCATGTCCTTGAATGGCTCAACTACAGTCTCGTTCTTAATAACTACGATCGCACCACCCTGATTAGTTTGAGCTAAGGCATCAGTCAACGTCTCAACACGAGCGCCATTTGATAGTAGAAATCCAGAAGCACCCAAACCGGTCTCCAATGACCCGATAAGTTTATCACCTTCGGCAACTGCATTCAAGCCGAAATGCATATGCTGCATATCGGTAGCCGAAAAATAGAACATACTATAAGTTTGGATCGGTTTTAGAAAGTCCTCAAGGGAGGATGGTGCTCCACGTTTTTCAGCAGATTCTACCGGATTAAGCACCATATCGTGTTCAAAAACAAGCTTAAAAAGTGTCATGTATTTATTCTAGTCCAATGGATGATAATTTCATTCCCATACTTCACGAAACACTGGCAAAAGGCTCGAGATCCAGTGTATCGAACTGAGATCTTTGTGCTTTAAAATAACCGGAAATCGCGATCATGGCAGCATTGTCGGTGCAATATATCGGTTTGGGAATATGCAATGTCAGTTCCAGTTTCATTGCAAGCTTGTGCATTTTATCCCTGAGCATACTGTTAGCAGAAACTCCGCCGGCAAGCACCAGTGACCGTACACCATATTCTTGAACCGCTTTTTGGGTTTTCTGCACCAACACCTCCGTAATCGCATCCGAAATAGATGCGCACAAATCCGCAAGATGATTCTCAAGATAGGTCTCTCGTTCATCAGCTGCGATTGATTCCAGGTGATACAGAACCGAGGTTTTTAGACCAGAAAAACTGAATTCATATCCTTCATTTAATAAAGCACGCGGGAAACGTATAAATTTGGGGTCCCCTTTCTTGGAGTAAGAGTCCATCAAAGGACCACCCGGATAAGGAATCCCAAGTATTTTAGCCGTCTTGTCGAATGCCTCACCGGCAGCATCATCACGAGTATCACCCAAAATCACATGGTCCATGAAGTCACGGACCAGTAAAAGACGTGTATGTCCACCCGATACGATTAGTGCAATGAATGGATATTCCGGTTTCGCCTCAATAAAATTCGCATAGATATGGGCATCGATATGGTTCACGCCGATCAAAGGGATATGATGGCTCAATGACAAACCCTTTGCGAAGCTTAATCCTACCAATAAAGCACCCATGAGACCGGGACCGTGTGTCACTGCAATGGCATCAATATCATAGATATGTAACTTTGCTTCAGCCAAAGCCTGTTCCGTTACACTCCAAATCGTTTTTTGGTGCGCTCTGGATGCGAGTTCCGGCACAACCCCACCGAATTTTCGATGAATCGCCTGCGAAGCAATCACATTCGAAAGCAGACCGGCATCGGAATACACCGCAGCAGCCGTTTCGTCGCAAGAGGATTCAATACCTAAAATATTCATGGGATAAAGATAACAATAACCCATTCGATTCGCGAATAAAAACGGGAAGCATTGTGCATGCGCCCAAAGTGTAGTGAGGGTAAAATGGGCAGTTATCTAGTACACAGTTAATACTTGAATAGGGATGAGGGATGAGGGACCCACTCCCTATTCCCTATTCCCTATTCCCTATTCCCTATTCCCTATTCCCTATTCCCTA
>CAZDYD010000040.1:22830-24157 GCA_964509715.1 uncultured Chitinophagales bacterium
TCCCTATTCCCTATTCCCTATTCCCTATTCCCTATTCCCTATTCCCTATTCCCTAAAAAATTCAATCAACGAACTCTGCGATTCTGACCCAACTTTCTCCATTGCTTTCATCAGTCCAAAAGTAGGAAATCTGATTTTGATACGAGGACAATGAATACTCTCCAAAACGTGTTCGTGATTCTTCTTTGATTATAATTGAGTCTATATGTTCAAAATTCAAATCGAGAATCTGAAACTCACTGTAGTTTGAAGTTGACTCATCCCGATGATCCACTTCATATATAAAGAATTCGCCGGTTTTATATAAACTGGATCCGATACTTCTATTCATCAAAAAAGAAAACAACAGGGTTGGATCAGCCTGAATTTGATCTCTACTACGATCGAATTTAGGCGAAATGAACCTTTTGTTAGTAAATTTTACTTTAGTGGATCTGTTTGACTGAAGATCGTGTCTTGTAATTTGGTTTTCATTTTTGAGGATGTAATATAATTCTGGATAGTCCAAGATTACTCCTCCAGCATGAGTAAATGGTCTCAACCATACGTCATTATCGGTACCTAAACCCAATTGATCCAATACCTTTTTCCCATCAAAATCATATACATCAACAAAATATTTATCACTACTAAAATTATTGTAGACTGCGAAAGATCTGGAGTCCTCATCAACATGAAAGTGGGTAACAAAATGTGATGGATATTTAATCTGATTAACATGCTCCCCGTCTATATCATATACCAACAATCCGTTTGTTGAGCAATTGACATACACATTATTTCCAACAAGTTGCAAATGAGTAATCTGTTGATACTCAAATGGTCCATTTCCAATCCTACCCAACGTGCGCAATTGATTACCAGAATCTCTGTCATAAACAATCACAGATGCAGGGCTTAAGGAACTGACAACCAGATATTCATCATTAAATGTAACATGATTCAATCCAATCGGTTGAGGTTGGATATTTTCAATCAGTTTTATATCATCAATCACTCTGAGTCGAAATTGCCCCTTTTCTGAGACAATTTCTGTGGAATTTGTTTGAGCAATCGCATTTAGCACGATACCGAAGCTCAATAAGAGCAACGGTATCAAATAATTTATTCTAAACGAAGTTTTCATTACCAAGTAAAGTGGTATTAATTAGTATAACTGCTAAAAGTATTTTTGCTATTAACATAAAATCTCCTGTTTGATAAAGCATACATAAATTGACTCATTTTTTTAGACTAAAAAACACATTCGTTTCATCCAATTGAAAAGTAAATTCGTTTTTACAGATTTAACTTTAATAGTAATCGTTTGAATTATTTACAAATTGAT
>CAZDYD010000041.1:0-23878 GCA_964509715.1 uncultured Chitinophagales bacterium
AAGTACAGATGAAGACGGACATCTACTAAAATTTCCTTACTAGAGCTTATCACTCACGGAATGTGGGTAAATAAATACACGATTATTTGTTTAAACAAATGTATATTATAAATAAATAATAATTGAAAGGAATTTTATGGAACTCGGAATTTTTTCTTTTGTTGAAAACACACCTGTGGCAGATACAGGTAAAGCGTTGAGTCCAACCCAGCGCATACATAACTTGCTCGAAGAGATTGAGTTGGCCGATCAAGTCGGACTTGATGTATTCGGAATCGGGGAACACCATCGCAGTGAATATGTCGCATCAGCTCCACCCGTATTAATGGCTGCTGCAGCTGCGCGCACAAAAAACATACGACTTTCCAGTGCCGTGGTTGTCTTGGGTTCTGATGATCCGGTGCGGGTATTTCAACAATTTTCCACGGTAGATCTTGTATCTAAAGGAAGGGCTGAAATCATGATCGGTCGAGGATCGTTTATCGAGTCCTTTCCCCTTTTCGGATATGATCTGAACAAGTATGATGACATTTTTACCGAAAAGCTTGAACTCTTGCTGAAACTACAGGACAACGAAATCATAACCTGGAAAGGTAAACATCGTCCAGACATCAACGCCAGAGGGGTATATCCACGTCCACATCAGCAAAAAATGCCCTTGTGGATAGCGGTCGGTGGAACTCCACAGTCAGCCTACCGTGCAGGATACCTCGGATTACCCATGGCCATTGCAATTATTGGAGGCGAACCTGCCAGATTCAAAACATTCGCTGATATCCATGCACGAGGTGCACAGGATGCCGGAATCACCCCACCTCCAATTAGTATCAACTCTCATGGGCTGATTGCAGATGATTCGAAAAAAGCCTTGGACATAGCCTACCCAGCCTATAAAACACAAATGGATAAAATCGGACAAGAACGTGGTTGGGCCCCGATGACTCGAGCGCAATTCGAAGCTTCAACTACACTACATGGAGCTAATTTCATTGGAAGTCCACAGCAAATTATCGATAAAATCTTGTTCCAGCATGAAATCTTCAAGCATGATAGATTCAACTTGCAGATCACAGTCGGAAGTATGCCACATAAAGACGTTATGCGATCGATAGAGCTGTTCGGTACAGTGGTGGCACCGGCGGTGAAACAAGCATTAAGCTGAAAGTTGAAAGCGGGGAGCAGTGAGCGGAGAGCTGAGAGCAGAAAGAGGGGAGCAGAGAGCAGGGAGCAGGAAGACATTCACTCCCTGCTATCAGCTGTATTTTTTTCTTCCCGCTCTCAGCTCCCTGCTCGCCGCTCACTGCTGTATTTTTTTCTTCCCGCTCTCAGCTCCCTGCTCCCCGCTCACCGCTCCATAATTTTCTCCACAAAGCCAACGAAAACATCCAAGTCGCAACTTACTGTTGGGAGTCCGACCGATACCCTGGTCGCACCACGCATCTTGCCCAGATAAGATATCATATCACGATAATCACCCTCATCCCGACTCATGAAATAAGTCGCAATCTCATCATTGGTCAGACAGTTATTTATCTCATCCAATCCGGGATTACAAAAGCAACCCGATCGAATTGAAATCATCTCTTGGTTGGCCATGTGCTCAATGTCTTCGAACGGGATCACATTCCCTTCAGGATCAAAAAAGTTCATGATGATGTTGCCACCTCTTTTTGTGTAATCTGTCGGACCAAAGACTTTTACCACGGGCTGACCATTACTATGCCTGAGCGTTGCTAACCTACCTGCCAATGCCTCAATGACTGATCGTACCCTTCCCGTTATACGATCGATACCGATGTTTTCAATAAACTCCAGTCCCGTTTTTATCGCCGGAATATCCAGATAATTGATGGTTCCATCTTCAAAACGTTCATAGGTTTTTGCCAAAAAACGATGCTGACTCGACACCGAAACTAACGTGACCGTCCCTCCGGCAAACCAAGGTTTACGTAGCTTATCAAAGGCAGATTTCTTGATCAATAAACACCCGAGTCCCGTCGGATACCCAAAGATCTTATAAAATGACACACTCACAAACTCAGGTTGGATGACTCTCAAATCGAGGCGATTGGTCGGTACGTAGGCCGCAGCATCCAATAACACATCATAACCCATTTCCTGAGCACGCGCGATCCACCCCAGATCATGTTTGGTCCCCGAGACATTCGATTGGGCTGGGAACGCAAATAGTTTCACTTCGCTATGAGCATGCTCTTCCAATGCCGAGTTCAGTGCGTATGCATTGATTTGAAGATCCTCATACTGAACCGGGACATATGTTGTCTTCCCTCCCTTGCGATTACAATATTCCCTGATACCATTCACGGAGTTATGATTGTCTGATAACAACACAAAACTACTTCCCTCATTAAACGGATAACTTTCTCCAACAATCTTTAATGCTCCGGTAGCATTTTGTGTGAACACGCAGATGTAGTCATCTGCATTGAAAAACTCAAGCACTTTTGCACGGCTATCCTCAACAAGATGGGTAGCTTTTTGGGAGGTCGGATTGGTTGAATGTGGATTTCCCAGCACTTCTTGCTGCAACATTCGATAATGTGACGATACCTGTGAAGCCCCGTACAAATTCCCACCGGTATAATCCAAATACGTATGTCCATGCTCATCGAGTCGGGAAAACTCCTTACGGCGAAGATCTCTGAAAAAAACTTCGTCAGGTAAATTCCAGTTACTGGATGTTGATTGTGTTGTTTTTTGCAATGGATTCATACCAACCTCACATCTAAATGATTACGACTTCCGGGATATCAGCCTGTCAATTACAATCACCAGTAAGTGGAAACAATGTGACTTTGGACTTCCGGCAACATCCAATGGTACAAAAATCCGCTAAAAAATGCCTGTTATTTTACGTTGCAATATGCGCTCAACAGAGGTATTAATACGTTCTTCGTCGATGATACCTTGATCCAAAAAGTCTTTGACTATACGAATACAACGGGATGCTATGTCTGGTTCAAAAGCAAGATTATTTCCAAAAGCGAGGATGTCGACTCCGGCAAGAATCGTCTGTCGAACGGCATCCTCAAGCCCGAAATGATGACGGATGGCATTCATTTGGAGGTCATCGCTAATAATGACACCTTCGTAACCCAGTTTGTCGCGTAGTATTCCCTGCATTATTTTCGCGGACATGGTCGCTGGATATGTTTCATCCAGTTTGCGGTTAAAAATGTGCGTGGTCATGATCATGTCGCATATGCCTTGTCCAATGATATGCTCATAAGGATACATTTCAAATGGCTGCCAACTATCTGTTACATCAGCCATACCAAGGTGGGTATCATCGAGTGAGCTTCCGTGGCCAGGAAAATGTTTTGGACAGGTCAGTACCCCTTCACTTTTGTGTCCCCGTATATATGCTTCGCCGTGAGCCGCAACTGACTCGGGTTGGTCCGAGAACGTTCGGTCGCGGCCATATATCGCTTTGTTCTGTTTATTTATGGCTAAATCGAGGCAAGGTGCAAAGTTCAAGTTGATTCCATACAATTTGAGCATCCGGGCGATCTTTTGACCCTCTATGTATGTTTCATTGGTGTCATCAATTCGACCAAGTTCAACGTGAGTCCTGGTAGCCTCGAATCCATATTCGGGTTTAAGCCGGTTGACGGTACCGCCTTCCTGATCTATCGAAACAAATGTGGCCATACCCATATGACTGTAGATCTGTTGCATGAGGATGGACAGTTGTTCAGGGGACTTGATGTTCCTTTCGTAAGATTTCAATACCACGTCATAGTCAAACAGAATAATACCACCTACGTGCTGGTCTTTCAGATCTTTTATGATCGGGTTATCAGAATCTAAAGTAAATCCCCTGAAACCAACGAGCAACATTTGTGCGATTTTCTGATCCAGAGTGAGATCCCCAAGTCGGGGTACTTCGGGCTGTAGATAGGTACTTTTTTTCATATGATTGAATCAGTAACGTCTTTATTTTCCCTCCTCCAGTTACACAAGTTGAGCTGGCTGGGAAGGTGGTGGTTGAATCAGTAACGTCTTTATTTTCCCTCCTCCAGTAACGCAGTTTAGCTGGCTGGGGAGGTGGTGGATTATTCAGCTTGGTCTTTGTTTTCTTTCTCCTAAGGCACGGGTTGGATGCCTAAAGAAGCGCATGTTTAACTTACTATGTCTATAGTCTCAGCTCAGTTTTTTAAATAATTCTGCCGGTATGCTCAATTGGTTGAACATGTCGGTGAGATTGTCTCTGGTAATGGACTCAAAATCTTTTTGAACCGGTGTTATGCAAACCCCTCCAAAGTCCACAGAAGCCGGAGAAAACAGGATCTGATCATCGCCTTCAAGGAAGAACTGATTGGGACGGTGTTTTTTTCGCAAAAAGACGATTATGCGCCAGGTTCCATCTCGATAGGATGTCAGAACATTGACCATTGGTTCCTCGAGATCGTTAACACCAGGGTGTAACAGCGGATTCAAATTTTCAAATGCATGATAAATGCGGGTAAATTCCACTAATGCCTGAGTTTTGTCATCTGATTCGATCACGAAAAACCTGCGTAATCCATCGTCGACTTTGGCTACACGGATTTGATCTGACTCACGGACCCATTGTCCATGTTGCTCAACCAACGACGGCCAGGAGTGGTCAATTGTCATAAAACCGAAATCCCCAGCCTGGAAATGGAGGTGGTCAGGTGCCGATGCTCCACAACGTGGACCGTTATAAAAAAGCGAATAACGAGATCCGACTTGAGAGGTGATGTCGAGCATCGCAGGTATAGATCCGAGTATTCGTTGCGGTACATGTAATCGATGTGGAATAGTAAAATGTTCCGAGAAAATCGGGAACGGGTTTACCAGTATCACATAATTAGATGCATTTGATACAGTTTCATCTGCCCCGTGTGATTCACCCCGCATTTGGTCCGAACTCGTATGGGATAATCCAGATATTGCTTCATCTGTTCCAAATGATTCTCCCCGGGCAACTATCCCCTTCTGCTCGTTAGGCAAATGATTCAGACATAAAAAACACTTGCGTTCAGCAATTGTTTTGGCATCCACTTTGGCCGCACTTGAGACAATACGTCCGGGATTGAATTGCAATTTCATGGAGAACCCATCAAACTCGATTTCGCGTACGATCACAGATCCGAGTGTAGATGCACCTTTCTGAAGCATGGGCCAGGTAGCGTGCTGTTGCTTGAGTAAAGCATATGATGCATCAGCCAGGTCGGACTCCCCGGCTGGGAGTCCGTATTGGCTTAATTCATGATTCGATAAGAGCATAATCCTTCTATTTTGATGCTACAAATTGCTGACGCGCGCGCAGTTCAAAAGTACGAAGTTTGTCCTTATACGCATTGTGTGCATTCATTTTCACAATGTCCAGAGAGGCGTCTGTATTGTCCTCCCAGCGACGGACACAATAGATCGGTTCGTAAATTCTACCTATTTGATATTCACGTGAGATGGCAAGTCCGAGCGCATAATCCTCGCCGTAACTAACATTTGGCACGGTAACTTCACGCAGAATCGGAGTGTAGAACGCACGTGGTGCACCGAGACCATTTATTCTTATGGCATTATTACGTCCATTTTCAGGAGTCCACTCTTTGTGGTCGATAATTCCGGGAGGAATCGGATTCAGGTTCACATCAGTCATTTCATAGGAACCTACGACCATGGCACATTTCTCGGCACGGAATACATCCACAACTTTCTGAACTGTTGTTTCATCTTTATACACGTCATCGCTATCAAGTTGGACCGCATATTTACCGCAATGACTGCTGAATACGGCTTCGTTCCAGCATCCACCGATACCAAGATCTTTACGTTCCGGAACAAGTACGATCAGTCTGTTATCTGATTGAGCGATCTCTTGCAATGCTTCAAAGGTGCCGTCCGTAGAAAAATTGTCTACCACGATTAAATTGAACGGGAAATCTGTCTTTTGCATGAGGACAGATTGAACCGCGTCGCGTATAGTACGGATACGGTTTCTGACCGGAATCACTACTGATGCCAAAACGGGGAATTCCTGTCCGGTCTCAACAACCTGCTTGAACTCTGGCTTCAGATAGGCACCAATATTCTTGAGATGTTCTGTAAAGGCCAATTCCATTTCAATCTGGACCTGACGATTCTTCGGATCAACATAATCGAATACTTTTTCTCCGGTTTTGCGAGTATCGGTCTGAATGGTGCTATACAAGTACTCGGTAATACGTACAAGTTCGTGCTTTTGAGAAATTCGGAGGCGTAGATCATAAAGCCCGGCGTGAGCATAGTCCGATTCGAACGATGCCACGGCTTGTTTGAGTGCAGCTGAATTAAAAAACAAAACTGGACCAAAATCGAAATCATCGCGTACACTTCCGAACTGATAATCGTTTACCGGATGATTGGATCGTGCGTCCCCCTTGATTTCAATGAAATCAGAATACACCATCCCGGCAGCTGTATCTCGTGCTACCTGAACAAATCTCTCCAGACAAAATTGACCCGGAGAAACAAGCGTATCTTTAGTTAACAGCAAGGTAAATTCAGTTTTGGTGGTCGATGCAATAGCTTTAATCGTTGCACTGCTGAGTGGTGAATCGATGTTCAGATCCTGAACCTTATCCATTGTAATACCTGACGATTCGGAGGCGAGCAGAAATACCTGATCAACAAGATCAGACGCGGCGAAAGTGGCAGCTGTTTGCTGAGTAAAATCACTCCCCATCCACGGCAAAAAAACAGTGATCTTTTTAGACATAGTAGATGATATTTGTAGATGTTTGCATGAATATGGCACATGCTTGTGCACTTATGAACTCAATATAAGGAAACTCATGCCCAGTTTCCCGAAATTCGGAAGGTCCACTACCTATGATTTATTGAACCATATATCGTACGTAGTGCCATTAGTGGAGTCAAGAGTATATCGTGCACCCAATTGTTCAAGAAAACTTCGGATGAGTGTGTTTCCAAGTGAAGATTCTACTTGAGGATCGGTCGAGGGGTTAAATCCAACCCCATCATCTGATATTACCAAATGTATCTCACTTTTTACTTGTTCAAGCAAAATATAGATATTTCCATTTGCTCTTCCCTTGAAGGCGTGTTTATAAATATTATTGATTATTTCATTGAATAATAAACCTATCGGCATAGCCTGGTTGATGTTTATCCCAACCTCATTTAGTTTCAAGTCAATTTTAATGTCACTTGTGATCGAACTGGAGTACATCTCCATGATGTTTTTTATCTGTCTTTCGATATTCTCCTTCAGACTGATTCGTGTGAAGTTCTCAGATCTATAAAGCTGTTCATGGATCAATGCGATGGATTTAATGCGATGGATACTCTTCGACAAGATCTCGACGGCATAGGGATCTTCATTTGCATATATCTGTAACTGCATAAGTGCAGATATCACTGCCAGGTTGTTTTTTACCCTATGATGGATCTCAGACAATAAGGTTTCTTTTTCTTTGAGTGAATCCCTCAATGCTTCTTCAGCTTTCTTGCGATTGGTAATATCACGCCAGACCACATACAGAAATGGATCCCCTTCCAGATCTGTCAATTTCGTAACAGTGACTTCAATAGGAATAAGTGTGTTGTCTCTTTTCTTATGATAGAACTCAAACTTGTGGCTACCCATTTTGGTCACAATCTCACTATTTTTGATGTGTAGATCCATAGTTCTGGTCCCATCGGGCTGAAACTCGGGTATAAATTCAAAGACCTCTTTCCCAATGACTTCATGGATGGATTCGTATCCCATGAGTCGCAACATGGCCGGATTACAATCAACTACGGTTAATTCTTTAAATAGTACCGCAGCATCGGGTGACCTCATAAATAGATCTCTGTACCTGCGTTCAGAGTTTTTGAGTAATTCCTCGGCATTCACCCATTCCGTCACATCCACATGGGTTCCAACCATACGAATCGGCTCACCCTGCTCGTCCCACTCAACGACTTGTCCACGATCCCATACCCATACCCAATGACCATCTTTATGATGCATTCGGACCCTAACATCATAGTAGTCAGTCTTTCGTTCAAAGTGCTCTTTTACTGCATCATTGGTAATCTTTAAGTCATCAGGATGTACAAAGCTCAACCAGGTCTTGATGGAAATCGGTTCAAGTTCATCGAGCTTATAACCAATAATCTCTGCCCATCGCTCACTAAATACTGTCTCACCGGTCTTGACATACCAGTCCCATGTTGCTGCCTGTGTCCCATGTAATGCATATTTTAACCTGTCAACAGACTCCTTGAGTTGATTTTGAAACTGTTTTTCAGTAGAAATGTTTCGACCTACACCAAGCACACCGATGATAGAGCCCGTCTCATTGATCAAGGGAGTTAGTTTTGTCTGGTAGTATTCGGTTTGAGATTGTTGGTTAACTGTCTGCCATTCATAAACTACAGTTTCGCCTTTAATCGCTTCTTCAAAGGCGGCGGCGTGAGTACTTCCAAGTTTTTCACCCATGATTTCAATGGCCGTCTTACCAAGCAAGAATTCTGAAACCGATGGATCATCACTCCACTGTCCATACAAAGCAGAGTGCCTTCCAAATTCATCAAGTGTGAAGACAATGTCGTCAAACGAATTCACTACAGCCTGAAATCGCCGTTCAGAATCACGAATTTCAAGTTCTTTGATTTTCTCATCGGTAACATCCCGAACAGATCCTATTATTTTAGTGACCTTCCCGGATTTGTCTTTGATCGCATGACTTTTTGTACGTACCCACTTATTTTCGCCCTTGGTAGTTTTAAAGCGAACTGTATGATCGTAATCGATCCCATCCTGAACACATCTTACGAAGGATTCTCCAATCATACGTCGATCATCCTCAAAGTAACAGTTTAGGCTTTGTTCAATATGACTTGAATTGAAGGGTCGATCAAAAGCATGCAATTCATAGAGCTCATCCGTCCAGTACATGTTACTAGATGCCACATCATACTCCCAGCCTCCTGTTTTACTCAACTCCTGGATGTCATTGAGTAACCGTTCTCTTCGCTCTGCCTCATTTCGCTCAATTTTTTCTTTAGTAATATCACGCATCACCGAGATATAATGTGTGGTCTCGCCCTTTTCATTAACGACCCTGCTGATGTGCGCCTGCTCCCAATAGGGTTTGCCGGATTTTGTCAGGTTTCTGAACTCGCCTTTCCAGAATCCATGAACTCGCAAGGATGCCCAGAGTGATTTAAAATAGGATTGGGGATGATACCCTGAGTTAAGCACCCGGATGTTCTGGCCAATGAGTTCCTCCTGGGTGTACCCTGTTGTTTCCTCAATTCGCCTGGTCGCATATATAACTACACCATTTAAATCGGTGATAATTATCGAAGTATCTGACTGTTCAATAGCATTGAGGACAATATCCGGGATGAGATTCATACATCGTTGATTCTGCTGTTTTCGAGAGTGACTCATGTATGCAAATGTACAGAGAACACCTGGTTACAGCTAATCAAATATTATCGAAATCAATACGAATTATTTCAAATCTCTACCGTTTCGGGTCTGGCTACCCCTATCGCTTGTAACTGATGTAATAATGCGGCCATGATCAGTAACATCTCTCTCAATCGCGCTTTATCCTTGACCACACCCAGGGTTTGCATGGTAAGAGACCTTACATTCTCAGGATCCCTTTGACCAAATACAGGCTTATGATGTTTGAGTTCAAGGGTCAACTTAGGCTCTTGTAGTAATTTGTTACGAATCACTTCAGATTCAAATAAACGACTGGTCAATAGTGGATTAGATCCACGTACAAAGAATACACGATCGAAGTTTTCATCGTTGGTTAATATTCTAACTTTACCATAGAACAAACGATTGAAGAAACCATTCGCATCAAAATTGAATTTAAGGTCATTATCAATATTGAATTTCGTACGAAACCTGGTGTATTGAATGGTAGCATTGTTCGCATGGACGGTATAAATGTCTAATAAAACGATCCAATTTTTGATTTTCGCTTCTACAGTAAAGGGTTTGAATGTACTTCCAGGATTGAACACAAAACCCATTTCTTCTGCAAATGACTCAAATATATCTTTCGACTTGGGACCAAACCACTTTGACATGTTATTCCGTTATCTGATTTTGGGGTGAAAATGATATCGATAGACTTTCATACGATGAATTACTTTGAAAGATACACTCTGAGAACCGAAGCAGTTATTTTACTCCAATCATAGTCTCTGGCATGAATTAATCCCCGGCTGATCAATCGGTTTCGATAGGTTCTGTCGCTTAAGATAATTGAGATCCGATCGGCCAGTGCCCGATCTTGTCCGGGTGATGGAAAATTTTCCTCACAGACCCCATCCACAACACTCAAGTACCCTGAATTGCCAAAACCAGCTACGGGAACTCCGGCGGCCATCCCCTCAAGTAACACAATCCCAAAACTTTCACCATAAAGTGCCGGACTCACCAAAATGGAAGCCCGTTTTAGTAAGTTTTGCTTCTGAGACTCCGTTACACGACCTAAAAATTGAACCGATGTAGATTTTGACAATTCTTTCACTTGCGGGAGTAAGGGTCCATCACCAGCTACAATGAGTTCAGCGTAAGGATGCCACTCTCGCACCATAGAGAAGACCCGTAACATATTCATTATACCCTTTCTGGGTTCAATTCGTCCCAAAAACAGAATAACACCTTCTCGCCGCTCTGGGGCTTGAGATGTTATTTGATCGACACCATCCTGATTCAAATCCGAAAAATCAGGAAGCTTGATCCCATTGGGAATGAACTCAATACGATTGTGTTTCATGAAACGACTCAGGTATGTACTCTGTGGCTTCGAAACAGATATAATGTTATCAAAGGCAGGATGGATGAGTTTTGAGACAAATGGCATAACCCACCGCCCCAGAAAGTTGCCCCAAATCGAGCTAGGGGGACTATCATGAAATGTGGCGACGTGTCGAAAATCAAAACCATCATCAACAGCTATATGCGCAAGATCTATTCGTATTTGAAAACTCATGAAGGGTGTCCATGGAGTATGATAATGTATTACCTCCGGCCTCCATGCCCTCACCAGTTTACGAAACTCGGACCTCTCCGACGACGACATCCAACTAAAATCGATCTGAGTACCCCATAAATTATATGTATGCCTGAATGGTATAGTCACCACAGGTACATTCTTCGAAGGTACTTTCTCAGAAATCATGGCCATGATTTGAGAAATCCCATGCACTTTCTCTGTAACACCGGCCACATTCTCAGAAACCTCACTCACATTCTCAGTAATCCCGGCTACATTTTCTGAAATCCCAGCCGCATTCTCTGAAATCCCGACCAAATTCTCAGTAATTCCGGCCACTTTTTCTGAAATCCCAGCCGCATTCTCTGAAATCCCGACCACACTAAAAGTTTCCGGTAAATCATTTATGAGCCCGGATGTCGGACCAATAATGACTACTTCATGGCCCTGTGAGCTCAATGATTCACTTAATCCGAGGATGTGAGATTTCACACCGCCGGGACGTGACAGGTCATAAGGACAAATTTGTAATATGCGCATAGGTCAAATATAAAGAAGTCCATTCTATTCATTAACTTTCAAAAAGAACCAGTTTAAATCATATGCCCGACCAAGGTCAACCTAACACAGCAATTACCATCTCAACACCGTTTTCGGTGCCCGATAGAAGTACTATCAGTATTCTCAAGAGTGCGCCCGAAAGTATGCCCGAGAGAAGTACTATCAGTATTCTCAAGAGTGCGCCCGAGAGTAGTACTATCAGTATTCCCAAGAGTGCGCCCGAGAGTGTCCCTGAAAGTACTTTACTCGTAGGGTCGGATGAGTTCAAACACGATTTTGAAGCCCATGCTCGTGATGCCAAAAAGAGACTCTTGATCCAATGTATGACCCTTGAAGGTGATCAGGCCGGCACATGGCTCATTGAAACGATGCTTTCATCCCGAGCCCGGCATAAAATGATCGTGTTCGATGACTACTCGAATGTAGTGGTGAATGACACCTTTGTGTACGGACCAAAAGGATTGTTTGACAGAGACTTACATGCAGAACGAAAGAAACTCAAAACCTTACTCGCTACCGCTGAATCTCGAGGAGTTAAGATTAAAACTACCAACAAAATTGGATTTCGTCCTGATAAATACCCATTCAGAAACCACAAAAAAAGTGTGGTCAGCGACGATCAAGTATGGTTGGGAGGCATCAATATTAGCGATCATAACTTCAGCTGGAATGATTTGATGATTCGGTTTGGTGATCGGGAACTGGCAGATGCAGTAGCCGACGACATCCATTCAAATGCTGAAGGTGTCCCAACCAGCCAAATGATAGACTGGGGCTCACATACATTATATCTGTTGAATTATCGTGATAAATCTGTCTCCGACAAATTATATCATGACATACTGAGTGCTACAACATCAATTGACATCATTTCTCCGTATATAACCGATCCACTTCTGGGGTTGCTTAAAGAACGATCGGATACACTCGATATTCGGATATATTCACCAGCGAATAACAACAAATCAGTATTCACACGATACCTGAGATCGATACATAGAGAAGGATGGTTTCAGTTATTTGAACTACCGGGCACCATGTCTCACATGAAAGTCATATTGACTGATCATGACACCCTTTTTATTGGCAGCTCGAATTTTGATTTTGCGAGTTATTATTTCGAAGATGAAATCATGATCCGAAGTACAGATTCACAACTGATCAGACAGTTTATCGATCGAGTGTTGGACGTATATCGACGAGATGCTAAGCAAATCGACAAATCAGAGTTTTATCGGTCTACAAAACTTGGGTTGGATCTGTTAATTCGTGTGATTTCAAAATTGGACAAACACAAATCATATGCAATGGATAGATAATATCAAGAAAGAGGTTCTATCAAGTGTTCGTCTGGTGGCAGTGGAGGAGCGTTTTGATTTGATGTTCAGCCGTCCCGCAGGACTCCTTTTTGCGAAGCTTGCAGCCAGACTATCCTGTACACCCACCCAGATATCCATCGCAAGTATGCTGGTCGGAATAACCGGAGGAGTTTTGTTTCTGTGGCAAGACCAGTGGCAGATCGCATGGTTGGCCGCATTTCTGGTTATCCTGGCCGGAGTACTCGATAGTACAGATGGACAGCTGGCTCGAATGACCGGTCAAAGTACCGATCTTGGACGTATCATCGATGGAATAGCTGACAACTTAGTATTCATATCCATGTATCTTTTTGCGTCCATCTACCTTTTTGATACCTATGGTCCGTGGATCAGTTTGGGGATGGGTACCCTTGCCGGAGCAGCACACAGTTGGAAATCGGCAGTGTATGAATTCCACAAACAGGAATATTACTATTATGTAGGTGGATTTAGGTCCTGCAGGGTTCCCTTAGCCGCCGAAGTGAGCACTACGTATAAGCGCGATTCACTTTTTCAGAAGTTTATTTATGCTGTGTACTATGATTATTGCAAAAAACAGGAAAAAAATGCGTTTAGACCACCCGAATTACGAAAAACTTTCGAAAAAATAGCTTTTGACCCCTCCAAAAGAAACAGATTTATTGAATTATATGAGGTAGAGAACAAACCTATGTTGTTCTGGTGGGCCTGGGTCGGTGGAAGTAATGTCCAACGCAACGCCATGATCATTGCAATGCTTCTGAACTTGGTAGAAATATACTTCGTGATCAATGCGCTGAGCATGCTCCTCCATTGGATGGTGGGACTCAAACAAATATCCGCCGATAACAACATACTACACGATTTCGATCGTTAACCATTAACGAAATGCAAAAACGGGCCGCATCAAATCGACTATCAACAATCCGCGATTTCGATCGTTAACCATTAACGAAATGCAAAAACGGGTCGAATCAAATCGACTATCAACAATCCGCAATTTCGATCGTTAACCAATACCGATATGCAAAAACGGGCCGCATCAAATCAACCATCAACAATCCGCGATTTCGATCGTTAATAAATAATAGAGGCATGATAATGAATTTAAATAAAGTTGATACTGCCATTATCCTTGCTGCCGGAAAAAACACCCGCTTTGACAAGGGAATGCCCAAAAGTTTGCATCACATTGGTGGAATGACCCTGCTTGAAAGGCATATTCGTGAACTACATAAAGTGAGGATCCATAATATTGCTGTCGTTACCGGATATAGAGGTAATATGATCGCTGAATACATTGACCAGCTCAATCGATCATTGGTAGAACCTGTACAAGTCATCCACAACCCGGACTTCGAACTTGCAAACGCACATTCGATATACGTTACCAGAGATTGGATACTATCTAAGCAAACAGAACTCTTCTTATGTACCATGGCTGATCACGTATTTGCAAGTACTTTTTATGAACATCTGGTGAGAGAAATCCATCATCTGAACCAGATACCAGACAGATTCAGACCAGATCCTTGTATATTGAATCTGGCAGTCGACAAACCTGGCCATCATAATTCATATGTGGACTTACAAGATGTAACCAGAGTGATTGTGGAAGCATATGGCAAGCATGATTTGTGCATCCAAGGTGCGGGCAAGCTGATTGATGAGTACAACTACTTCGATACCGGATTATTCGTTTTCAAAATGGAAGTATTTGATCACCTGGAACGCATATTCAAAAAAAACCTGAACAGCATCACAGATCTTGTGAATCATTTAGCCGGATTAAAGGAGTCACGTGCCATAGATCTAACAGGAATCTATTGGAATGATATTGACACACCTGAAGATTTCAAAATCGTCCAAAGCCAAATCGATAAATTCGCCTAACTTGTAATCTTTTACAAGGAAAAAGCACCGCTTCCCGCTTCCCGCTCACCGCTCCCCGCTTCCTGCTATCCGCTATCCGCTATCCGCTCTCCGCTCCCTGCTATCCGCTATCCGCTCCCCGCTCCCCGCTATCCGCTTCATATTATAAACTCCTCAATCTGCCTGCGCACCTCGGTTTCATCAACATTTATGGCCGGATGCTTAAATCCGTAACTTGAAACCGGCTGGATGGTCCCCCTCATCCCCTGATCCTTTGCAAGCTTCAATAAACGGATCACATCGATCATCACACCGGCACTATTGGGACTATCCTGTACCGTCAACTTCAGTTCCAGTTCAAAGGGTACATTACCGAATTGCTTGCCCCTGATATTGATATAGCAGATTTTCGTATCCTTCAAGTGGGGTACATAATCACTTGGACCAATTCTGAGCGATGGTGTCCGAGCACTATTGGAATCATTAAATAATGTCGAAACCGCGCTGGTCTTCGATATGCGTTTCGAAGAAAGCCTTGACTCATCAATCATATTCTCGAAATCCGTATTCCCTCCGACATTCAATTGATACATGTCATCGATGGCAAAACCCCGCTCGATCATATGTTCCACCAAAAGACGATTCAGAAAAGTTGCCCCAAATTGAGACTTGATATCATCACCCGCACATACCAGTCCAGCATTCGCAAATTTAGCATCCCACTCGGGAGTTGAACAGATAAAGACCGGTATCGCATTAATAAAACCGACGCCTGCTTTAATAGCCGCATCCGCATAAAACTTAGCCGCTTTATCACTTCCCACCGGTAAGTAACAAATGGCAAAATCGGCTCCGGTTGATTTCAAATACTCAACCACATCAACCGATGGTTGCTCCTCATCCACCATAAACCGTTCAGTCATATGGCTTGCAACCCCATCCAGTACAGGACCCTTGACTACAGTGACACCTAATTTTTCCAGTGGCTGAAAAACAGCGGTACAGTTTGGTTCGGACATAAGAGCATCCGCCAGATCTTTTCCCACTTTCCTTTTATCAACGTCGATGGCACCAACAATCGTAATGTCAGACGGACTCCATCGTCCAATCTTTGCATGCATTAAACCATAGGGAGCCTGATGTACTCCATAATACAAAATCCCCTGAGCAAGTGAAGATGCGCAGTTACCCGCGCCGATAAGTACAACTTTGATGTTCTGATTGTCCATGTATTGAAAAACCCTCGAATTAACAATAAAAAATGTCCCGAATATTATCGGTATTCAGTCGGAATAGCAATGAGAGCAAAGCCTAATACAAAATTATTCAGAAAATGTTTAAAAATGATAACTATACTGACCCCCTAACTCCCTAATTATAAAATAATCTAATACAAACTAACGCGCTTAATCCTTAATCTTGAGGATATTAATTTTACTCTGTTGGCTATCAAGAAATTTTTTCAATATTTACTGGTCATTGTTGTCTCGTTAACGGTTAATCCAGACAATTTATCGGCGCAAGCTTTTGATTTTAAGTCGTATACTGTCAGTGATGGATTACCTCACGGACAAATCTATGATTTGAGCCAAACACGCGATGGTAACGTATGGCTTGGTACAGCTGCCGCAGGACTGATTCGATTCGATGGACATCAGTATACAACGTACGGCATAACCAAGGGCCTAAAAGATGACGTCGTAAACGTAGTATTTGTTGATTCACACGATCGTCTTTGGGTTGCGACATATGATGGGGGAGTTGCAACCATGGTTGGGGACTCCTTAGTCTATCCCTATGCCAATCATCCACTTGACTCCATGTACGTCACATCTATACACGAAAGTCCAAATGGAAATATCTGGATCGGTACGTATGATGACGGCGCTTTTGAGATCATTGATGGAAAACCTGTTCAGATCCCCTATGTACATGAGCTAAATGACACTACTATATGGGACATATACTGGGACAGTGATGGAAGCATCTGGTTCGCAACACACATGGGGGTGTCTGTTTGGGATGGAAATAGCATTAAAAACTACAATGTGGATGATGGTATCAGTGGTACTAAAGTGTTCAGAATATTCAGAGATCATGATGGTTTGATGTGGATGGCAACCAACCGTGGAATCACTACCTATGACGGACAGAATTTCAAAAGCATAACATCCATCAATGGAAACAATTTGGGCTACGTCTTTGATATGCTTTTGGATCCCACGGGCAAGATTTGGATTGGAATGGAAAATGACGGAATCTATTGGCATGATAAGGGTCGATTTACTCACATTACCCGAACCGAGGGACTGGTAAGCAACTACATCCACAGATTATTTACAGACATAAACGGATTTGTCTGGGTAGCTACTGATGAAAATGGTATCAGCATCTATAGAGGTGAAGGGTTCAGGTTTTATCGACAAAATAGTGGCTTGCGTTCAAATGAAATCCTTGGGCTTCACAAGGACCATACAGGCAAAATTTGGATAGGTACAACCAGCGGATTACAAGCTTATGATGGAAAAACATTTCAATCTTATGAAGTCGATTTCTATACGCAACCGAACAAGCATATTTGGGTAATTACTGAATTAGATAATGGAAATCTTCTGATTCTGCTGGACAATAGTACCATTGCAGAATTTGATGGTCGTCGGTTTACAAATTATTCTGTCAAAATTGGACTACCCGAGCTATTCATACTTGATGTCTTTGTTGCGAAAAATGGAGATGTTTGGATCGCGACCGACGAGGGCGTAATCCGTTACCATCAGAACGAATGGAGTCGCATCTCAACTCAAGATGGACTTCCTGGATCCGTAATCCACCATATCTTTGAAGATTCAACAGGTAAGATCTGGATGGCGACCAATCTTGGCGTTGCTGTGTACGATGAATCCAAAATTTCCTCCATTAGAATGCAGGATGGCCTGGCACATTATAACACAACTTACATTACTCAGGATGATGATGGTGATATGTGGATTGGTACCAGTGCGGGAGTTTCTCACTATAGAGTAGACAGCAATACAGGTGAGTTTACGATTACAAATTTCGGCAAAAACGATGGTATGCGTCTGGTTGAATCGTTGTTTTTGTTATTTGACGACAATGGCCAATTGTGGCAAGGAACGAATGGTGGAATCCATCGACTGGATGTTAAAAGCTACAAGACTACCGGGACCATGCTCGTTGAACACCACAGATTATCGCGCATAGGAATTGGAATCGAAGCAAACCAGGATGCTGTTCAGATTATTGACAACAATACCATCTGGTTCGGTACCATGGAGGGGATCGTTGAGCTTAACCTCGGACAGTACTACAACAGAAATTTATCGATACCCGTTACACAGATTACAGGCATATTGGTGAATGGATCGCAGGTACTCACCAAAGGTTCTAACAATGCAACTTTGGGATCTAAAGCAACTGGAAAACTCACCATCCCAAGTGGCAATCATATAATATCATTTCAATTTTCGGGTATAGAGCACATCAATCCTGAGAATCTCACTTACAGATATAAACTTGAAGGTCATGATCCAAACTGGATCGAATCCACTGCACAAGGCGTAACTTATTCCAATCTGAGTTCTGGCACTTACACGTTAAACGTTCAGTCACGCACCGGAACGGGTCCTTGGAGCACACAAACCGCAAGTATAACATTTGATATCAAGCGGGCATATTGGCAAACTATCTGGTTCTGGGCTTTGATCTTAGTATTGTTTTTCATGACAACCACGGCAATAATTCGACTTAGAATTCACTTTCTTGAGAAAGAGAAACTGGCACAAATGGTAGATGAAAGAACAAAAACACTTACTACCGCTCTGCAGGAAAAAGAAATCCTACTTAAAGAGGTACATCACAGGGTAAAGAATAATCTATCCATAATTTACGGTTTACTTGAGTTACAGATGGGCTACCTCGGGGATGAAAAAATCAAAGATATTTTTCGTGATTCACAACTTCGGGTGCATTCAATTGCAATGGTACATGAGAAGTTATATCAGAATGAAGATCTATCTAATATTGAAGCCCGAAAATATATATCAGAATTGGTTCAGGTAATATCGGATGCGATTCGAGATGAAGAAAAAACCATACGAACTGTCATAGATGTTGATGATATAAACCTCTCGTTGGATCAGGGAATTCCCTGCGGATTGATTTTAAATGAATTGATTAGCAACTCATTTAAACATGCTTTTGAAGATCGTGATAGTGGGGAGATTCAAATTTCATTGAAAAAATCAGGGGACTGGACTACCATGTCAGTAACCGATAATGGTATTGGTCTGCCTGAGAATTATGCTATCGGATCATCAGAATCTTTGGGACATATTCTGGTAGAGGCGCTTTCGGGTCAGCTTAAAGCTACCATTGATGTAATTTCGGAACCTGGACTCACCAAATTTCAACTACATTTCAAGTTGGATTGATAGTGTCAGCTGATAAAGGGACACAGGCTTTATCGGTTTTTTCAAAAAAAAGAGGGAGAACAGATACACTCTGCCTCCCTCTTTAGACAATATCTTAAGATATCAATAGCGATAGTATTCAGGCTTGTATGGACCCGCCACATCTACCCCGATGTACGCAGCCTGATCTGGAGTCAACTCTTCCAGTTCAACACCGATTTTAGCAAGGTGCAAACGAGCAACCTGCTCATCCAGGTGCTTAGGCAAAGTGTACACATTGTTCTCATACTGATCACCATTTTTCCAAAGCTCGATCTGCGCCAGGGTCTGATTGGTGAAACTGTTAGACATTACGAAACTTGGGTGACCTGTAGCACATCCTAAGTTCACAAGGCGTCCTTCAGCGAGCAAAATTACATCATGTCCGTCAACGGTGTACTTGTCGACTTGTGGTTTGATGTTCACATGTGTATGGCCGAAATTCGATTTCAACCATTTTACATCGATCTCATTATCGAAGTGACCGATATTTGCAACAATGGCTTTATCCTTCATTTTGCTGAAATGTTCACCACGAATAATATCTTTGTTTCCGGTTGCGGTAACAATGATATCTGCCTCTTCAACTGCCTTGGACATAGGTTTAACTTCAAATCCGTCCATTGCCGCTTGAAGTGCACAGATCGGGTCTATTTCGGTAACAATAACACGAGCACCGGCTCCACGAAGCGAAGCGGCCGAACCCTTACCCACATCGCCGTACCCGGCAACTACCGCCACTTTACCTGCAATCATGACATCGGTAGCGCGACGGATCGCATCCACACAGGACTCTTTGCAGCCATATTTGTTGTCAAACTTAGACTTGGTAACGGAATCGTTGACATTGATTGCTGGCATAGGTAAGGTGCCTTTTTTCACACGCTCATACAGACGCAATACACCTGTTGTGGTTTCCTCGGAAATACCTTTTACCTGAGATGCAATTTCAGGGTATTTATCCAGAACGATGTTGGTAAGATCACCACCATCATCGAGAATCATATTGAGTGGACGATCTTCGCTACCAAAGAACAGCGTTTGTTCTACGCACCAATCATATTCCTCCTCTGACATCCCTTTCCAGGCGAAAACAGGAATACCAGCAGCGGCAATAGCTGCAGCAGCGTGATCTTGAGTTGAAAAAATATTACAGGATGACCAGCGTACTTCAGCACCAAGCTCAACCAATGTCTCGATGAGTACAGCGGTTTGAATGGTCATATGGAGGCAACCGGAAATTCGGGCACCGGCTAACGGCTTTTCTTTTCCATACTGATGTCGAAGTGCCATAAGTCCGGGCATTTCAGCTTCGGCCAGTTCGATTTCTTTGCGGCCCCAGTCTGCAAGTGAAATATCTTTAACTTTATAATCCAGAATTTCTTCTTTAGTAGTAATCATGTAATTGTTTTTTTCTTAATAAAAATAGTGTCTTAAAATAAAATGATTTGTTCTCGCAAACAACATCATAAGATGTATCGGTATTCGTAAATGCGACCTGAAAACGGGTTCTTCTATCGATAGCGAGTGGTACTCGAATCACTTTGAGCTACAAAATAATCCTTGAAACACGGGGAATAGCATCGATTCAATTACTGGCCAGTTTGCCAAATTGATCTTCGAGAATACCCATGATCTTTGTGTACTCGCGTTGATGTCCACCGGCACCGAGTTCCGTACTAACATACGTTCCGTCGGTACCAATAAATACCTTATATGGGATGCCAGTGATCTGAAGTTTAGTAGCGATGTCTGTGTCGTCGATGACATAGATAAAATTATACTCATGCTGATCCCGGAATCGGATCACATCTTCTGGAGTATCGCTCCAACCCGGAGAAACGGCAAGGACAACAAACTTATCAGGATGCTCGTCCATCACCTGCTTGAATGTAGGCATCGCATTGAGACAGGGCACACACCATGTCTCCCAAAAATCGACCAGAACCACTTTTCCTTCAAAATCTGAAACACTGATGCGCTCATCACTATCCAAAGCTTTAAAACTGGCTGATTCAATCGTTGTAGCATAATCGGACTCATTCACCGGCCTGACTTCACCCGATCCGCATGCTTGAAAACATAAAACACCCGCCATCAGAACCAATGAAAGCAGAATACGCGGATACTTTCGCAAAAAATTCATACTAAATCCTTAAAATTCATTCAAATATTAATAATATGCCAAGATAACGAAAAACGGGGACGAAAAGTTTACGAAAACTCCAACAATTATCGCCAACTGCGTACTGACCTGAACAACAGCATTCTAAATACGACTCTCTGAATAGTACATGTGTACACAATTCCACTTTTCCAATCATGAGCCCAGCAGACTTATAATCTCAACTTCAAATTTCATGAATCAGGTATACAGCGAACCGTTCTCCAAGTGCCGATCATCGGCTTCTGAATGATCAGTTAACCAATTTTTATATTGACCGATTCCAAAAAACTTCTTATCTTTGGAGTCTTGCAAAAATGCACCCGTAGCTCAACTGGATAGAGTACCTGACTACGAATCAGGCGGTTACAAGTTCGAATCTTGTCGGGTGTACAAGACTGATCCACAATCTATTGTAAATCAATGGGTTGTGGATTTTTTCGTTAATAGAGAGCGCATTTGTTAATAACTAGGATGAAAAAAGCCATGGGCAAGCGATTGGCACACCCACCCATGACTTTTCTCAGAATTAACTACTTCATCAACATCAACTTTCTGGTGAATACTCTATCCCCGGCCTGCAGCCTATAAAGGTATATTCCACTCGCCCACTGTGAGGCATCAAGCTGTAGCGAATGATATCCGGCAGGTTTGAGTCCGGTCGACAGCACCGCCATTCGTTGACCCAGAATCGTATACACCTCCAAATGCACATCTACCGGTTCAGGTAGCGCAAATCGAATCGTAGTCGTCGGATTAAACGGATTCGGATAGTTCTGGAACAATGCGAACTCGGTTGGTATTTCTTCGACTTCGATGGAAGTAGCGATGATCTCGTCAGCAACTTCTTCGATGAAATCCAGAATAGTCTGCAAATCAATCGTTTCTATTTCGATTGGGTCTGAAAAATCGCTGGTCACATTCTCAGTACTAAAGGCGATACGCACTTCGTAGGTTGTGTCAAGTTTGAGTCCGGTAAGCACCGCGACGGTGTCAGCTGACTGTTCTCGAGCAACCACATTCCAACTTCCAGTACCTTTTTCTCGGAATTCAATTGGATAGTGAACGATTGGAGTACTATCAAACAAAGGATCCTGTGGAGCATTCCAGAAAATTGGTATCAAGCCATCCGTTGTATTAGTAATTTCAGAATATTCGGTAATACCGATGGTTTTTGTTGTTGTTGTTGTCGTTGCGATGGTAATTCTCTGACAATCCGCTGAATTTAAACGCAATGCTTCGCAAATAGCCTTAGCTACAGCAGCTTTATATTCAGTATTGAAATCATCAGAATTAGAGCCTGTTAAGGTCGTCGTTGACTTTACCACTACTACAGTCGCGGCAGCTGTTACGGATACAGATTTGCTAATCGGAGGATATCCAGGTGCAGTGAATGTCATTGTATAATTCCCCACTGGAGCCTGTACGCCTAAGTTCGTAAATGCTGCTTTACCAGCAACGGCACGGACAGTTGTTGTACCCAAAAGCGTTGCCCCTGAACTAATCGAAACAGTCACCTCATCCGTTTTATCTGTCAGTACGTTCCCTGCAGCATCTGATAATGAGATAATGGGTTGATTTTTAAGTGTTCCACCTGTTTCTACAGTCGCAGTAAATTCATTCATGACCAACTTATCAGAACCCGGTGCAGTAATTGTGATATCGTCTGAGTTTATAAGTGTAAAACCTATTGCAACAAAAGTCAGCTTAGTTGTTAGAGCACTGATTCTCTCGGGAAGATTAAATACAAGATCCGAGAATGTAGCAACACCATTTATTGCTCGAACGGTTCTTGTTCCTGCTGATATATTACTATTTATTATACCTATTTCAATATTACTGTTCTCTACCAATAATCCATTCGCATCAACAACAGCAACCATAAATGGTTTGTCGATCACCTGTCCTGAGGTAGCACGAGTTGGATAACCATCAATCAACCTTATGTTTCTTGCAGTTATACCTCCACCTGGGATGATTGACTGGGTTCTGAATTTCGCATAGTCATTCAGCTCGCCACGTTTGGTACCATTATATCCAATCACTCGCCAGGAATAATTGGTGGAGTAGCTCAAATCTTGTTCATCGCTTGCCAAATACGATTGGATTCCGCCACCAGACACCGCATCCACCATTTCATCAATGATTGGGGTATTCAGATCATCTGATTTGTACACAAGAACCTGATATTTCGTAGCGTTGGCATCCGGTTCCCAACTGTAAGTAACTCCGGACAACGGAATGTTAGTGGCATTCAGTGCCGGACTCGTACCCGTGATCACACCCGGTGTTGCTTTCGGAGTGTACTCTCCTACAGTACTTGAGACGAATATAATATTCTCCCCACTTCCAACTTGCAAACTAACACGCCAGAAATACGTTGTTCCAGCTGCTAATCTACCTGAAGCGAGATCCAAAGAATTTCCAGAGGCAGTGCCTGCAAAGGTTATATCCGAACGTGTTGCA
>CAZDYD010000042.1:0-23531 GCA_964509715.1 uncultured Chitinophagales bacterium
AGGATCGCCCAGAAGGATGAATTTCCGGGAATTGAAACTGGCTCCGACCGTTGTATTCTTGGTTCGAAGATAGATATCGCCAAGAGTGGACGGAAGTCCGTTAGCGGGATCTCTGACTACCATTTGCTGGCTGAGCTGGACGTTCAGGCCGAAATTGTAAGAATTGATGTTGTCGCTGGTGAAGACAACCCGGGTGGTAGTAAAAGCGGCAACGGATCCGCCATTCGGATATAAAATCATTTTTTCAGCACCTGACTGTTCATCGGGATCATCAAACCGTCCGAAATCACAGGTCGCGGTAACCATGATCGTGAGCTTGTCCGAATTATTCAATCTGATGATATCATCGCTCTTGAACAATTGTTCAGCACTCAGAAGTTGCTCGCTTCCATGGCCCGAGTAATTCATAATGAGAGTTCCATTATTGATACTGTTGATAAAAGCCTGATTTGCTTCGGGTGCCAGTCGACCAAGTGGGGTATTGATTACGGGGTAATTGATTTGGTAAATCTTGTTAATTCGGATTCCTGCGGCATCACGATCGATGCTTTCTGCTGTCCCTTCTGCATTCCAAACATGTAAGTCTCGTTCAATTCTACTTCCATTGATATCGTCGTCTGAACTGAAAGTAAACAATGTCCGCCAATCACCGAATGTGGAGGGATCTTCATAGCTCCTGATTTTTTCAATTACAGTCCGTGCTTCCTGGACAGTTTGAACAGGGATGCGTCCTACTCCCATATCAATTCTCTCATTACTGATGTTGAATCCACCGGAGGATAGCCAGAGCCCTTCTTGCGGATCAAGTAGGACAAAGAAATCATCGGATGCGAAAGAGTTGCTCTTATCTAATGATTCAAAACTTTGGTAGGTTATAACCTGGTTGCTCAATCTCGCATCAGATAGTATGCCTTTATAATCAAACGTGGAATCACCGAAAAAAAGTACATGACGTGGAATGCGGTCGTCGTTTTGTCCGGCACGGATATACAGGAAACGGATATAGTCTCTGATAGCAGAAATATCCATCACCCCACCGCCAAATTCGTTGAAAATCTGATCCTGTCTTGCTACAACTGGATTCCATCCTCCATTGGCACGTCTGTAATCTGCGAAATTCAAGGCTTCCTGGAGAAGAACATCATTCGTGATGATGATATAATCCGGAAAGTCGGAGATCCCTCTCAGGTTCTGGTTATCGACCCGGGTGCCTTGTTCTGGTCTCAGGAACTGGGTTTGTGCTGTAAACCGACTACCGGGGCGGGTATGGTGTGTAACAATGAATGCATCGTCTTGTTGACGGGTTGCATATAGAACTGGTCGGACAGGATCGGTTACATCCATTACTATTGGACGATTGGTAAAGCCACGCATGACATAATTTGCCAATTCGTCGATGGATCCATCATCCGGTGTGAAATAATGGAGTCTGTTATTCTTGGGTCTCAGCTCGCGGGTTACGTAAACTCTGATCCAATCGAGCCACCCAAATGCATTGGCACCGCCGTTCTCGAATCCGGTTGTGATAGTGATCACATTATTGGTGAGTGAGACATTATTCACCGTGCGGTTAAGTCGACCCACATTTGCTGCTCGTCCGATAGAGTTGTTCAGGTCGGCGATTCCATTAATCGTAGTGGTGCCCAGGAGGGTATTTCCCAATCGGGTTTCAAACCTGGATGCCATGTTTGCTCTGGCTGCATATTCGACACTGATATCGACGGATGATCCTTGCACGAAGCCGGGGATCGTGTCTGTGTATATCGTCTGATTTCTGGCAAATGACTCCATCGTGAATTGTTGTCCGAGCCACTGCGTACCTGATTTGGTACGATTATCGGGACGTCTCAATTCCTCTTCCTTCCATAAGAAATCACGAAACGTTGTTATGGTGCGGTTGGCCGGCGAGAGATTAAATTCCTGCAAGCGTTCCCCTGGCTGGGATCCGACGGTCAGAAAGATGTAATTGGTTTTGGAATAGGGGTGAATGGAGTGGGTAAACGTCGATCCGGTTTCATTATAGATGATTCTATCGGGACTGTTCCCATAGAAAAGTACGACATCAGATGCATCAAAGGATCCGTCGTTTTCGCCAGTCACAAGAATAGGGATTTGTGAAAAAACAGGTCGCGGGTCGCTGTTTAGCCGAGACATTTCGTAGCCATTCGTGCCCCAGATCTGAATATTTCTTGGGTCGATTGAGGCAATATTAATGCCTAAAGATTGAAGATAATTTCTGTCAAGTTGATGGATGCCGTCGCGGGTGATGGGGATTTTGTACCAGGTTCCGGATGAAAGGGGAGTTGAAGCCTGCATGAGACTTTGGGTCGCAATTTCAAGAGATGAGGGAATCCAGGTAGGCTGGTTGTACACCCTGATACGCATAGATCTTACGATCTGTAGCTGATCGGTTGAATTTGTCGCAAGACGGGTCACACGGATCACCAAAGTGGCCACATTCTGCTTTCTGAATACACCGGGATTGACTACCTCGACAACCGGGGCATCGGGATCGACTCCTTGTAACAGGAAAGGGAGTACGTCAATCTCAGAAGCGGCAGAGGTTCGGTTAATGATTTCCTGATCCAGTACTCTCCAAGTCTGAGTTGTGGGATTATAGGGGATAGTCAGTTCAATTTGATATCCTGCTTTCAGGCTATCGTTAACAATACGATAGTCGGTAAAGGTATCTGTGCTACTTTCAACCTCGAGTGTTTGTGCATATAGCCACTGAGGTGCAATGATGATTGCAAGCAGAACTACCAATCTCTGTATGTAGCTGATTGAGGCGAACAAATGATTATTGCGTATGAATTAAAATTCAGTGAGAAACTTTAAAAAATTGTAGCAGATTTACGCAATAGGGCTCAGATTGGTTTATAAATGCAATTATGAACACAAAAGCTACTTGCTTTAGTTGTAAAAAGCAAGTAGCCTTGATATGAAGAAAGTATTTTTTGAATCAGATCTTTTCAATGACCATAGCCGAGGCTCCGCCGCCGCCATTACAAATGCCTGCGCAGCCGTACTGTCCGTCGGTGCGATTCAATGCATGTACCAAGGTGACGATGATTCGGGCTCCAGAACAGCCGATCGGGTGACCCAGACTCACGGCCCCTCCGTTTACATTGACTTTGTTTGGATCGAGGTTCAAAAGTTTATTGTTTGCCAGAGAAACAACAGAAAAAGCCTCGTTAATTTCAAAAAGGTCGATTTTATCAATGCTGAGGTCGGCTCTTTTCAGTGCAAGTGGTATAGCATCGGCTGGTGCTGTTGTGAACCATACCGGATCCTTGGCCGCACTCGCCTGGGAAAGGATTCTGGCAAGTGGTTTGAGTCCGAGCTGACGGGCTTTATCGCCGGACATGATCACCAGGGCTGCGGCACCATCATTAATTGCACTTGCGTTAGCAGCAGTTACTGTACCGTCTTTTTTGAAAACCGGACGCAATGATTTCATTTTATCGAAATCAACACGAAATACCTCTTCATCTGATTCGATTTCAGTAGTGTTACCTTTTCGGTCGCGGACCTTTACTTTGACGATTTCATCGTTGAACCAACCTTCATTGGCTGCTTTTTGACTTCTTTTGTAAGATTCGATGGCAAATTGGTCTTGGTCTTCACGAGAAAAATTCATTTCTGTGGCGCAGAGTTCAGCACAGATACCCATATGTTCGTCATTAAAGGCATCCAATAGCCCGTCTTTAAGTATTCCATCCAAGGCTTGGGTATGTCCAAGTTTGTTGCCGAAACGTTGAGTAGGCAGGTAAAACGGCACATTGCTCATGCTTTCCATCCCACCGGCAACAACTGTTTCCGCTTCGCCTGACTGAATCAGGTTCGCAGCATACATAATCGCTTTCATTCCGGAAGCACACACCTTGTTCACGGTCGTGGCAGGTACGGTGTCAGGTAATCCGGCTTTCAATAAAGCCTGCCGCGCCGGGGCTTGGCCGACTCCAGCGGTCAGGACATTGCCCATGATTACTTCATCTACTGTATCTGGACTGATCCCTGCACGTTTAATACTTTCGGCTATTGCGATTGATCCCAGTTCGGGAGCCGTGAAACTTGAAAGTGAACCACCAAAGGATCCGATTGGGGTTCTTACTGCGCTAACAATTACAACTTCTCTCATAATATATCAATGATTTAGATGTTAGATATCTGACTCATCACGCCATGACAAGATCTGCCAGGTGGATGTGGTGTCAGCTCGGGTTAATACAAAATTGGTTGATCCATCGGTTCTGAATATTTCGGAGCCATCGAGGACAACTACCAGGTTGAATCGTCTGATGATTTGACTTTGGGTCCGTTCGCTGTTCATGAACTGGGTTATGATGTTATTCCACTGGAGTTGGATGTCGCGACTGCTTTGGAACAATCGTGAAGTAGAACTCATTTCTTGTGACCGTCCCCAGGTGATGTCAACGTTCTGTTCGGGGTCACGGTACGTGAAGGTAAAGTTTGGATGGATTAATGGTCCATACAAAGTGGTATCACGTAGTTGGTAAGCATTCTGAAAACGAATGTAAAAGCCTTCGATGGTTGTAGGATCTCCCAGGAGGTCATCCAGGACGTCCCCTTCCAGTATTTTGGGTGCAAATGGATTTGTGCAGGATATCAAAGCCAGCATGCAACAAAGGCAAATCGATGCTAGTTGATATGTGCTGCGCTTGTTCACATCAAATTTTTCTGAATGCGAGGTCCAGATCGGCTATTAGATCGTCTACATCCTCAATTCCTACAGACAGCCTGATCAATGAGTCGTTGAGCCCGGATTTCAAACGCACTTCACGAGGGATGGATCCATGGGTCATGCTGACAGGATGTGATATTAGAGATTCAACACCACCAAGACTTTCAGCAAGTGTAAAAATATGCGTATTACTCATGAATTTGTGGGCCGTTTCGACCGAATCATCCCTGAGTGTGAAGGAAAGCATGGCACCGAAGTCCTTCATCTGTCGTTTGGCGATTTCATGTCCAGGGTGGTCGCTGAATCCAGGGTAATTGACTTTTAACACACCTTTGTGACTTCGAAGGTAATGTGCAATAGCCAGGGTGTTTTCACATGCTCGTTGCATTCTTACAGCAAGCGTTTTAATACCTCGAAGCGTCAAGTAACAGTCCATGGGACCTGGTACGGCACCACTTGCTTTGGTCTGGAATCGCATGTTTTCGATTACCGCCGGATGTGATGTGCATATGGCACCACCGATCACATCTGAGTGGCCTCCAAGGTATTTTGTTGTGGAATGAACTACAACATCAGCACCCAAATTGAGCGGTTGTTGGAGGTAGGGTGATGCGAAGGTGTTGTCGACGACGGTCAGAATTTTTCTTGTGCGAGCAAAGGTTGTAATGGCGTTGATATCGACTATGTTCAGGAGCGGATTCGTTGGAGACTCGATCCAAATCATTTTCGTATTCTGATTGACCGCAGCTTCCAATTGGGCCAAGTCTCTCAGGTCAACAAAATGAAATTTTATACCAAATGGTGCATAGACTTGGGTAAAAAGACGATAGCTTCCCCCGTATAAGTCGTTGGTCGAAACTACTTCATCACCCGGACGCAGCATTTTCATCATGGTATCCATGGCGGCCATACCTGACGCGTATGCGGCACAGTCTGTAGCGTCCTCGAGTCCGGCAAGGAGTTTTTCTAATGCTTCACGGGTGGGGTTGGTCACACGTGCGTATTCATGTCCTTTATGTACGCCAGGGGATTCCTGAGCATAGGTTGAGGTCTGAAATACTGGTGGCATCACAGCACCAGAGGTTTCTTCTGGTCGTTGTCCGGCATGTATGGTTTTAGTATTGAATTTCATAGGGTGTAAAATACGTCAAATTTCAATAAAAAAGGGCTTCCAGAAGGAGGATGATCCAATAAAATCTCGAAAAAAATTTCTCGGAAGGATTGGTTCAAACAAAAATCAACTAAGCAAGGTCAATGAAATTATTTGGTTAATCCATTAGTTCGTACCACTTTGCGGCCTCATCTTCATTACCCATAATGAGGTAGGTGTCGGCTATACCTGATATAGCCGATGGATTTGTTGGATCAACATCCAAAACCTGTTGATACATTCCCAAAGCTCCATCGCACAACAGCATGATATCGAGGTCGGATGTTACGTCATATGACTCGTTATCACTGAATCTGGTCTCTGTGATTCCAGATACAGTTTCAGTGATGCTTAGTGCATTTGATAGAATGAATTCCGGGTCATTTCCAGCCAGATCTTTGATTTTCTGCAGATTGTTTACGATAACGGCTCTGTCTGGTTGAGATTCTGAATCAAACTCTGATGCGATTTTGTATATAAGTTGACTGGCCAACAAACGCTTATACGTTTGGTTTGCTGGATAAATTTTTAGTAGTTCATCGATTGATGCAATTGCGTTGTCCGTCTGACGTGCTGCAATGTATGTGTTGATAAGTCCGTGCCAGGTGTTGAGTGTGGATCCTCGGCTTAGGTCAGTTTCATTTGGTCTTATGCCGGACTGTCTTTTAGCAAGTAATGTTCGTTCATAGTAACTGATTGCATCTTCGAATTCACCTTTGGTGTAGTATAGAAACCCGAGAGATTCGGTCAGTTTAGGTGAGTGGGCTGTAAGAGTTGAGTCGGCGAACCGGAGTACTTGAATTGCCTGGTCGATATTCCCCATTCTGGCATAGATGTCGGCAAGTAGTTCAAAGCTAATCAGGCTGTCGGGGACAACGACTATGGCATTGTGTGCGTGTGCTGCGGCCATTGAAAGCCGTTGGTGGTTATTACCTTGATCTGAGCTTACAAGGCCTGCCGCGCTATTGTGTTCATACGACCAGGAGTTTTCAAGTGTAGATTGTATCGAAATCCGTTCGGCTGCCGCATTTGATGTTCCTCTGTATAGTGACAAAGCCTGATTCAATGCATTACGCATGCTTGTATAATCTGGCTCTCTTTGATCAGGTGCTTTTTCACGTGCCAGACGTTGGTATGCTATTCCTTCCAGATGGAATGCTACCGGATCTGAAGGATTTGCCAGTTTTCTTTGTTCGGCTTCGGCCAACAGTTCTTCAGAACTTTGACTGGCAGCAGATGAATAGATGTTTTCGTATGCCCTGTTGCATGAAATAAAGAACCCGAATGCGATGACAAGCATCGCTATTCGGGTGGACAGATTCTGCATGTTTGTAGATCTGATTGTCGTTTAAGTTGATTATATCAGAGACCGGCTTTTTCTTGAGCCTCGAGCGCTTTATCGGTCATTCCCAGAGTGGTATAGATACGGAAGAGTGACATCCAGTAATCGGTATTGTCTGAATCGAGTTGAGCGGCTCTTTCGTAATATGGAAGTGATTTTCTGAGCATATCACGTGCTTCAGCATCGTAGCGATCTGCAGCGGCCATGTCCTCGGTGGCATTTCTGCGATCGAACAGGTTGGCAGCACGGTTCTGATAGATAATACCCAAGGTATTAAAGATCAGTGGATTGTCTGTGTCGAGTTCAGCGGCTTTTTGAAGTTCGTCTTCAGCTTGTTGGGTGTACAAATCGATTTCGGAAGTGAGGCTGATTACCAGCGCTTGAGCTTCGGCGATTTCTGATTTCAAACGTGCAACCAAAGCGGCATCAGGGCGTTGTTTACGCTCTTCAACTCTGAGGTCACGCGTTTTGTCGATGATGAGTTCATTCGCATTACGTAAGTCATCACCCATGTTCAGAACAAATTGATATACCTGGCTACCGAACACAAGGCGATACTGCGCATTGTTTGGATCGATATTGATCAGATCACGAATAATTTCAAGAGCCTCGTCAGTTCTTCCTAAAGTCAGGTAAACGTTTGCTACTTCCTGGGTCAGTTCTACATCACCTGGAAACTTCAGGAGTGCTTCGTTCAGAATTTCAAGAGCACGTTCTTGTTGGCCGGACTCAGACATGAAGTAGTTCAATCTCAGATAGCGATAGGTGTCGTTATCTTCAGCTTGGTTGATGGCCATTTCGAGGTAGTTGACTGCACTGTCGAGGTCGCCCATCATGTAATAAACTTCAGCCAGGACATCAACGGTCTGGATGCTATCTGATTCGATAGCGATCGCATTTTTCAGGTGGAATGTTGATCTGTTGAGATCGGCGTTTGTTGGTTCACCTTCTTCTGGAGCGATAAGAACAACGGCATTGTTATATTCTTGTGCCCAGAGTTGGGTACGCTGGATTTCAATCAGAGAAGCTTCGCTTGAGTTTGCTCTTCCCTGAGCTACGAAAAGCTCCATAGCCTTGTCAAATGCATCACCGGCTTTTCTGTACTTCTCTTCGCGTTGATTGTACGGTTGAGCTTTACCCATTTCACTATAGGCAACACCACGATAGTAGTATCCCAGTGGGTTTTCAGCATTTGTCTCAAGAGCTGCATCAGCAGATTCCAGAACTTTCTGGTAATCACCACGATTTAGGTTTAGTTTAGCGGATTCTATGTTAGGATCGCCACCACAAGCTGCGATAAAGCCTACAGTTACCAGAACGATCGCTACTTTGGTTAGTAATGATTTCATATCAGTTATCGTATTAATTGTGAAGAAAAAATCTGGTTTTAAGGTAATCATTGATAAAACCATGTGCAATAGATTGTGTATTTAACACTCATTGGTGTTCAAATAGATCAGAAGTAGCTATATTCGATTCAGTTTGCAATCGGATATGTGCCGTATGATGATGGTTGAGAAGATTGCTTTAAAGATATAAACAGTGTAAAACCTAAATAATTGTATCATGAGAAAAATTATCAGTACACCTGATGCGCCGGCAGCTATTGGTCCCTATAGTCAGGCTGTGGTATATGGCGGACTACTTTACTGCTCCGGGCAGATACCATTGGATCCTAAGACGGGAGAGTTTGTTGGAACTACTGTCGATGTTCAAGCAGAGCAGGTCATGAAAAATTTGGAGGCGATTCTTAAGGCAGCCGGAAGTGACTTTAGTAAAGTTATCAAGTGCAGTATATTTCTGGCTGATATGGCGGATTTTGCGACCGTGAACGCGATTTATGCAAAGTATTTTGTTTCGGAGCCACCTGCGCGTGAGACCGTGGCGGTGAAGACGTTGCCAAAGAATGCTTTGGTTGAAATTAGCTGTATTGCAGCTGTTTGATCATTTCAGAGCTCTCTGCAGCCAGTCGAATCATGATTTGATGTTTTTACTGGCTGTAGAGATTCAAATTAGGGTCGATTCAGATTAAATGTCTGGTCGGTCTGGTTTCCAACTCTGTCACTTAGTATTACTCTGAACTCATTATTTCTGGCTCTGGGAGTGAATCCGGGTAGATAAAACCTTATCTGACTTCCAAAGGGATCATATTCGGGTATACCCCTAGTCCCGTTCATGTATACCTCCGCCGATGTGTAGTCAACCCCGGACATACTATCGGAAACCCTGATCGCAGCTAGCCATTGTCCATCAGCCCGCTGATATAATCTCGGTCGAGTCATCTCTGGAGGTGTGGTATCGTTCAGGATGGTAAAGGTTCCGAAATTGCTGGTTATTAGCTGCAAAGCACCTCTGTTCCTTGTACCTCCTACATAGCTGAATGACTCTCTGGAACCGGATCTGTTGACCTGATAGATTCCAACTCCGGCACTGTTTAGAATCGAATCAGGTACGATCATTCTCATGACATATCCAACCTGGAGGGGTTCGTGCGAGGGGGTTGTTTCGAAGTAATATCTGTTGTTTTCAATTTTCCAGGCAAATGCTACGGACATGGTGTCGTAGAGCGTATTTGGACGAAATTCAAGTGAAAGTCGTTGGTCGGGAGTTCTCAAAATGGTACGCTCTCCTGGTCTAACCCTATGTACTACCATATCTTCACCCGATAATGTGAGGTACATGATGTTATGATTGCGAAGGTCGACGACATCGGAGCTTGTGCTCAATTCGACTTTGGTGGTTTCTTGAATGAAGGAACCTGGCTCCCGAAGGGTTACGGCAATCGACTGATTTGGGGTTCTGTTGGTGAACCAATCATTTGTCCAATACAATCTGGAAATGGCAGAAGGAAGTCCACGGGACTGATTCACCGTGAGTGTATTTGATGTACTCGCTATGGGGATTGGTTGTGTGGGAACTTGAGGATCAGTGATGCGGAGGCGACCGGTGGCTATACTTCGATTTCCGAAAAAATCTGCTGCTTCGATTTTGACGGTGTAAAGTCCGGGTGGGAGATTGATCATTCCGTTGTGTCCCACATCTTTGTAAAACGCGACTTCGTTTCCGTCCCTAATAAACAATCGTTGATATCCTTTTCTCTCTTCGCGTAGAATTGGGTACACCCTGTCCAAAAACATCATCCTGGATTTTGCGATTTCGAAACTATCGGCTTTGGAGTGGAAAAAAAGAGAATCGTTGATTGTAAGTTTGAGTTCATAAACAGCATATACATTCCTCATCGCATCGGCTCGATCGGATGCATCTACGCCAAGACCAATCGTACCACTGGCTGTGATAGTTCCAAATTCGAAGTTTCGTCCGGATCCTCTTACAGTAACGGTCTGATGGGACTTTCTTCCATTGACCAGTGCATCTGAACTAATCGGTTCGATAGAAACTCCTGAAATTCTGGGAGGTACGCGGTCTGGCACGCTGATCCCGGCCAACAGGGGATTAAAAGGATTGTTTGATGGTGTTCTAAGTTCGAAGTGCAAGTGAGGAGGTCCGATTCCGGTATCGCCGGAGAATCCGATTAAATCCCCTCTTTTGTATCTGATGCTATACGATTCGAGATTTCTGTCGAAATTAAAAGTATAGGTCTGGAGTCTGAGTTCATCGACCAGGCGTTGTATCTCTGTATTAAAATTGCGCAGGTGTGCGTACATCGAATATGAACCGTCGTCATGTTTAAGATAGATGACATTTCCATAACCGGTAGGGGAAACACCAACCCTGCTCAGAATCCCGTCTCTGGCGGCAAACACTCGATAGCCTTGTTGTCCCCATGTCCCAACATCGATAGCTGCGTGAAAGTGTGCAGAACGGGTTTCACCAAAAGTGGCAGACATATAATCGGATGCATTTGTAGGCCAGAGGTAAGTGGTCCCTCTGGTTAAGAAAGGCAATTTTTCATAATCGATGCGCTGAGCGTGCGCATGTGCGAAAAGGCATACTGATAGCAGGGCGCTATAAACCAGAAACTGCAGGTATCTGAACATGGTATTGAATGGGGTAGAATGTCTTTTGAGAAATCAGGATGCCGAAACATTGACAGATAACGCCGATAGTCCGTTTTGGATAGATGCATAGACCACGTCGCCATGAGCGAGTGGTCCAACGCCTTCCGGTGTACCTGTGTAGATGAGGTCCCCTGGTCTGAGCGTAAAATACTCTGATAACTTTGAGATCAGCTCATCTATCGGAAACAGCATGTCGGATGTATTGCCATTCTGTTTGATTTCACCATTAACGGAGAGGGTGATTTGAATGTTGTGAGGATTATCGATGCTTTCCGGTAAAACGAATGTACCAAGAGGGGCGAAAGTGTCGAGTCCTTTGGAAAGGAGCCAAGGTTTACCGGCATCCTTGAGTTGATTTTGGATATCTCTTGCTGTGATATCAATTCCGATGGCATACCCAGCGACATGATCAAAAGCGGATGATTTTGGGATATTTTTACCACCTTTACCGATAGCGACTACCAGTTCTGCTTCATGGTGCACATTATGAGTACCTTTAGGAATGATCACTGAGCCACCGTCCTCAAGTAGGGAACATGCGGGTTTCATGAAGATAATAGGAGACTTAGGGATGGGGTGGTTCAGTTCCTTTGCATGTTCGGCATAATTGCGACCGATACAATAAATAGCACCGGGTGAAAGATGGGGGAGTCCGGGTAAGGTAGTCATGATAATCTGGCTGAATGATTTTAATGTTTAGCTGATATTACTTTTACTGCAATAAAATATCAAATGAAATGCCAGGAACTGTGATAAAAAATATCATAAAGCAAAAAAGCCCCGATCGGTGGACCGGGGCTTTTTAAATTGATGAAGCTGGATTGCGTGATCAGGCTTCTACGACGGAAACAAATTTTCTTGCGTTTCTGCCGACCTTAAATTCAACGACGCCGTCTGAAAGAGCGAATAGTGTAAAATCGTTGCCTACGCCAACATTATCACCAGCATGGAAAGTTGTGCCACGCTGACGAACGATAATGTTACCTGCAAGAACAGATTGTCCACCAAATTTTTTAACACCCAATCTTTTGGAGTGTGAATCGCGTCCGTTTTTAGTGGAGCCACCACCTTTTTTATGTGCCATGGTACGTTACCTCGTTGGTTTTAAGCGATGATGTTATCGATTCTGATTTGAGAAAGTTTTTGACGGTGGCCGGTCTTCTTTTGATAGCCTTTACGTCTTTTCTTTTTGAAAACAATAAGTTTGTCTGCCTTGACAGTATCGAGCACGGTAGCTTCGACTTTAGCGCCCTCTACGACCGGGGTACCAACTTTGATATCCTTGTCGTTAGCTACCAGAAAAACTCTGTCGATAGACAGTTTTGCATCAGCTACATTTTGTTTGTCAACAAAAAGTACCTGATCTTTTTTGACTTTGTATTGGTGTCCGCCAATCTCTACAACTGCGTACATAATTTATTGAGATAGTACGTTAAATGTGAATTATTCAAGACTGCAAATTTACGGGGAAATTACCCGAAATACAAAATAAATTTTACTTGCAGATTAAATTAAGAAAGTTATTCTGATGTCTTATTTGAATAGACGATCTTTGGGTTGACATTTTTTATCGCATCGTGTAATTGCCCGTCTTTGATCCAGGCTCGTCCGCCATCATGTTGATGTCTTCGAAAATTCTTGATATGGGTTGCTTTGTTGTGTAAATCTTTCTGATGTGCTCTGAAAATGTTATCCATGATGAATTCAAGTATTGATGATATAAAAATGTCCCATTCGGGTTACGAGTGAGACATTTCAATATACACAATTATTATGATCAAGATGCCTTAGAATGGATCGTTTTGTAGATGCCGGTCTTGTTGACGTGCCCTACGTATTTGCCAATAATCTTGACTTCTTCGAAAATGTCTGGTTCAACGTAGATATCGTTGTATTCTTCGTTTGCAGGTTCGAGTCGTAGTCCACCCGGACCATAATAGATTTTCTTCAGACTTGTTTCGCCGTTGAACATCACAGCTCCTATATCGCCATCTTTAATATCGTCATCCATCAGTAGGACAAAGTCTCCATCATAAATGCCTGCATTCTTCATGCTTTGTCCGGCTATACGTAAGGCGAAGATCCTGTTCAGATTTGGAAACAGGTGTTGAAGTGTGATTGTACCAAGATTGGCTTCAACTGCTTCTTGTAAATAACCTGCTGAAATGATCCCTTTGATCGGAATTCCTCCATAAGTAGGTTCGACTTCGAACTGCACTTTTTGTGCTTTCTTTCTTAGATACCTGTTGTGAAGTTCATACTCGTTATCATCAGTCTTGACGAGGTATCCTTTCTTCAAGAGCGATTGTAGATTCTGTGTAACGCTGTTAGGCGACCGGAATCCGAACTGATCAGCGATTTCCCGATACGTTGGCCATATTTCGTGATCTTCCCTGTATGCTATGATGTAATCAAGAAATTTCTTTTGTTTACTGGTAAGCTGTACATTGTCCATAGGTCGCAATAATTTATGTTATGTATAAAGTATGTGCAATAAACAAAAACTACTGGCAAAGGTCAAGATATATGTGCAAATAATGTAAAAAAGTTTTTGTACAAGCTACACAACCACCACGCAGTATTGAATACACATTAATAATTAATGATGATTATGAGCATAAAGCATGTCCTGTTAGCCATTACTATGATATTTTATGTATCTGGTGATGCTTTTTCCCAAATATCACAGTTGTCTGCAGCACCAGTTGAGTGTCGCGATATTCTTCCTGGTGATCGACTTGAATTTGCTCGATTAGTCGATAGTTTGCATCCCGTTTGGTCTGCCGTTTCAGCGCGTGATGAGCTTCAGTTATTGGATTATCTAACATCCAGCGATGTTTTTGTACGTGATACAGCCTGGAGGGGATTAGCTAATATGAATGTGAGTAATATCGAGAAGTTGTTTGACTTGGCTTTGGATGATTCGCTGAATACCCGTTGGTTTACGCTCAGCAACCAGACGATTAATGCAACACAATTGAGAAAACTTGAGACTCTTATCAGTACGGCATCCATTGTAGATGCAAATGGTATGTATCTTGTCCTTGGACAGAAAGGGGATACGCAAAGCCACAGATTTCTGGTCGATGCTATACTTTCGGATCGCCGCCCGGAAACAGGATACGCTTTGGCTTTGGCTATGAGTCGATCGATTATTCGTCATCCCAATGAATCTTACGATGGTATGCAGCTTGTTCGACGTTCAATGTTGGCTACAGATGCCATGGAACAATCTGCATGGTTATATGTGTGGTATAGAAGTACTCAGATTCGTCCAGATGCTGCGGCATTGGATTTATTGGCACAGTGGACAGATGCTCATTTTGATGAAGCATATGGTCTATTGAGGCAGTATATGATCGCTATTTTGGGTCGAAGTGGACATCAAGGGTTATACAACAAGCTTCTTACGGTTGATCCCGAATCCCTGCATCCACTTGAAGCCGTGGAGATTGTTCGAATCCTGCCATTATTTATGGCCAATGAAGGTGTACAGCAGTTAATGTGGTCAATGTCGGTCTTTGATTACGCTCGACTCGAGTTACTTCAGCTCATACGCAACATGCCACAAAAACCATCAGATGGTTATCGAGATATTCTTATACAACGCCTTGAAGAAGGTACATCACATGCGTATGAGTGGATGTTAGCAGTGAGAGCACTTGGGGTTTGGTGGCCTGATGATGCCAAAAAAGTGATGGAAGAGGGACATCGCGAGTGGACGGATAATCCGCATTATATCAATGATTATATAGAGACACTGAAGGTTGTTTATGACAGATATTGGGTCATAGATCACTTGAATTCTTTGGCATTGGGGGGTGATGACGCCATTCTGGTACCAGTGATCCAGCAGTCCACTGCTTTTGCGATGCAGTCGCCGCAAGATGGAGAGTTGCGGGCTCTTGTGGCTCCAATTCTGATTCGTGCCGCACAAAGTAACAGTTATAGAGTGAGTCAGGCACTATTTGCATCAGAAGGAGCATTAGAATGGACTAAAGATCAGAATGATGAGCAATTATTGCGACATATTGAATATGGGCGTGCCTTATCGGTGCAAATACCCGACTTGAATGTACCCGATGCTGAGTTATTAAAGAAACTTGGTCCGAATCCGATATGGGTATTGAGTACTGAGGCGGGTGATATTGTGATGCGGCTTGATTCGTATCGGGCGCCGGCAACTGTTTCAACTTTTGCGAAAATTGTTGAGCAAGGATGGTATAATGGTACACCATTTCACAGGGTAGTTCATAATTTTGTAGTCCAGAGTGGCGCAATATGGCATCCCGATTACACAATGAAGTCACCTTTCAGAGTCCCGACGGAAGCGACTGAAGGAGAATTCTCTCGCGGGGCTGTTGGTGTTGCAAGTGCTGGAAGGGATACTGAGACATCTCAGTTTTTCATGATGCATATGTGGCATCCTCATCTTAACGGAGGGTATTCGAATATTGGTCGTGTGATCGAAGGTGAAGATGTGATCGATTCCTTAAGACAAGGGACTTTGGTGACCGGAAGTCAAATGCATAGCTGTTATTAGAATCCATGAGAAAAAAAAGAAGGGGAGTTCAGTAGTAACTGACTCCCCTTGCAATGATGATGTACGCCTTTAGACGTGAATTCAGAAACTATCAGTCATTGGCACGTGGGGTGAATGACTGAATTCCAGTTATATCACGACCCAGAATAAGTCCGTGTATGTCGTATGTACCTTCGTAGGTATTTACAGATTCCAGGTTCACCATGTGGTGTATTACACGATATTCTCCAGTAATTCCATTGCCCCCAAGCATATCGCGTGCAATTCTTGCGATTTCTAATGCTTTACCACTGTTATGTCGTTTAGCTAAGGAAATCATAGAGGGATGAATTTCTCCGGAGTCCTTTAATTGTCCAAGACGGAGTACCAACAACTGCATAGCTGTTATGTCAGTTAGCATATTGGCAAGTTTGGTCTGTATAAGTTGGTTGGCTGCCAGGGGATAACCGAATTGTTTGCGTTCCAGGGTATAGTTACGTGCTCTATGGTAGCAGTTCTCGGCCGCACCAACGGTCCCCCAGGCGATTCCATATCTTGCGCTGTTCAGGCAGCTGAATGGTCCTTTGAGTCCGCGGATATCAGGGAATGCGTTTTCATCTGGCACAAACACATCTTCAAATGTCAGTTCACCAGTATGGCTGGCACGTAGAGACATTTTGTTATGAGTAACCGGAGCAGAAAATCCTTTCATACCTTTCTCGACGATGAATCCACGTATCACAGGCTTATCGTCTTTATGTTCTTTGGCTTTAGCCCAAACAATCGCGATATCGGCGATCGGTGAGTTGGTGATCCACATTTTGGCGCCGTTCAGGATCCATCCACCGTCCACTTTAGTTGCGGTTGTGACCATGGAACCCGGATCACTTCCATGATCAGGTTCTGTAAGACCAAAACATCCGATAATTTCAGCTGTTGCAAGTTTTGGGAGGAATCGTTGTTTTTGTTCCTCGGTGCCGAATTCGTTGATGGGGTGCATCACCAAGGAAGACTGCACGGACATAAAAGAACGGTAACCGGAATCGACACGTTCTACTTCCCGTGCAATAAGTCCATAGGCGGTGTAGGAAGCCCCAACGCCTCCGTACTTGGGATCAATCGTTGCTCCGAGCAGGCCGAGTTCGGCCATTTCCTGAGCGATTTCATCATGAAAAATACCTTCCTGGTTGCCCACCATTGCACGTGGTTCGAGCTTGGATTGGGCGTACTCACGTGCGGTTTCCATGATCATACGGTCGTCTTCGTTGAGAAGCGACTCAAAATTATAAGCGTCGTCGATGTTAAACTTTGCCATGGGGACGTTACTATCTGCTAATATTAAAAATTTCAAAATTCGATGGTCTTAATATACGGTTTGACCACTAAATTATTGATCGATTATTTTTAGATCCTTACGGCAGTATAGTTGTCTCTGCTGTTTCCAACTCCCAATCTGGACTCAGATCTGATAATTCCTGAACGATCGATTTCGAAACGGTTTCGTTCATAGGAGTTGGTAACGGATTCCACATTAACCGGGGCTAATCGTCCGATTCTTCCAAAGTTCGTTATATAATTACTTCCGTCAAGTGTCTTAACAGTAATCGAGTTTTCAGGGAGTCCGCCGGGCTGTTCAACAAAATATTGATTGAAATTAGTCAGCGGCAGTGAGTATAAGGATCTGTGACTTGATTCGGCATAGCTCCAAGTACCCATTTCATTTTCAGTAATGATGATAATGGTGGAATGGTCAATGGGTCCAGCACCGGGTCCAGTTGATGTTCCGACGGCTGTTTCGGTAACGGTGTACTGAGTTTCACCAGCTACGGATGTGATCATTTCAAAAGTCCATGTGAGTTCATATTCTCTTGTTCTGGATGATCCGGAGAAGAATGAAAAGGTTTCTACATCGAACTTCCAGATATCTCCCTCTGAAATATTGAACAATGGTTCATATACGGTTTGTTGATCTTTAAATGGGAAGACCCTTATGTGAAGGTTTTGGTAAACTTGCACATCTGATCCGGTGAATTCAATGCGTGAAAAGTTATTTCCATGAATCTCAAACTGCTGGTTCTCCTCATTTCCCATGGCAGGGTTGATACGATACCAAACCCAACCATCCGACATAACTGGAAATCCGTCACCAACACCATTATATAACTTTGTTCCGGCGGGGATAGACGAATTTTTCAAATACGGTGAGATCAACATTTTCCTGTAATCTTGTATGTCACTTACCATGAACAGAAAATTGTTCGACTGGCTTGTGACTTGAACGGCCGGATTCAACAGTTCTATACGTGTATTATCCCCATCCGGTAGTCCGTATTCAAATGGAATACCTGGTGAACTTCCTGCGTACAGCGTGTCGATCATAAATCCATCGATGATCACGCCAACAGTAAATGCACTTTCGGCATATGAGTTGGAGACAACCATTTGGATATTCCTTGGTGTTGCCGGTGATAGATCAACTTGAAAAGTATCGCGTGTTACCGACAGGTTTTGCAACACGGCAATCGTGAATCCATTTTCCCGGATGATGAGTTTCTGAGGGAGTGTTTCATCGTCCGGATCATAAGCCAGAATTCCGGCCTGGTTTGTACGAAGGGTTTCTTTGAGTGTATTTTGTGATGTTATCGCAAATACTTCGGCATTTCCTGCCGGGACTCCATTTTTTGTGACCTTCAGTATAAAAAGTCCATCGAGAGTATCTTCAATCGGGGAGATAGGTGAGCTGCAGGATGTGATGAGGAATAGAATCAGGACCGCTCCCAAAACGCGATTTGTCAGTGATTTCATATAAAAGTAGGCTACTAAATAATCAACTATCTATACAAATATAGTAATTTCGATTTTTCAATCAACTATAATATACTGCATTATCAATATTTAACATTTTGATAATGGGTTAGGCGATACATGATATACTATGTAGTGACATCATGTATCGTTCCCAGATTTTAGTAGTCACTGCAACAGGATTCGATCTTTATCTACACTCTATTGAAGTGTCAAGGTAAAATTGAATCACAGGTGTTTTGCAAAGTGATTTGAAGTGAACCGACTTCCAGATAAACTCTTTTCTACTATCTGAACAAGTGTTTTCCGATGACCAGGCGCTGAACTTCGCTGGTACCTTCTCCTATTTCGAGGAGTTTTGCGTCACGTAGGAATCGTTCGACATGGTATTCTTTTGTATAACCATATCCACCATGGATTTGGATGGCTTCCAGTGCGGCTTTTGTGGCTTGTTCGGATGAAAAGAGTTTGGCCATGGATGCTTCGATGGTATAGGGTCGCCCTGAATCCTTGAGCCATGCTGCTTTAAGTACCATGTTTCTGGCAGCTTCATATTGAACGGCCATGTCCACTATTTTCCATCGGATTGCCTGGAAATCGCCTATGGCCTTGCCAAATTGTTTTCGTTCGGATGCATATTTGATTGATTCTTCGAGTGATCCACGTAAGATTCCGCAGGCAATTGCTGCGATTCCTATTCGTCCACCGTCCAGGATTTTCATGGTGTCGATAAAACCGTGACCAATTTCACCGAGGAGGTTCTCGGCTGGAATGCGACAGTCTTCGAAGTATAATTCACATGTGTCGGACGAATTCATTCCAAGTTTGTGGAGTTTGGGTCCATGTGAGAATCCGGGGGTACCTTTTTCGACCACAAATGCACTGATCCCTTTAGGTCCTTTGTCACGGTCGGTGACTGCAAGGATGACAAAAATGCCACCGACAGACCCCTGTGTGATGAAAATTTTTGCACCGTTCAATACCCATTGGTCTCCATCCTTAACAGCAGTGGTTTTCATGCCTGAGGCATCACTACCAGAGCCGGGTTCAGTGAGTCCCCATCCACCTAATACCTCGCCAGTTGCCAGTTGGGTCAGAAATCTTTGCTTCTGGGCGTCGGTTCCGGCTAAAGCTATATGTGCAGAGCATAAGGATGTATGCGAAGCAACGGTAAGTGCCAAGGATGCATCCCACCGGGCAATCTCTTCGAGTGCAAGGGCGAAACTTACGGCGTCTGCACCTGCACCACCGAATTGTTCCGGGTGAATCATACCCATGAGTCCCATTTCAGCGAGTTCACTTACGAGTCCGTGCGGGAATTCGGCTTTGGTATCACGATCAATAACACCGGGTGCAACGAAGCGCTCGGTGAAATCTTTGGCGGTATCGCGAATCATTATCTGATCGGGTGTGAGGTCGTATGAGAGTGCGCTGGCGATGGTTTTTTCCATATCGTTGTCGAATAGTGTTTAGAAAAGCGCTTCCCTATAGTCATTGAGAAACGCGTTATAGTTAAAAAAATTGATTTCTACGGTATGATATTACAGAAACAGTCTGAATCTCAACCGAAGTTCCATTTGACACCACGTCCTTCTTCGGGATTCGGGTAGTTCCAATTTACAGCCCCTTTGTCGCAGGCATACATACATGTGCCGCATTCGATACAGTCTTCAAATTGAAAATGTACCTTTCCGATTTCATCAAGGGTGTAGCAATTGGCCGGACACACGTAGGTGGTGCATTTATGATTGCAATTATTGTTGCATATATCGGTATCGACCAAAATATGTGGTTTGGCTTCCGAAAGCCCCTGATTCACATAACTCACCAGTCCGAGTCTTTCCGAGATACTCATTTTTTTCATAAAGATCGTGCTCCTTTAATGCCAAGTTTGATCAGGTTCCAGAATGATGAATGCTTATTTACGGCTTTTTTAAGCATTGCGGGTGTTTTGTCGGTAGGTTTATTATCTACAGTGAAGAATTGGCGCCCAAAATCATTCACTATTTTAGGAACGCTGGTGAACATCTCTTCAGTATGAAGGAAATTGACCGCACTTTGGAAGTTGCGTAAATCTTTCATCACATAACTGTCATCGAGTTTTTTGCGATATTCTCTGAGGGTGGTTTTGGAGAAGTCTCCTTTGGATTTTGCCTCAACGACAGTTTCAGCCGCTAATATGCCACTTTCCATAGCATAATCCATACCTTGGATCGCTTTTCCAGAGTTCAGCAGTAGATTGGCAGATTCGCCGGCCAGCAGGACACCATCTGTATATAGTTCTTTTGGCATAGCGCGCATGTCACCAGTAGATACCACATGTGCCGAGTATTCGACCACTTCTCCGCCGCGTAGCATATCTCGAACCGCTTTGTGGGATTTAAAATGAGTGAGGATGTCGTAAATTTTCTTGTCCTGTCCCATTTTTTCACGCATGCTCTTAATATTGAGCACTAATCCGATAGAAACTGTGTCCTTATTGGTGTACAGGAATCCGCCACCTTCCACCCCGTTCGATGCATAACCGATAAATTCGTTGGTCATGCCGGCATTGCCTTCCAGTTGAAAGCGGTCTTCGAGTACTTTTTGGTCGAAACGAATGATCTCTTTAACACCTGTAGCCATATAGTCGGCGGGGACATACTTGTCCTGAAGTCCGACCTGGCGAGTGAGTAGATTATTGACTCCTTCAGCAATGATCACACAATCGGCAAAGAACTTTTCTTCACCAGTTCGAATTCCTATGGCTTTACCGTTTTCCATCAGGACTTCTTCGACCAGGATATTCGGGGCGAGGAAGGATTCTTCGGCAAAATCACTGGCTGCAATGGCTTCTTCCACCTTACCTGCCAACCAATTATCGAAACGACTTCGCAAAACGATCAGTCCCTTATAGGGTGGATCCTGAAAATGTTCTGATTTGAAATCGATAGAAAACGATGATGTATCGTCGAGGAAGGTAAGGCGTCTGTGGTTTACGTATCGTTCAAAGCCATTGTCCTCATTCCAATACTCAGGAATCAGATCATTGAGACGCGTCCCCCATAGAACCCCGCCGGATACGTTTTTTGCCCCACTGAATTCTCCTCGTTCAATGAGAAGAAACTTCATGTTGTTGCGGGCGAGGGTCAGCGCAGCGCTGAGTCCGGCGATTCCACCTCCTATGACAATACAATCGAATTTATCGTCCATATAATCAGGCGCTTTGTTTGATTTTTCTGATTTCTTCTGTTAGCAAAGGTAGAATTTTGAAAAGATCACCGACGAGTCCGTAGGTGGCCATTTGGAAGATTGGGGCATCCGGATCTTTATTGATGGCTACAATAACTTTGCTGTTTGCCATTCCTGCGGTGTGCTGTACGGCTCCAGAGATACCGATTGCAAAATATAGTTGTGGGGATACCACTTTCCCGGTCTGTCCAATCTGAGCTGTGGCAGGGAATAATCCTGTTTCAACCACAGCGCGGGATGCACCGATTGCAGCATTCAGAACAGCGGCTAAATCTTCAATCAGTTTTCGTCCTTCTTCATCTTTGACCCCACGACCGGCAGCAACAACTGCTTGTGCTTCTGAAAGATCTACTTTTTCACCAGCACTGGTAAGGATTTCACGCAGTACAGCTTTGAAATCAGCAGGTTCGAAATTCAGTGTTTCGAACTTTGCTACGACCGGTGATGCGCTGGCATCGTACGATCCGGAACGGACTGATATCAGAGTCAGATCGGCTTTTGCCTCGTTTTGTGATAACACTTTAGCTGCCATGACAGGACGCAGTGCCGACACTCCTTTAGAGGTCAGTTCAAAACTCGCAACATCAGGCAGTACAGCGGCACCGAATTTTGCACCCAGGGCACCCAGTACATCTTTAGTTGCTTCGGTGGATGCACATGCGAAAATGGTTGGTTTTACGGTTTCAATCGCCAGTGACAGTGCCTGCATAAGTGGGGCGTTCAGGTGTGATTTGAACACTGGATTTGATATGCCGACGATCCGGGTAGCGCCAATAGATTGAATTTCATCGGTGTAACGTGTCGCATCGGAATCGACAACAACTGCGCAAAGATCGAGGCCATTCTTGCCGGCTTGTTCACGGGCGTGACTTAGAACTTCAAGTGAAGATCTCTTGATTTTGCCTTCTGACGTTGCAATGTAAACTAAAAAGGTACTCATAATGTAATAATATCGGATTAAAGGACTTTTGCTTCGTTTAGCAGCAGGTTGGCGAGGGTGGTTGCCAGCTCCTCGGCATCGCCTTCGAATTTTTTCCCAGGCTCACGTGCAGGCATACTCTGGTAACTAAGGGTATGTGTTTTGACCACTTGAGTTCGTAAGGAGTCAACGTTTAGGCCAAGGGTTTCCAGGGTGTAACTTTCAACATTCTTCTTCTTGGATGCCATGATCCCCTTGAGGCTTGGAATACGTGGATTGTTCATGTCATTTGAGCATGTAACAAGGCATGGAGCTGGAAGTGCAAGGATTTCCTGACCTGTATCACCCTGACGTTTTACAACCAATGTGTTTCCTTCAAGCTCGAGTCCTACAGCGTTGGCCGCATAAGGTAATTCGAGGTGGGTTGCCAGCATGGATCCAGCGAGACCGGCATCGGTATCCTGTGACTGTTTTCCCACGGCAATAATGTCATAGGATTGTTTTTCGAAAAAAGATTTCAGGATGGATGCAAAAGCGGATGAATCGAGTCCGGAGGTGTCCTCCATAACGATGTGGTGTCCGCTCTCAGCCCCCATGGCCAATGCTTTGCGAATGGTTTCTTTGGCTTTGTCGGGACCGATTAGGACGACCTCCACAGTACCGCCATGCTTCTCGGTAAGAACCAGTGCTTCTTCGACGGCGGAAGCGTCGTACGCATTCAGAACCATTCGGTCGGAATCCATCGAGAGTTCACCGTTGCGGATCTGGATTGGGGCAGATACATCCGGAACTTGTTTTATACAGACTATAAATTTCATAAATAATATAATTTGACTTT